>JBDTQR010000314.1:0-4083 GCA_039932095.1 bacterium | reverse complement strand
CTTCTTCGCCCCCGACTTGCCCGCCTTCTCGGCGACCAAAGCCAGCGCCTCTTCCAGCGTCACCGTCTCCGGCGCCAATTCCTTGGGCAGCGTCGCGTTCACCTTGGCCCATTTGACATAAGGCCCATATTTGCCCGGCATCACCACGACAGGTCCGCCATCGGGATGCTCGCCCAACTCGCGCAGAGCCACCGCCGGCTCCGCCCCGCCGCGCCGCCCGGCCAGTTTCTGCGCCAGAACCTCCACGGCGCGGTTCATACCGATGGTAAAGACCTCCTCGACCTCCGGAAGATTGGCGTAGACCGCGCCATGTTTGACATAGGGCCCAAACCGCCCGATCGCCGCCTCGACCACCACGCCATCGTCAGGGTGCATGCCCACAATCCGCGGCAGGGTCAACAGTTCCATCGCCCGCTCCAGCGTCAAAGTGTCGGCGGCCCAGCCCTTCGGCAGGCTGGCGCGCGGCGGCTTGGGCAACTCTTCCGAAACCTCACCCTTCTGCACATAGGGCCCAAAGCGACCGGTGCGCAGCGAAATCTCCACCCCGTCAACCTCGCCCAGCACCCGCCCGTCGGCCGAGCCCCCCTCATCGCCGCCCGAAATTGCCCGGGTGAACCGACATTCCGGGTAATTGCCGCAGCCGATGAACGCCCCACCCGACCGCGCCGTCTTCAGATGCAGCCGTCCGGTGCCGCAGGTCGGACAGATGCGCGGGTCCGACCCATCCTCGCGCGGCGGATAAAGATGCGGCGCCAGAAAGTCGTCAATCTTGGTCAGGACTTCGGAAATCCGCAAATCCGCCGTCTCGGCAATCGCCGCCGAAAAATCCCGCCAGAACCGGGTCAGCACATCCTTGTATTGCCGCTCGCCCGCCGAGACATCATCCAGTTCGGTCTCCAGATCGGCGGTGAAGTCATATTCGACATAGCGCCGGAAGAAGTTGGTCAGGAACGCTGTCACCAATCGCCCCTTGTCCTCGGGGATCAGCCGGTTCTTGTCCTTGCGGACATATTCGCGGTCCTGGATCGTGGTCAGCACCGACGCATAGGTCGACGGTCGCCCGATCCCCAGTTCCTCCATCCGCTTGACCAGCGTCGCCTCGGAATAGCGTGGCGGCGGCTGGGTGAAATGCTGCTCCGGCGTGATCGCCTTCTTCTCGGCGCGCTCGCCCTGCATGATCTGCGGCAGACGACCTTCGTCGTCCTCCTCGTCATCGCGGCCCTCGTCATAGACCTTGAGGAACCCATCAAACAGCACGACCTGCCCGTTGGCCCTGAGCCCGACCTGCCCGTCCGGCGAGGTCACATCGACCACCGTCCGCTCCATCCGCGCCGCCGCCATCTGGCTGGCAATCGTGCGCTTCCAGATCAGGTCATAGAGTTTGCGCTGATCGGCCTCCGCCAGCTTCAAACTCTCCGGGCTGGCCGCCATATCGGTTGGCCTGATACATTCGTGGGCTTCCTGCGCGTTCTTGGCCTTGTTCTTGTACATCCGCGGGCTGTCCGGCACATAGGCAGCCCCGAAACTCGCCTTGATCACATCCCGCGCCGCCATCACCGCCTCGGGCGCCATGTCGATGCCATCGGTCCGCATATAGGTGATGTGTCCCGCCTCATACAGCCGTTGTGCCGACGACATGCAGGCCTTGGCGCCCATGCCGTATTTGCGGCTCGCCTCCTGCTGCAGGGTAGAGGTCATGAACGGGGCATAGGGGTTGCGGCTGGCAGGCTTCGATTCCACCGCCGTGACCGTAAATGTTCGTGAAGTGACAGCCTGCACCGCCAATTCAGCCGCCGCTGCGGTCGGAATGTCGAATTTGTCCAACCGTTTGCCGCCCAGCGTGACCAGTCTGGCGTCAAAATCCTGACCGCGTGGCGTTGTCATGACCGCGCCCACAGTCCAGAACTCCCGCGCCCGGAACGCCTCGATCTCCATCTCGCGCTCGACGATAAGCCGCAGGCAGACCGACTGCACCCGCCCCGCCGACTTCGCCCCCGGCAGCTTGCGCCACAGCACCGGCGACAGGGTGAAGCCGACCAGATAATCCAACGCGCGGCGGGCGAGGTAGGCCTCGACCAGCGGCACATCAACCTGCCGCGGATGCGCCATCGCCTCGGTCACCGCCGCCTTGGTGATCGCGTTGAAGGTAACCCGGCTGACCTTCTTGCCTTTCTTCAGCGACCCCGCCAATGCCTCTTGCAGATGCCATGAAATCGCCTCGCCCTCCCGGTCAGGGTCGGTCGCCAGGATCAGTTCGTCGTCGGTTTTCAGCGCCTCGGTGATCGCCTTGATATGTTTGCGGCTGTCGGCTGCGACCTCCCAGGTCATCGCAAAATCATGCTCGGTGTCGACAGAACCGTCCTTGGCGGGCAAGTCGCGGACATGACCGTAGGACGCCAGAACCGTGTAATTCGGCCCCAGATATTTGTTGATTGTCTTGGCTTTAGCTGGAGATTCTACAACGACAACTGGCATGAATATCCCTTTTCACCGGCACTGCGGCACGCCTTGCATTGGCGGGGGCTAGATGGGGGTGAACGGCCATGTTTGTCAACCGCATGCGGTTTCACAATTGCGGGGTGGTCGCTCAGCTCAGCCGTGACAACAGCCCGCCCGACTGCCGCAGGATCCGGCCCTCCAGCTCCAGCGTCACCAATTCCGGCGCAATCAAAGCCGCCGGGATGGCCAGATCCCGGATCAACTGATCCTCGGCCAGCGGGCTTGGCCCCAGCCGCGACAGGATCTGGCTGTGCAATGCCGAAATGTCCTTCAAGACCCGCTGTGTGGGCTCGGGCCCGACATCGACTGCCGGAACCGGGGCCGCAAAGTGCAGTCCTTCCAGAATATCCTTCGCCGACCGGATCAGCGTCGCCCCATCTCGGATCAGCCGGTTGCAACCAGAGGCGCGGGCGTCAAACGGATGGCCCGGTACTGCAAACACCTCGCGCCCCTGTTCAAGGGCCGCCTCAGCCGTGATCAGGCTGCCAGACCGCGCTGCTGCTTCGATCACCACCACGGCCTGCGCCAGACCCGAGATGATTCGGTTGCGGATCGGGAAATGCCGGGTTTGCGGCTCCATCCCCATCGGTTGTTCCGACACCAGACACCCCTTGGCGAGAATTTGCGCCGCCAGGGCCGCATTCTCGGCCGGATAGATATGGTCAACGCCGCCCGCCTGCACCGCGACGGTGCCACTGTCGATTGCCGCCTGATGCGCCTCGGCATCAATCCCGCGCGCCAGTCCCGACACCACCACCAACCCCGCAGCCCCCAGACTTTCGCCCAGCCGCCGCGCCATTCTCAGGCCAAGCGATGACGCACTCCGCGCCCCGACCAGCGCCACCATCGGTCGCGCCAGCAGATCGATATCGCCGCGCACCCACAGGACAGGCGGCGCGTCGGCCAGTTCCTGCAAGCCCGCCGGGTAGTTGGCCTCGCCCCAGCGCAACATCTGCGCCCCCGCCACCTGCGCCTGTTTCATCTCATGCAATGCCACGCCGACCGGACAAGCCTCATAATTCTCCACCCCCGCGACCCGCGCCACCTCGGGCAGGATGCGCAGAGCCTCGGAGACCGAGCCATGTTCGGCCACCAGCCTGTGAAAGGTCACCGGCCCGATCCGGCGCGACCGCAGCAATCGCAGCCAATCCACCGGGTCATCACCAAGCGGCGCCGCATAAGCGGGCGCAGTCAGTCTTGCAGCAGCCATGATAGTCTCCCCGGGGCCGACACTGGGGTGGATTGATTAACAGCAGGTGAATCCCAACCGGCATCCCACCCTGAATTTGTGCCTCGGATGGCCGGGCGGCGCGATCTGACGCAGATCGCCATTGAAGCGCCGCTCAAAGTTTGATCAAATGCCGCAAAGCGCTCCGCGATCTGACCCGGGCGCGAGGACAGGAGCCCCCGATGTTGAACGCAGATGTAGCCCGCCGCCGCAATGACGCCATTTCCACCGGAATTGGCGTGCAGACCCAGATCTATGTCGACCGCGCCCTGAATTCCGAAGTCTGGGATATCGAGGGCAAGCGCTACATCGATTTTGGCGCCGGCATTGCCGTGGTCAACACCGGCCATTGCCAT
>JBDTQR010000313.1:0-4098 GCA_039932095.1 bacterium | reverse complement strand
TACAACCGGCTCGGCCAGATTACCTCGGTGACCAACATGGACGACGACACCTATTGCCAGGTCCTCACTCAGTCCGACCCGGTGACCTCGACCTATGTCGGCGCGGTCGCCGTCATCCCGTCCGAACACCCCGACCTGATGCGCATCGCCTGCTTTCACGAGGAACTGGCCCAGGCGCTCGGCCTGCCCAACGACAGCAACGCCGCCCGTCCCTCGATCTTCAACGATGACGAAGAATTTGCCCTGCTGACCCGTCAGGACGAACTGATGCTGCGCATCCTCTACAACCCCGCCCTGCGCCCCGGCATGACCGAAGCCGAAGCGCGGCCAATTGTCGAAACCCTTGCAAGCCGCCTTCTTGGCGGTGAAAGTTGACGCCGTATAACGCGGCAAAGGAGTGATCATGGTCTTCGGATTTCTCAAAGGCGAATTCATCGACGTCATCTCGTGGCTCGATGACACACGCGACACGATGGTCTGGCGCTTTGAACGCCGCGACAACGCCATCAAATACGGCGCCAAGCTGACCGTACGCGAGGGTCAGGCCGCCGTCTTCATCAATGAGGGCCAGCTGGCCGACGTGTTCGGTCCGGGTCTCTATGAACTCCAGACCAACAACATGCCGATCATGACAACGCTGAAGCACTGGGACCACGCTTTCCAGTCGCCCTTCAAATGCGAGATCTATTTCGTCAACACCACCCGCTTCAATGACCTGAAATGGGGCACCCAGAACCCGATCATGTGCCGTGACCCCGAGTTTGGCCCGGTCCGCATCCGCGCCTTCGGCACCTATTCGATGCGGGTGACCGATCCCGCGATGTTCATGAAAGAGGTGGTCGGTACCGATGGCGAGTTTACCTCGGACGAAATCACCAACCAGATCCGCAACATCATCCTGCAACAGATGAGCCAGGTTCTGGCGAAATCCGGCATTCCGGTGCTGGACATGGCCGCCAACACCATGGACCTCGCCAAGCTGGTCAACACCGCCATCATGCCGACCATCGCCGCCTATGGCCTGGCCCTGCCGGAATTCTACATCGAAAACGTCTCGCTGCCGGATGAGGTCGAAAAGGTGCTGGATAAGCGCACCTCGATGGGCATTGTCGGCGATCTGAACAAATACATGCAGTTCAATGCGGCCGAAGGTCTGGCCCAGCCCGGATCGACCATGGGCGCGACGATGGGGGCCGCTATGGGCGCCGGCATGGGCTTTGGCATGGGACAGCAAAACGCCGGGCCGTGGGGCGCCGCCCCGGCGGCACCCGCCGCTGCCGCGCCACCACCACCACCGCCCGCGGCCAAGGTCTGGCATGTCGCCGACAATGGCGCAACCAAAGGGCCGTTTGCCGATGCCGACCTGTCCGCGATGGTCGCAGCCGGCACCTTGACCCGCACCACGCAGGTCTGGACCGCCGGTCAGGACGGCTGGAAACCCGCCGGAGAAACCGACCTCGCCCGGCTGTTTGCCATGGTCCCGCCGCCACCGCCGCCGCCCGGACAGTAATCCATGTCGCCGATTGCCGAGGAACACCGTTACCCCTGCGAACAATGCGGGGCAGAGCTGCGCTTTGCCCCCGGCCAGATGGTGCTGAAATGCGACCATTGCGGCCATGTCCAGAAGATCGCCGAAACCGGCGGCCCGTGGGGCGGCACCACCAAGGCCTTTCAGGAACATCCCCTCGCCAGCGGGTTGAAAGATGACTTGCCCGACACCGCAACCGAAGACGTCCGCTCCACCCATTGCACCAATTGCGGCGCTGTGGTGGAGTTTCAGGGTGCCAACCATGCCACCGAATGCCCCTTCTGCGCCACCCCGCTGGTCGTCGACAGTGGCAGCCACCGCCACATCAAACCCCAGGCCCTCGTCCCGTTCCAGCTAGACGAACCCGCGGCCCGCAAGGCCCTGACATCATGGCTCGGTTCCCTGTGGTTCGCCCCCAACCGGCTGCTGGAATTCACCCGCGCCGGACGGGCGATGAACGGCGTCTACGTCCCGTACTGGACCTTCGACGCCAACACCCATTCGCGCTATCGCGGCGCCAAGGGCGTCCACTATTACGAAACCCGCACCGTGACCGTAAACGTCAACGGTCGCAGCGAACAGCGGCAGGAACAGGTCCAGAAGACCCGCTGGTATCCCGCTTCCGGCACCGTCGCCCGGCGGTTTAATGACGTGCTGGTCATCGCCTCCACCTCGCTGCCCAATCGTCTGGGCGAGGGGCTGGAGCCGTGGGACATGACCGCGATGCAGCCCTACAGCCCCGACTACCTGGCGGGCCTGCAGGCCGAAGGTTACACCGTCGCCCTTGCCGATGGTCACCAGACCGGGCGCTCCAAGATGGCCGCCGTGATCTACACCGATGTCTGCCACGACATCGGCGGCGACGTGCAGCGCGTCGACAACATCGACAGCGATTATGAAGATGAAACCTTCAAGCACATCCTGTTGCCAGTCTGGATGGCCGCCTACAAATACGGCGGCAAAAGCTACCGCTTCCTCGTCAACGCCCAGACCGGCGAAGTGCAGGGGGAACGGCCATGGTCGGTGTGGAAGATCACCTTCGCCGTCATTGGCGGCCTGATCGTCGCGGGTGGTGCCCTTTACCTCTACTACCTCAACAACCCCGGCGCATTCCAATAACCGCGAACCGTAGGTCGGGCGACAGCCCGACTCGCGCTGCCCGGTTGACATCCCGCCGCCCCCGCGCGATAGGCGCGGGATCGATGGAGGTCCCATGCGCATCCTTGACCACGCCCGTATCCCCGAACTTCCCAATCCCTACTACGGCAAGGTCCGCGACTGTTACGACCTGCCGAATGGCAGCCGCATCCTGATCTCCTCCGACCGGATTTCCGCCTTCGACCGCATCCTCGCCGCCATTCCGTTCAAGGGGCAGGTCCTGACCCAGATGGCGCGCTACTGGTTCGACCACACCGCCGACCTCTGCCCCAACCATGTGATCAGCTACCCCGACCCCAATGTGGTGATCGGCAAACACCTGACGATCCTGCCCGTCGAAATCGTGGTACGCGGCTACCTCGCCGGCACCACCTCCACCTCGATCCTGACCCAGTACCGCAAAGGCGCGCGGCAGATGTACGGCCATAGCCTGCCCGACGGTCTTTGCGACAATCAGATCCTGCCCAAGCCCATCATCACGCCAACGTCCAAGGCCTTCGACGGGGCCCATGACGAACCCCTGACCGAAGCCGAGATCATTGCCCAAAACCTGCTCACCCCGGCCCAATGGCACGATGTGTCGACCAAGGCCCTTGCCCTCTTTGCCCGGGGTCAGCAGATGGCCGCCAAACGCGGGCTGATCCTCGTCGACACCAAATACGAATTCGGCACGGACGCGCATGGCGACATCCTGCTGGCAGATGAGATCCACACCCCCGACAGCAGCCGCTACTGGCTCGCCTCGGGCTATGACGCCGCCTTCGCTGCAGGCACGCGCCCGCCCAGCATCGACAAGGACGTGATCCGCGCCTGGGTTGCCGCGCGCTGCGATCCCTACACCGACCCGATCCCCGAGATCCCGCCCGCAATGATCGAAGCCACCTCGCAAGCCTATATCCAGGCCTATGAGGCAATCACCGGCGAGACCTTTGTGCCCGACCTGACCGGCGACAGCCCACTGGCCCGCATCCGCACCAACCTTGCGCCATATTTCACCGCCTGACCTGTTTGCGCAAACAGCCGCAAACCAGCTAGTGTCACCAAAATCGAGGGGGAGGTTGCCATGATTCTCAGCTGTGGTGAGGCGTTGATCGACATGCTGCCGCGGACCAGCACCTTGGGCGAACCCTGTTTTGCCCCGTATGCCGGTGGCGCGGTCATGAACACCGCCATAGCACTTGGCCGCCTCGGCACCCCGTCCGGCTTCTTCTCCGGCCTCTCGACCGACATGCTTGGCGAGATTCTGACCCAGACCCTGGAGGCGTCCAAGGTCGACACCTCGTTCTGCGCCCGCTCCGGTCGCCCCACCACGGTCGCATTTGTCAAACTGGTGAACGGTCAGGCGACCTATGCCTTCTACGACGAAAACACCGCCGGGGTGATGCTGTCGCAAGACCAGCTGCCCACCCTGC
>JBDTQR010000312.1:0-4158 GCA_039932095.1 bacterium | reverse complement strand
TCCATCGCATCGCCGGTCCAGAACGTGCGCCAGAACGGCTTGCCCTTGCGGCGGGCGTCGACAAGGAACTGGCCCATGGCCACGAATTCATCCAGCGAATAGGGGATCATGATGACCATCGCCAGACCGGCGATCAGGCAGACCGTGCACCAGGTGCCGATCACGATGGGCTGGATGATGATGAAATAGATGCTGACGCCGCCGAGTGGCAGGATGAGCACCGCGAGCGCCAGCACCATCCATGGCATAGTCCGCCAGCGGGTCTTGCCGCCCATGAAGGTCATGACAAGTTCCAGCATATAGACCACGGCGCCAAGACCACCATCGGCAATCGGCCAGGCCTTGGAGGCATCCGAGGTGATGATGGTTTGCGTCCCCGGTCCGAAAAAAGGATCCCAGGCGCTGTCGATATGGCCCAGTTGATAGGCGCTCATGTAGCGCGCGAGGAAAAAGCCCAGCAGCGCCAGCGGGGCGACCGGAAAGCGTTGCAGCCAGCTTGACGGCGTATACGACCAGCCGGGCGGTACGTCTGGCCCGCCCATCATGCCCGCCATGCTCATCCCCGGCATCATCGGGATCAACACCGACAGCGCGATGACCAGACTGCCGACGAGCGTGTCATTGGCATAGGCTGAGGCGAGCGGTGTCCAGAACACCAAGGGGGCCAACAGCAACCAGCCACCCACAACGGCCAGCGCCCATTGCGCCCACGGGTGACGCCGCGCCGTATTGGCCGCCAGATAGCTGAACAGGATCAAGAGCAGACCGGTGCCGATATCACTGTAAGTCATCCAAAGATTGCGCGTCTCAAACGACGAAAGACCCCGCTCGGCGATCACCCGCAGCGCGCTGGCATTGGGAATAAATTTGCTGAGGTATCCCAGCGTGAACGGACTGGCGACCAGCCAGACCCCGAGCACCATGTTCATGTAATGCGGCCACAGCATTGCCTTGTGGGCATCGACCATCATGTCGCCGGAGCCTTCAGCGGGAGCCGTCCCGGTCATCCCCTTCATGCCCCCATGTCCGCGCATCGCATCCTGCCCCGCAGACGCCGAGGTCTTCTTGGACACGAGGATCATGCCGCATTTGGGGCAGTTTCCCGGAGCATCCTGCACGACTTCTGGGTGCATCGGACAGGTGTATTGCACGGCGCCGGCTTTGGCGGGGGTACCTTCAGTCATTTTCATTCTGCGGGCTCCAGCGTCATGCCGCAGCGCGGGCAGTTGCCGGGCGAGGACTGCCGAACCTCAGGGTGCATCGGGCAGGTATAGACAGTGCCCGCGTCGTTGGGGCGTACATCGTTGCTGCCTACTTCGTCGGTGCCTGCCACTTTATATGGCAGCCCGGCAGCCATCTTGACCGTTCGGGCTCGCACACCGGGATCCGAATGGTCATGCCCGGCATTTACCTCCGATGGAACCAGTTCCGGCGCTTCCACCTCGTCGGAATCGTGAACCGCAGGCATCGACGTGGGCAGTTCAAGCCCGTGTTCGCGATACCAACCCGCAGGATCTGCCTTCAGCGCCGACACCATTTTCGGCATCGTTGCGCGCAAGCCTCGCTTGGGGGCCCAGCCGAGCAGGCTGAGAGCGTGGGTGATGTCAAGGATGTAGTCGTCGTCGGCCCGGTCGATCATCCACGGCTTGATGAAGGGGCCGGGACCCGGCAGCAGCCCCTCCGCCCATGCCCCGACTTTTGCGATCAGACTGGGGACGCTGTAGGTTTCCCAGCTCGTGCCGTGGATCAGTTCAATGAAGCCCTTTTGCAATTCGTCATAACTTAGCGCCTCTGCCTCGCCTAGAAGCACGGTCGCTTCGGAGGGCAGTTTTGCCCGGCGTTCGACGACCATCTCGATCGCATCGACCAGATCGTCCATGTGCAGGAAGGATTGACGGTGCGAGGTTTCGCCGGAGTAAAGGTGGCTTGCCAGTTGGCGTTCGAAAATCCGCTGGATCTGGTTGGCCAGCGGCGGTGAATGGCAGACATCATCATAAACCCCGGCCAGTCGCAGGATCGCGACTGGGATCTTGCCATGTTCGGCACGGATCAGCGTTTCGGTCCGCACTTTTGATTCTGGATAAGCCCAAGTCGGTCCAATCGGCGACTCTTCGGTCAGCACCTCGCCCGGTTGATTGGGGGCATGCACTAGCATCGTGCTAGAGAAAATGAACTGCTCAACCTCAAAGCCGTCCTGCAAGCCACGCAACAGCCGCTGGGTGCCTTTGACGGTGATGTCTTCATATTTCGTGTTTGGTTCGCCCAGAAAATCGTAATAAGCGGCCAGATGGATCACCGATGCGATCTTCGAGCCGTGATGCGCCCGCAACATCTTCAGACCCTCATTCAGGCTGTCGTCAGAACTGATGTCAACGGCGATACGCACGCAATCTGGTGGCGGCGGCGCGGGGGCTTTCTGATCAAAGCCGATCACCTCACCGTATTTCCCGGTCAGCCGATTCATGACTGCGCTGCCGATCCTGCCGTTCGAACCGGTGACGAGGATAAGACCTGATGTGTCGCTCATATTGGAAACTCCTGATCTGGATCACACTGATTTTCCCGCGCGGGGCAGGTTCTAGCCTGGTTAGGCGCACATCAGGGGCTGATGATCACTTTCAACGCCTTGGTTTTGGCGGCGTTGCCGAAGGTTTCGTAGGCTTTCTCGCCTTCGGCCAGTGTGAACCTGTGCGAGATCAAAAGCGCTGGGTTGATCGTCTTGGCCGCAGCCGTCCTGAACAGCATCGGAATCGTCACGGTATCAACCAGTCGTGTGGTGATAGCGATGTTGCGATCCCACAACTTTTCCAAGTGTAAGCTCGCAGGCTTGCCATGCACGCCGATGTTGGCAATTCTGCCTCCGGCCGCGACAATCTGCTCGCAAAGTTCAAACGTGGCCGGGATGCCCACCGCCTCAATGGCCGTATCAACGCCAGCCTTGTCGGTCAACTTCATCACCGCTTCAACTGCCTTTCCGTTCCCGCTGTTCACGGTCGAGGTCGCGCCAAATTTCTTTGCGATCGCCAGTCGGTTGTCGTCTAGGTCGATCATGATAATCGAGGCTGGCGAATAAAACTGCGCGGTCAGCAGGGCAGCAAGACCCACGGGCCCAGCCCCGACGATGGCAACCGTCGATCCGGGCGAAACCTTGCCATTCAACACACCACATTCGAATCCGGTCGGCAGGATATCGCTGAGCATTACCAATGCTTCTTCATCGGCACCCTTGGGGAGGTGGTACAGGCTCATCTCGGCAAAGGGCGTGCGAACAAACTCGGCCTGGGTGCCATCAATCGAGTTTCCGAGGATCCAGCCGCCATGGATGCAATGCGAGTACATCTGTTTGCGGCAGAACGAACAGGTCCCGCAGGCGCTGACACAGGACATAAGCACATGATCGCCCTTCTTGAAGGATGTCACCGCCGCGCCAACACTATGAATGACGCCAACGCCCTCGTGCCCGAGGATGCATCCCGGCCCGGCGGTCGGCACGTCGCCCTTCAGGATGTGCAAATCTGTGCCGCAGATCGTTGTGTGGATGACGCGCACGATCGCATCGCCTGGAGCAGTGATCTCCGGCTTGGGGCGGTCTTCCAGAGCAATCTTGCCAGACTTGGAATAAACGAGCGCTTTCATGGGGCTATCCTATAGGGCGGGGTGAGATTTCAGGTGCGCTGACCTGCAGAAAGCCTCGCGGCGACCTTCCCGCATGACAGCCTACAATCCATGAGCTGAACGCCCGGTGGCGCCGACGTCGTTCGACATGATTATTCTGAATCAGACCCGGCCACGGATTGCCTGAGCGGGTCTGTTCAAACATTGAGCTCACATGCGGCCCATCAGCATCAACACGACGACAATGAGCAACACCACCCCCAGCACACCCATCCCGCTGTGACCGTAGCCGTAGCCGTAGCCTCCCATGCGACCGCTGAATCCGCCAAACAGGGCGAGGACAAGCAGAATGGCGATGATTATTCCCAGTGACATATGCGTTCTCCAGTTCAGCGTGGATTGGGGCAACGGGTGTCACCTAGCGACTGTCGCCGGCGACCGCGCCGTCATTTCAGACCGTCAGCAACATGAGAGCGCATGCGTCGCGGCGTCGAGCTCCTTGTGGGTCTCGGCAACGTTCTTAGCTGCATGGGCCTTTTCTGC
>JBDTQR010000311.1:0-4195 GCA_039932095.1 bacterium | reverse complement strand
GAAAATCAGGCCGCCACGCTGGAAGAAACCGCTGCTGCACTGGATGAACTGACCACCTCTGTCCGTTCTGCCGCCACCGGTGCCCGCGAGGTCGAGACGATTGTCCAAAGCGCGCGACGTGAGGCGGAAGACAGCGGCAAGGTCGTGCTCGGCGCGGTCGAAGCTATGAATGGCATCGAACGCTCGTCCGATCAGATCTCGCAGATCATCGGCGTCATCGACGACATCGCCTTCCAGACCAACCTGCTGGCGCTGAATGCCGGGGTCGAGGCGGCACGGGCCGGTGACGCCGGTCGCGGTTTCGCCGTGGTCGCATCAGAGGTGCGTGCCCTGGCGCAGCGTTCATCGGATGCCTCCAAGGAAATCAAGACCTTGATCAGCACGTCCTCGCAACTGGTTGGTCGCGGGGTGGAGGCTGTGGGCAGCGCCGGCAAGGCGCTGAACACCATGGTCGACCGCGTGTCGCATATATCGACCCTGATTTCCGGCATCGCCACTGGCGCATCCGAACAATCCTCTGCTCTGGCGGAGGTCAATGTCGGCGTGACGCAACTGGATCAGGTGGCACAGCGCAACGCGTCGATGGTCGAACAGTCCACCAATGCCACCCAGGCGTTGCAACAAGCGGCCGTCGGCCTTGACAGCCTTGTGGCCTATTTCACCACCACCGGGGTCGAGGCGGACCCGCTTCCAGCCAGATTGCGTGCCGTCGGAAGCCGTTAGAAATGCCGCGATCCTGGCCTCGACCGGTCCAATGCGGGTCATTGCCCTCGGTTTGCCGGTCGGTCGGTGCCAACGGACTTGCAACATGCGCCCTGCGAGGCAATATCACCCCTACACGCCGAAGGGGCCTCGCATGGCATTGCCGATCCACATCCAAGGTCGCTACTGGGGCATCGCCGCCTTGGTGTTCTTTCTGGCACTCTGGTATCTCGGGTCAGAGATGCTGCCCTTTCTGGTGGCCGGTGCCGTGGCCTATTTCCTCGACCCATTGGCCGACCGTCTGGAACGCCTCGGCCTCAGCCGCGCCGCCGCAACCACCGTCATCACGCTGGTCGCCGTCCTGATCGTGGTTCTTCTGGTGCTGGCAGTCATCCCGGTGCTGATCCAGCAATTGTCCGCCCTGATCAACGTCGCCCCCACCATCACCGCCAAGCTTGAGGCGTTCTTGACCACCCAGTTCCCGGAACTGACCGACAGCACCTCGATCATGCGCAAGACCCTGGCCGAGATCGCCACCGCCATTCAGGCCCGGGGCGGGGCGGTGGCACAAGGCGTCGTCACCTCGCTGTTCGGCGTGGTGTCCTGGGTCTTGTTCATCGTCATCGTCCCCGTCGTGGCGTTTTACCTGCTGCTCGACTGGGACCGCATGGTTGCCCGCATCGACGACCTCTTGCCGCGCGACCACGCCCCGGTGATCCGCCGCCTTGCGCGTGAGATTGACGCCACCCTCGCCGGTTTTGTCCGTGGCCAGACCACGGTCTGCCTCACGATGGGGGTCTACTACGCCACCACCCTGATGCTGGCCGGACTGCAATTTGGCCTGATCGTCGGCGCCATCGCCGGGGCCATCACCATCATCCCCTTTGTCGGTGCCACCATCGGCGGCGCGCTGGCCATCGGTCTCGCCTTCTATCAGTTCTGGGGCGACTGGCTGCATATCGGCATCGTTGTCGGTGTGTTCGGCCTGGGCCAGTTTCTAGAAGGCAACGTGATCACGCCGCGCCTCGTCGGAAAATCGGTCGGCCTGCATCCGGTCTGGCTGATGCTCGCGCTGTCGATCTTCGGCGCGATATTCGGCTTTGTCGGCCTGCTGATCGCCGTCCCGATGGCCGCGTCGCTTGGCGTCCTCGCCCGCTTCGGGATCGAGCGGTACCGCGAAAGCCTGCTCTATCAGGGCATCGAGACGACAAGTGACGACGGAATGGCCGAGTGACCGGCCAGCTTGCCTTCAACCTGCCGGTGACCGAGGCCTTCCAGCGTGCGGATTTCTTCGCCTCCCCCGCCAATGCCGCCGCACTGCAGGCTGTGGAGGACCCGGACATCCCGCGCCTCCTGCTGGTCGGCCCGCATGGCGCTGGCAAGACCCATCTCGCCCATATCTGGGCCCGCAATCATCATGCCGAATTTCTTCCCCTGCCCGGCCTGCAAGACCATCTCGCCACAATGCCCGCCACCGCCCATGTCGTCATCGACAACGCCGACAGTGCCGATGATGAGGCCGCCCTGTTCCATCTCTACAACCTGCTGGCCGCCAATGGCCGCTTGCTGCTGACCGCCACCACCCCGCCGCGCGACTGGGGTCTGCGCTTGCCCGACCTGCTCAGCCGCTTGCAAACCATGCCGATGGCCCGCATCGACCGGCCCGACGACGCCTTGCTTTCGGCCGTCCTCGTCAAGCTGTTTGCCGACCGCCAGATTGCCGTACCGCCGACCGTGATTGCCTATCTGACCACCAGGATGGAGCGTTCCATTGCCGCCGCCCGCAGTCTGGTAGCAGCCCTGGATGCCCGCGCCCTGGCCGCCGCGCGACCGATCAGCCGCGCCCTGGCTGCCGAAGTGCTGGACAGCGCGCCCCGGCAGTGAAACATAGGGGGCAATCCCCTTCATATCCCTGTCACAATTGCCCCCGATAAGCCCGCCATGACCCAAGCCGATTTCCTCAAGGCCCCCTTTGCCACCCCGGTTGCACTGCCGCCACAGGACAGCACCGGCGCCAGACGCTTTTTCAACCGCGAACTGTCATGGCTCGCCTTCAACTGGCGGGTGCTGGAAGAGGCGTCCAACCCCACGGTCCCCCTGCTGGAACGCCTGCGCTTCCTGTCAATTTCGGCCACCAACCTCGACGAATTCTACACCGTCCGCGTCGCCGGCCTGCGCGCTCAGGTCCGCAACGGTAACTCGGCCACCTCCGACGATGGCCGCAGTCCGTCAGAACAACTCGGCCTGATCCATGCCGACGCCCGCCGCCTGATGCAGACCCAACAGACCGTTTACAACAAGCTGAAACGCGAGATGGAGGGCGAGCGGATCACCCTGTTGACCCGCTCCAAACTCAGCAGCCGCGACCTGAAATTCCTTGAGGAAAACTTCGTCGAAAAGGTCTTCCCCGTCCTCTCGCCCCTCGCCATCGACCCGGCTCACCCATTTCCCTTCATCCCCAACACCGGCTTTTCGTTGGCGCTGGAACTGGAACGGGTGACCGACCACCGCACCCTGAAGGCCCTGCTGCCGATCCCGCAACAGATCGCCCGCTTTGTCCCCCTGCCCGGCAAGCCCGGCGAACACCGCTTCCTGCCGCTGGAGGAACTGCTGCTCCTGCATCTCGGCATGCTGTTCCCCGGCTATTCCGACCGGGGCCACTGCATCTTCCGCGTGTTGCGGGACAGCGACCTCGAAGTCGAGGAAGAGGCCGAAGATCTGGTCCGCGAATTCGAATCCGCCATCAAACGCCGCCGCCGGGGCGAAGTGATCCGCCTGAAGATCTCCGCCGGCGCCCCTGAAGAGCTGCGCGCCCTGATCATGGAGGAACTTGGCGTCACCCCCGACGAGGTGGTCGAAGTCCGTGGCCTCCTTGGCGTCGCCGACCTGAAACAACTGGTTCTGTCCTCGCGCCCCGACCTGCTGTGGCCCAATTTCACCCCCCGCGTCCCCGAACGCGTGCTGGACCATCAAGGCGACCTCTTTGCCGCGATCCGGCAGAAGGACATGCTGCTGCACCACCCCTATGAGACATTCGACACCGTGATCCGCTTTCTCGAACAGGCGGCCCGCGACCCCAATGTACTGGCGATCAAGCAGACGCTTTACCGCACCTCCGCCAACTCGCCCATCGTCTCCGCGCTCTGCGAAGCGGCCGAAAATGGCAAGTCTGTCACCGCCCTTGTCGAACTGAAGGCCCGCTTTGACGAGGCCGCCAACATCCTGCAATCGCGCCGTCTCGAACGCGCCGGGGCCCATGTGGTCTATGGCTTCATGCATCTGAAGACCCATGCCAAGATCTCCACCGTCGTCCGGCGCGAGGGCGAGGTGCTGGTGACCTATACCCATTACGGCACCGGCAACTACCACCCGATCACCGCCCGCATCTACACCGACCTCTCTTTCTTCACCTGCGACCCCGCCCTCGGCCGCGACGCCACCAAGGTCTTCAACTACCTCTCCGGCTATGTGCAGCCCGAAGGCCTCGAAAACC
>JBDTQR010000310.1:0-4207 GCA_039932095.1 bacterium | reverse complement strand
CTGCTTTTGTCCGACGCCGGGTCCGACACCTGGATCAGTTTTCGCAGCAATGGTCTGGCTCAGACGACGGTCATCAGTGGGCTGGCCAGCCCCTCGTCCCTGACGTCGTCAGACTTCATTTTCAACACCTCCACGGCGTCCGACAGTCTTTCGGGTACTGCAAATGCCGACGATCTGTTCGGCGGCTTGGGGAACGATGACATTTCGGGCAATGCCGGCGCGGACAGGCTGTTTGGCGAGGACGGAAACGACGCTTTGTTCGGCGGCGGGCATGATGACGAACTCTATGGCGGCGCGGGCAATGATACGCTGCAGGGTGACGGCGGCAATGACAGCATCTCTGGTGGAACCGGAACCGGCGATACCGTTGTATTCACAGGCAACTGGCTGGACTATGCGATCAGCAGTGATGGCGGTTCTGTTTTTACCTTGACCGATACACGCGGCGGATCACCGGACGGAACCGATACAGTTGACGGGGCCGAATTCTTCAGTTTTGCCAACGGAACCTTCGCTGCAGACCAGATCCTCAACAACGCACCCATCGGGGTAGACGACACAAATGCATCTGATGCCGTGATCGAGGCTGGTGGAGCTGGCAATGCGGTCGTTGGAGACTCTAGCGCCATTGGCAATGTATTGACCAATGACACAGATCCAGACTCCGCTTTGGGCGACACAAAAGTGGTCAATGCCGCGCGGGCCGGGACAGAGGTGGCCGGTGGAACCCTGTCTTCCGTCGCCGGGGCAACCCAACTGAGCGGCATCTTCGGCACCCTCACGATCAGCCAAGACGGCAGTTATTCCTATGCGCTCAACGACGCTGACAGCGATACCGAGGCTTTGGCCCAAGGATCGACCGGCACCGACGTCTTTACCTATCAAGTGACCGACGGTTTTGGACTTAGTGATACAGCCCAGCTTTCCATCACTGTGACCGGGGCCAACGATGCGCCGGTGATCACCTTTGGCGGCGGCGGCGCATCGGCAGCGGTGTCGGTGGCCGAAAACGGCACGTCGGTGGCTGCGGTGACGGCCACGGATGTCGATGCCGGCACGGCCCTGACCTATTCGCTGATCGGCGGGGCTGATGTGGCGAAGTTCACCATCAACGCCACGACCGGTGCGCTCAGCTTCATCACGGCGCCGGATTTCGAAACCAGAACCGACAGCGGGGCCAATGGCATCTATGATGTGACTGTTCAGGTTTCGGATGGCAGCCTGTCCGACAGCCAGACAATTGCCGTGACGGTCACCGACGCCAACGATGCGCCGGTCATCACGTCTGGCGGCGGCTCAGCGACATTGTCGGTTTCGATCGCAGAGAACAGCACGGCAGTAACGACGGTGGTCGCGACCGATGCCGATGCCGGCGCTACGCTCAGCTATTCGATTGCCGGTGGCGCAGATGCGGCGAAATTCACCATTGACGCCACGACCGGCGCGCTCAGTTTCATCTCGGCACCGGATTTCGAGACCAAGGCCGACGTCGGAGCCAACAACCAATATGACGTGACCGTTCAGGTTTCCGACGGCAACCTGACCGACACCCAGGATTTGGCCGTGAAGGTGACCAACGTCAACGAGGCACCAGAGATTTCGTCGAACGGCGGCGGCGCATCGGCAGATATCTCGGTTGCCGAAAATACCGCTCTGGTTACAACTGTCGTGGCGGTTGATTTCGATGCGAACAGTGTGCTGACCTATTCGCTGGCGGGCGGCGCCGACTCGACAAAGTTCATAATAAATTCAGTCACGGGCGAACTGAGCTTCAGATTTGCGCCGAACTTTGAGTTCCCGATCGATGCCGGCGGCAACAACGTCTTCAATGTTGGAGTGCGCGTGTCCGATGGAACGTTCACCGATGTCCAGGCGTTGGCGGTGACCCTTACTGACGGGCCCGATGCTCCATTCATTCAATCAAACGGTGGCGGCTCGTCAGCAGTGATCAGCGTTGCCGAAAACGGCACCGCCGTGACTACCGTCGTCGGAATAGACGAAGACGCCGGGACCAACTTGACCTATTCGATCATCGGTGGGGCCGATGCCTCAAAGTTCACTGTCGATGCCGAAACGGGAGAGCTGAATTTCATTTCGGCGCCGGATTTCGAAACCAAGGCAGACGCCGGCGGCAACAATGTCTACGATGTAACGATTCAGGTCTCCGATGGCGGGTTGGTCGACAGTCAGGCCATCGCGGTGACCGTAACCAATATCAACGAAAAGCCCACGATCACCTCAGGCGGCGGTGGCGCGTCGACGGCCGTCTCGATGAATGAAAACCACGTGGCCGTTTCCACAATTACTGCCTCCGACGTGGATGCCGGGTCAACGCTTACCTTCAGTGTGATCGGGGGTGCCGATGCGGCTCTGTTCAAGGTTGATGCCTCAACGGGCGCTCTATCCTTCATTTCGGCACCTGATTTCGAAACCCCATTGGATGCCGGAGGCAACAACATCTATGATGTGGTGGTTCAGGTCTCCGATGGCATCTTGACTAACACTCAGGAACTTGCCGTTACGGTGAACGATGTTCCGGGAACTACCATCATCGGCACATCGGGTGACGACAAGATCGACTTGAAGCACAAGTTGACCGGTCAACCATTGCCGACGAAAGAGGGTGACGTTCTCAAGGGCTCGGCTGGCAATGACACGCTCGATGGCGGTCTGGGTGGCGATACCATGCTCGGGGGGACCGGCGATGATACTTACCTGGTCAACGAGACGAGCGATATTGTGAAGGAAAAAGCCGGCCAAGGCATCGATCTGGTGAAGGCCAGCGTCGACTTCAGTCTCAGCGGCAATCTCGAGAATTTGAGGCTGATGGGCAACTCCGGGCTGTCCGGCAGCGGCAACAGCAGGGCGAACGTGCTAACAGGAACTTCGGGCAACGATACGCTGACCGGAAATGGTGGTGACGATACGCTAGATGGCGGCGCTGGTACCGACCGGATGACCGGCGGTAACGACAATGACACTTATCTGGTGGATGATGCCAACGACCGGACCATTGAAACCAGGGGCGGTGGAATTGACACTGTCATCAGTACGGTCAGTTATGCCATCGGCAGCGGGATTGAGGTCCTGACACTTTCCGGCTCTGGCGCCATCAACGGCACCGGGAACAATCTTGCCAACACAATGACCGGAAATGCCAAGGCGAACTTCCTTTTTGGCAACCGGGGCAATGACAATCTGATGGGCCTTGCAGGAAACGATACCATTCAGGGCGGCAAGAACGCCGACTCCATTACCGGGGGCGCCGGAACTGACGTTATGACGGGCGGCTCCGGCCATGATGTGTTCATCTTCACCTCACTCAGCGACAGCAAGTCGTCTGCGACCAATCGCGATGTGATCACCGATTTCAGCAAGGGGGATCATATCGATCTGGCCGCCATTGACGCCAATCACCTCGTCGAAGGGTTTCAGCATTTCGTATTGGATAGCGACGGCTCATTTTCCGCGGGCGAGATCGAACTGAAAGTCGTCGGTGCGGATATGGTTGTGCGGCTGAACGTGGACGGCGATGCGGCAGCTGAGTTCACGCTGTTGGTTCAGAATGTCGGCAGTCTGTCCGCAGAAGATTTCATCCTATGATTATTCCAGCTGCTAATAGTTGAGTTCTACTATTATCCTATGGAGGGATCCCCATCCACACTGTCGTTCCACTGCGTAGGTCTGTGGCCCCATTCCCGAAGCGACGCTGCCGATGGCAAAAGCAAAGAATGGCAACTTTCCGCCCATCGCGACATGCCGGGCTCTGCCCTGACGGGTCCGATCTAACCGCTCGTTCCGCCTTATCTGACATTGATTTGCCTTAGACCGTTTTTTTCTGTCATAGTTAACCTGCGGGCATCAATGGGTGAACAATGAACAGCGATCTGAACACGGCGAACTGGCCAGACCCGGCACCGGCGGGCGCGCGGCGCTCTGTCCTGGCGGAAGATTTGCATTTGGACGGGCTGATCACATCGACGGGCCCAGTAGACGTCTCGGGCAAGGTCGTTGGGTCAATCAGTGCGCCAGAAGTTTTGATCGCACAATCGGGCTCGCTCGAAGGCGAAGCGCTGGCACTCAAACTGACAGTGCTGGGCACTGTGACCGGTACGATGTCAGCAAGGTCGGTGACGTTGGCCGAGGGCGCAAAAGCGGAGGGAGACATAACTTACCAGCAGATATCAATCGAACTTAACGCAGAATT
>JBDTQR010000309.1:0-4239 GCA_039932095.1 bacterium | reverse complement strand
CCGCAAATTGCGCGCCAAGGGCAAGAACGTGCGTTTCGCCATCCATCCGGTGGCGGGACGGATGCCGGGGCATATGAACGTACTCTTGGCCGAGGCCAAGGTGCCCTATGACATCGTGCTGGAAATGGACGAGATCAACGCCGATTTCCCGCAAACCGATGTGGCCATCGTGATCGGCTCCAACGACATCGTTAACCCGGCGGCGCAGGAGGATCCAAACTCTCCGATTGCCGGGATGCCGGTGCTGGAATGCTGGAAGGCCAAGATGGTGATCGTGCTGAAGCGCGGTCAGGGCACCGGCTATTCCGGCATCGAGAACCCGCTGTTCTACAAGGACAATACGCGGATGTTCTATGGCGACGCCAAGAAGTCGCTGGATGCGCTGCTGCCGATGATCGACTGACCGGGCCGGGATGGGCCGGATGGCCCATCCTACCGACGTCAAGGACAGCGCCCTTTGCCATTGGTAGGATGGGCCATCTGGCCCACGCTGGTCTTTGTCGGCGTGGCCTTGTGGGGGCTGCATATGGGACTGACGCAGGGGCTGCTGGCCGCCATGGTGGCCGATGCGACGCCGGCCCCGCTGCGCGGCACCGCATTTGGTCTGTTCAATCTGGCGACCGGGTTGACGTTGCTGCCCGGTAATGGGTTGGCAGGGGCAGTCTGGTCTTTCTGGGGGTCTGGCGTGACTTTTGCTGTCGCCGGTGCGATTGCCGCGCTGTCGCTTGGCGCGGGTTGGTTGCGGTTTCGCCGAAGCTGAACGTCGGCACGGCGGACCCGCGCCACGCCCCGAAAAACCAGCGGCATGCCGAAGTATACCGCTAACATACGGGTTTAATTGAATTTTACTGGCTTCCCTCCGGGCCAAAAGCCTGTATTGAGGGGGCACAATCTCTGAGGGGTGCCATGAACAATCACGACCATCCGCTGCGCTATGCCTTGGTGAACGAGTTGCATGCCAGACCGTTTCCGATCCTGACGGTGCCATGCTCGGCGGTGTTTGTGGCCATCAAGGATCCGGACGACCCGGCGGCGCGGGACAAAGGACAGGACCGGGCCCATCTGTTGAAGCTGCTGGACCGCCATGCCTCGGCCCATCCACAGCCGGATGCCACGCATTTTTCGGGGCCCTTGGGGCGGTCAGAATTGAAATGGGAGGCGCACACCGAGTTTGTGACCTATTCGGCCTTTACCCCCGGCGTCTCGGCCCGGCCGTTTGATCCGGTCGAGGCAGAGGTGTTTCCCGACGACTGGGTTGCGGAAGCGGCGGGCTTGCGGGTGGCATCGGTCTTGATCCGGGTCGAGGTGTTGCCGTCCGACGAGGCGGCGATGCAGGACAAGCTGGAAGACTGGTTTGTCGCCGAAAGCCTGGCCGTGGCGCGGGTGGTCGAGGGGGCGGCGGTGGTGGCATCGGATTTCCGGATCGATCCGGCGGGGCATATGCGGTTTGCGGTCTTTGTGCGGCCCGGCACCGGGGCGCGGCGGGTCGGCCGGATCGTTCAGCGACTGTGCGAGATCGAGACCTACCGTGCCATGTCGATGCTGGGGCTGATCCGGGCGCGGGAGTTGACCGGGGCGTTGAACCAGATGGACCCGCGATTGTCGGCGCTGATGGCCGATCTGAACGCCGAGGACCGGCCCGCCGAGGCGGCGTTGCATGAACTGCTGACCATCGCGGCGGAACTGGAGACTTTGGCGGTGGGGGTTTCGTTCCGCTTTGGTGCGACCCTCGCCTATGAGGCGATCGTGACACAGCGCATCGAGGTGCTGCGCGAGGAACGGGTCAGCGGGCGGCAGACCTTTGGCGAGTTCATGATGCGGCGCTATGATCCGGCGATGCGGACGGTGAAGTCAACCAATGCAAGACTGAACACCATGGGGGAGCGGGCACAACGGGCGGCGGAATTGCTGCGGACCCGGGTCGATGTGGAGCGCTCGGCGCAGAACCAGGCCTTGTTGGCCAGCATGGACCGGCGGGCCGATATGGCGCTCAGGTTGCAGCACACGGTCGAGGGATTGTCGGTGGTGGCGATCAGCTACTATGCGGTCAGTCTGGCAGGCTATCTGGCCGAACCGGTGCTGGAGGGCTGGGGGATGGAGAAGCCGTGGATCATGGCGCTGCTGACGCCTTTGGTGATCGGGGCGGTATGGCTGATGGTGCGGCGGATCCGGTCCGGGATGCAGCACGGCTGACGTATTTTCCGCGAAAATTCACGCGACCGGAACTGGGCGTTTTTCACAATCGTTCAATATCAAAGGGTTGCGTTCCGGAATTTAACCATCTGGAAGCCATCGTCACCCAGCGGCCTGTATGGACTGTCCGGGGTCTGGCATCCGCGTCCGGTCCAACAAAGCTGTGAGGATATCCAGCGGGCCGTGCTAGGCTTGCGCCAGGTGCAATTTTTGTGGTGGAGTTGTTTGCCATGGTTACAACGGTGCTTTTTGACACGGATGACCAGTTTGTTGGCGGCGACACCGACGACAATATTTCCGGTCTTGGCGGCAATGACACGCTGAACGGCTGGAACGGCAATGACACTCTGTTTGGCGGTGATGGCAATGACCGGCTTGGAGATGGCAGCGGCAAGGATCACTATTTCGGCGGCAAGGGCGATGACACCATCATTGCCGGTTTTGGCGATTTCGGCGATGTGGCGGATGGTGGTGCGGGCCATGACCTGTTGTCGCTGGACTATTCGGGCGATACCATTGGCGGTTTGAGCATTGTTTTCGGGCACAACTTTCAGGTTCTGGTCGGTGGGGCAACTGCCATCACCGTGGCGAATATGGAGGCGCTGTTTCTGAACGCCAGTTCGTTTGATGACAGCATTTCCTGCGGCGATGGCAATGATTATGTCAATCTGGGCGGCGGCAATGACGTGCTGTCGCTGGGGAGCGGCAATGATACGGTGGTCGCCTGGGACCATTTCACCATTCAGGGCGGGGCAGGCGATGACCTGCTGATCCTGAACCTGTCGTCGGAGACTGACGGCATGGTGATTGACGCGACAGCCGCCAAGATCAAGCTGAACGGCGCCCATTTCGTTGGCACGGCCACCGGGATTGATCAGTTGCAGATCGTGGGAACCAGCGGCGATGACGTGCTGATTGGCGGCGATCTTGCGGACGTTTTCTATGGCGGCGCGGGGATCGACAGGCTTTATGGCGGTGGCGGAGATGACCTGATGGGGGTGTCGGCGGGCGGCACGGTCTATGGCGGGGCCGGCAACGACGTGGTCAACGGCACCAGTTTTGGCTATGGCGGCAGCGGCGATGACCGGTTGCAGGGCACGTCGGGTGAGGATGTGCTGAGCGGCGGGGCGGGCAATGACGTTCTGTCCGGCAGCGGCGGCAATGACAGCCTGCTGGGGGGCGCGGGGGATGACAACATCTCGGGCATCGGCACCGGCGTGATCGATGCCGGGTCGGGCAATGACTATGTCACGCTGTCACTCGACGCTATGGGCGAGTTGCTGGATGGCGGGTCGGGTGATGACGCCCTGATCCTCAGCGTGGTCCCGGGCGGAGTTCTCGGCGTCGGCAAATCCGGACCCAATGCGCTGGACTTGCTGCTGAACGGCGTGGTGATCGACAGCGCCAAGGGGTTTGAGCGGATCAGCGTGACCGGCGGCAGTCTGGGCGATCACATTGTCGGGTTGAACGGCAACGATTCGATTCGAGGCGCCTTTGGCAATGTCGGTGCGGCAGACAATGATTTTCTGAGCGGCAATGGCGGCGATGACAATCTGACCGGCTATGACGGGGCGGATACTTTGCAGGGCGGCCAGGGGCTTGACTGGTTGCAGGGTGGCTGGGGGGCGGACCAGCTGACGGGTGGGACGGATGCCGACAAGTTCGTCTATGCAGCGGTCGCCGACAGCACCCAGACAGCGCGGGACGTGATCACCGATTTTGAACAGGGCGCGGATCTGATCGACCTGCATCTGATCGACGCGACCCCGACGGACCCGCTGACCCATGATTTCCGCTTTCTGGGCAAGGGTGATCTCGATCTGGCGCAAGGCGCGCTGGTCTATGCCTGGCATGGTCAGAGGACCACGATTTCCGCCGATCTGAATGGCGATGGCACTGCGGATATGGAGATCGTGCTGTTGGGACGCTACCATCTGCACGCCACCGATTTCGGGCTTTAGCGGCCGCGGATCCGTGGATCCAGGGCATCACGCAGGCCGTCACCGATGTAGTTGACGCTGAGCACGGTCAGCGAGATGGCGAGGC
>JBDTQR010000308.1:0-4252 GCA_039932095.1 bacterium | reverse complement strand
TCAGCTTGGCTTTGCCCCCGGTTGTAACTTGCCGCGGAACCAGGCCGAGCCAAGCCGCAAGATCTCGCCCCTTGCCAAAAGTCTTCCCATTGCCGACGGCTGCCACCAGTGCAGTCGCGATCGTTCGCCCGACGCCAGGGATTTCCATCAGCCTGCGCATGTCCTGATCAGCTCCTGCAACCGATTTAATCTCGCTGTCCAGTGCGGCAACCTTTTCGTTGATCGTGCCCAACTCGGCAGCCATGTCCGCCAGCAGCGCCATCATCCGCGGTGTCAGATCGTCATCGTGATCTTCGGCGAGCCTGGCCAGGAATCTCTGGAAAACATGCCGCCCCTGTGCCGGACGAATACCACGCTCCATCAGAAAACCACGGGCCTGATTGATCAGTCGGGTCCGATCCTGCACAAGCCGCTCTCGCGCCCTATGGAGGGCTTGCAAATCAAGTTGCTCTTCCGACTTGATCGGCACGAAACTCATTGTCGGACGGGTCGCAGCCTAGGCGATGCCCTCGGCGTCGCGGTCATCATTCTTATGCACCTTCACATAAGGCCGAACATAGAGCGGCGACATCAAGCGCGGCTCGTGATCGAACTGCAAACAAAACCGCCCAACGTGATGGGCGCCGCCACAGGCTTCCATGGCGACCACACAAGGTGGCAACTGCGCCAGAAAATCCAGAAGCCGGAAACGTTGAACACGTTTGCGCATCACGACAGCACCAGTGCCGTCCACTCCCGCCACGCTGCAAACCGTCTTGCCCAAGTCAATTCCAAGAACCGCGATTTCCATCGGAATACTCCTTCCTGTCCTACCGATGACCGCAACTATAGCTGCGGTTTGGCGGGAAGGCAGTCCATCCCATTAGCTCAGTCAACGCGACAACCGCGGCCGCTCGCGTGCACGCCCGTTGCGAGACACTGTACACCTATCTTGCGAACAACATGGATTCTCTTGTCGACTATGGCCGCCGGTACCGGAGTGGACTGCCGATCTCATCATCTCGTGCTGAAGGTTCGGTCGATGACATTGCCAATGCCCGGATGGGAAAGCGCAGAAGGATGCGGTGGTCGTCCGAAGGGGCTCATCGAGTAGCCGTTACAAGGGCCGCAGTCCTCGATGGTCGGCTGATCGTCGCAAACAGAAAACGCGCCGCATGACCCCCATGTTTTGTCCACTCCCCCCCGAAGCTGGGCTTCAAAACTATTCATTCTGCCGCCGCAACCATCGCAGGTATCCAAGTGGCTCACATGATCCGCAAGGATCAGTTTGCAGCAAACGGAATAAGCCCCTTCCAGCAATTTTCTGCGCTGGCTGCATGGTCATTTCCGCAAGGTAGCCTCTTCAAATCCTTACAAAAATTTGCGGCAGAGCCGGCGCTCCCGTGACGAACTTGTCCCATAGTGCGTCCTTTCATTCCTGCGAAAGTATCGCACCATCAAACCGTGGGATCAAACACGTAGGGATGATGACGGGACGCCTGACACTTCACCAACTCCTTGATCATTTGGCCGATTTGGCTGCACGCCAGGCGTCATATTCCACGCGGGCATCGGCGCGCAGCGGATAATACTTGCGCAGATCGCCGCCCTCGGACAGTTTGATGCGGGCAAAATCCTCCCATTCCTTATGCTTGGATTCGCTTTTCACCACATGCTCGGCAAGGGCGGCGGGCACGCAGCACGAACCATCCTCATCCGCCACGATGATGTCACCCGGCATCACCAGCACTCCACCACAGGCCACGGGGCCATTTACGGCAAAGGGCATCAGGCCGGTCTGGGTGTGAAAGTTGGGCGTGACGCCCAGCATCCACAGGGGTACGCCCACATTTTTCACATGGGCATAATCGCGTACGCAGCCGTCAATCACCATGCCGATGCCGCCGCGACCCTTGAAATAAGTCATCATCATCTCGCCAAAGATCCCCGCCGTCATGTCGCTGCGGGCATCGACCACAACGAAATCGCCGGGCTTGGTGTGGTACAACACATGGCGGTGCAATTGTTTTTCCGGGTCGTCATATTCGCCCTCGCCGTACAAATCCTGCCGTTTGGGCATGAATTGGAGGGTCAGCGCAGGGCCAGCAATCGAGATTTCGCCGGTGTTCCAGCCCCTAGGGCCCTTGATGAACGAGTTGGGGATGCCGACGTTGTTCAGCGCGCCGGTGCAGCCCGCGGTGCCAATTTCGGCAAGGGCGGCGCATATTTCGGGGCTTGGGCGGGTGATGTCTTTGGTCTCAATCATAGTGGTGGGCTCCGGGGTTAAGGGTCAGCGCAGGACGGATTGGCCGCCATCTGCGAACAATGGAGTGCCAGTGACAAAGCGGGCGCGGTCCGACATGAGGAAGGCGACGCTGTGGGCGATGTCATCGGGGTGGCCGGGTTGGCCTTGGGTCAGGGGCACGTCGCCCGTGGGGTAGGTTGCAGGATAGGCCGCGCGGTCGGTGTTGCGGTTGACCATGGCGCGGCCGATATTGGTCTTGATGTAGCCGGGGCAGATCACGTTGACCCGTATTCTGTGCACCGCCAGTTCCAGCGCCAGTTGCTGCGCCACAGCCACCTGCGCCGCCTTGCTGGCCGCATAGGCGACCGCCCCCGCCGTGGTAAAGGTGCGCACACCGTTGACGGATGAGATGATCACGACGGCCCCGCCCCTGACCTTGAGATGCGGCACGGTGTGGTGCAGCGCCAGATAGGTGCCGCGCAGGTTGACGGCGATGGTGTGGTCCCATTCGGCAGGGGTCAGGTCGTCGATGGGTGCCCATGTGCCGTTGATGCCCGCGCAGATGACAAGCCCGTCAATGCGCCCGGTGGCGGCGAGGGCCTGCACGGCCTGCTGCATCTGATCTGCGTCTGCCACATCGGCGACCAAGGGCAGGGCCGCGCCCCCTGCCCCGGTGATCTGGGCGCAGATGTCGGCGCAGCTTTGGGGGTTTTGATCCAGCACCCCAACTTGCGCGCCTTGCCCGGCCAGCATCCGGGCGGTCGCGGCCCCGATGCCGGACCCTGCGCCAGTGATCAGGATGGTTTTGCCAGCAAACTCACCCATGATCAGATGTCGTTCACATTGCCGACGCGCTTGGCGTTCCAAAAGCTGGTATCGGCAAAGTATTCGGTGCCGGGGCGCATGTTTTCGCGGATGACATCCTCGTTCAAGTCAACGCCCAGACCGGGGCCATCAGGCACGGTGACATAGCCGTCGGCCATGTAGTCGTCGGCCATTCCTGTGACGAGGCCCGCGAAATACGGAAAATCAAGTCCGTGATGTTCGACCGACACGAGGCTGGCCACCGCCGCCCCAAGATGCACATTGGCCATGAAACCCACCGGCGAACAACAGGCGTGCAGGGCCGTGGGGATGCCGTGGCGGTCGGCATGGTCGGCGATGCGTTTGGTTTCCAGCATGCCGCCCGAGGTCAGCATATCGGGGTGGATGACGTCAAAGGCGTGGGTTTCGATGGCCTCGCGAAAGCCTTCGAACAGGTACAGATCCTCACCCGCCGCAACCGGGGTCAGGATCGCGTCGGCGACCTTTTTGTGGCCGGCAATGTCGGTCCATGGCAGCACATCCTCGACAAAGGCGAGGTTGTAGGGTTCCAGCGCGTGGCCGATGCGGATGGCTTCATCGGCGGTCACCATTCCCTCGCCAAAGTGATCGACGCAGATCGAGATTTCGGGGCCAACGGCGGCGCGGACGGCGGCGCAAACCTCGGCGGCCAGCTCCAGCCCCGATTGGCTGATGCGGGCGCCGGGGCCGCGGCCGGGGGCGTACCATTGGTTTGACAGCGGGTATTCATGCAGCGTCGGGCTGCCGACCAAAGCGCCGGGTTTGCTGCGGAACAGGCTGCCGGGCAGGTCGAATTTGATGAAGGTCAGGCCCATATTCTTGCGCGTCAGACACGCCTCGGCGTAGCCTTCGGGGGTCAGGGTGCGGGGGGCCGGAGTGTCGCCGTACAGGCGCACCTTGTCGCGGTATTTGCCGCCCAGCAGTTGATAGCAGGGCACGCCATAAACCTTGCCGACAAGGTCCATCAGGGCGATCTCGATGCCACAGACGCCACCCGCATCGCGGCCATCGCCGCCGTAAGCCTTGATCGACTTGAACAGGTAATCGACGTTGCAGGGGTTCTGGCCCAGCAGCACACTTTTCAGCCGCAATGCCACTTCTGGATGCGCGCCGTCGCGCACCTCACCCAGACCGTAGACGCCCTGATTGGTGTCGATGCGCAGGATCGGGTAATAGCCGTGGCCG
>JBDTQR010000307.1:0-4285 GCA_039932095.1 bacterium | reverse complement strand
GCGGCGACGGTTTCGGGCGAGTTGAACTGCACCTTGGTGCCGCTCTCATCGGTGAAATGCCCCAGAAACGCGTTGATGATGCCCGTCACCACACCCCAGCCATCGCCTGACTGGTTGGGCGTCAACCCCCAGCCCCAGAACTCGTTGGCCGGATCCGAGATGGCCAGTGCCGCCTCACGCCGCGCATCCCAGGTGGTCAGCGTGGCCGGGTCAATGCCCTTTTCCTTCAGCTTGTCCCCCCGAAAGAACGTGCCGGTCGTGTTGGCAATGAACGGGATCGACCACCAGTGACCGTCTACCATGCCAATCTTTTCGGCATTTATGCCGGTCATGACCTTGCCGTATTTGCCGATGGCCTCTTCGACCAGATCTGTCACGTCCTCTACCAGATCCAGCAAATGCATCTGCGCAATGGACACATTTGACGTGTAGGCCAGATCAGGCGGATTGCCAGCCTTCACTGCGGCCGACATCTTGCCAAGGAAGTCGCCAAAGGCCTCGGCATTGGTGGTCGAGATGTCCAGTGCCACGCTATGCGCCTTTGCGAAATCTTCGCAAGTGTCGCGGAATGCCGTTTGAGCGGCCTCAAAATATTCTTGACGGTGAATGACCGTCAACTTACCGGCCGCGCCGACCGGCAACTCTGCCTCGGGCTTGTCCTCAGCAAAGACAGCCATGCCACCGGACAAGGCAAGCCCGGCCCCCATTGCGGTGGACGATGTCAGAATGTGACGACGTGTGTACTTTTGGGTCATTTGAATTCTCCTCCCTGATACGCGCGCACCGGACCCGCCTTGAGGGTCTGTGGGCATTGTTTTGGCTGACTGCGGTCCGCCATTGGTCTGGACCGGCCTGATGTGGTCATCCTTCAGTCGCCCCGCCCTCCTTTCTCCGCATCAGCGGATTTTTGGCCGTCACGCAAACCATGTCGTGCCGGGAAATTGGTGTTGCCGCGCCACGTCTTCATCCAGCGTGACGCCGATGCCCGGCGCGTCCGACACCTCGATATGACCATTGCGGATGATGTCGCGTTTCTCGCCAATGACGGTCGACCACCAGTCCCGCGTGGTCCAGTGGAATTCCAAGATCATGAAATTCGGGATCGTCGCGCAGACCTGGGCCGAGGCCATGGTACCAAGGGGCGAGGATACGTTGTGCGGCGCGAAGGGGATCGAATAGATCTCTGCCATGTTCGCGATCTTGCGGCATTCCGACAGGCCGCCACATTTCGGGATGTCGGGCATGATGATATCCACCGCGTGCTTTTCGAACCATTCGCGAAAGCCGTGGCGCAGATACAGGTTTTCGCCGGCACAGATCGGGGTCGACGTGGCGGCCGTGATTTCACGCATGGTGTCGACATTTTCGGGCGGTATCGGCTCCTCCAGCCACATCAACTTCAAATGTTCGAGGTCGCGCCCCAAGCGGATGGCCGAGTGCTTGTCGAGCCGTGTATGCAGGTCACACGCCACCTCCACCTCTGGCCCAGCCGCCTCGACCACCATTTCGGCCAGTTGCACCATGCGGTCATGCTCCCACCGCGTCGGGGTCATGTTGAAGCGGTCCTTGATGTAATGTTCGGTCTCGGATCCGATATGGCCATAGGCAAAGATGTCGAGGTCGACTTTCAGTGCGGTGAATCCGCGTTCCAGAATCCCGTCCACCACGCGGCGAGTTTCATCCATGTTCAGGCCCGGGGACACCTCGCAGTCGGCATAGACCTTGACGCGATCACGGAATTTACCCCCCATCAACTCATAAACGGGCACATTCAGCGCCTTGCCCTTCAAGTCCCACAGGGCAATCTCCACGCCGGTCAGTGCCGTGATCATCGCGCCGGCAAAGCCGCCCTGAAACACGAAATGCCGCCTGGTTTCTTCAAACAATGCGTCGATGGCAAAGGGGTCGCGGCCCACAAGCATGGGTTCCAGGGTACGGATGATGGCAATCGCCTCATGCTCGCCATGCACACATTCGCCCATGCCGGTGATCCCGGCATCGGTTTCAACCTTGACCCAGACATGCATGCAATGTCCGATTGAGGCTGCGGTTTTGATGGAGGTGATCTTCATCCAAGGCTCCTGTCCTGGGCAATTTCGGGGGCCAGGCCAGTCAATCTGGGGCCTGATGCCAGAAACAGATGGGCATCGGCCTCTTCATAGGTCAGCCCGATCCGGTCGCCTGATTTCAAAGCCGCGCTGCCGGGCAGGATCACCAGAACCGCGGCGCCACTGGTCAGGCGCACGTTGATCACCGTCTGGTCCCCCAGATGTTCCACGAGGCTGACAAGGGCTGGCAGGATCGCCGCGTCAGGTGCCACGACGCGCAACGCCTGTGGCCGGATGCCCAGCACCAAAGCGTCTGGTGTCGGCACAGTGGCGCTTCCGATGTCCAGAGTTACCGGGCGCAAGTCGTCCGAACCGACCTCGATCCGCCTGCCAGATCGCGCCGTTTGGCGGACTGGCAGCAGGTTCATCTTGGGTGACCCGATAAAGCCCGCCACAAACAGGTTCGCCGGCCGGTGGTACAATTCCAGCGGCGCACCAACCTGCTGCACATCTCCCTTGTCCAGCACGACGATCTTGTCGGCCAGCGTCATCGCTTCGACCTGGTCATGCGTCACATAAATCATCGTGGCGCCCAGGTCCTGATGCAGACGGGCAATCTCCATCCGCATGTCAACGCGCAGGGCGGCGTCGAGGTTTGACAACGGTTCGTCAAACAAGAACACATTGGGGTTGCGCACGATAGCCCGACCGATCGCGACCCGTTGCCGCTGGCCGCCCGACAATTGCCCCGGCTTGCGATCCAGCAGTTCTTCCATTTGTAGTACCCGGGCAGCATCACGGATCATGGCGTCGCGTTCCCCGCGCGGGATCTTCGCCATCTTCAGTGCAAAGCCGACATTTTCGGCCACCGTCATATGTGGGTAGAGCGCATAGGATTGGAATACCATCGCGACACCCCGGTCGCGTGGCGCAATGTCGTTGCACAGTTTTCCACCGATATAGAGGTCACCATCGGTGATTTCCTCCAGTCCGGCAATCATGCGCAACAGGGTCGACTTGCCACAGCCGGATGGCCCGACAAATACCACGAACTCGCCATGGGCAATGTCCAGATCGATGCTCGCAATCACCCTGATCGCTCCAAAGCGCTTTTCGATTTGACGAAGCCGTAATTCAGCCATTCGCTCTCCCATCCGCGACACAAGGCAACCTGCGGCAGAGCGCCTTGGTCAAAGCAAGCAAGCTGCGCAAAGTCGCAGCCCGGGTCCTCACCCTGCCTCATTTGTTGGACAATAGCGTAAATCCATTGTGCCAGACCTGTCAATGACAAGGTAAACAATGCTATTAAGTCCAACAAATGATGGGAAATAATCGAATTTCAGGCCGTTTTCGCGGGTTGCGACCTGCCCTGTGCGCCGAATGCTGCCACCGATCAACCAGCCATCCTTCGGCGCGGCCAGCGTCGGCGGCACCAGCGCTGTCATCGGCTTTGGCCTGCACGCGATGCAATGGCAGCAAATTGTGATCGACTGACGGCAGCCACCCGATCACGCGGTCGGCGAACCCGCCCAAATCAACCAATAAACGGAGCCTATGATGAATGACCACGAGGCTTTCAGCCATGTCGCGCTGACCGCTGATCTGTACCGCTCCCTTCATGCCTATCTGGAGAACAGGCCTGCCGCCGAAACCGGCAGGGTGTTGCTGGCGCTGGAAGGCAGCCCTGCGTGCAACATCAACGCCACGCCGCCGGTTGAGGCGGTCGCGGAGGCAGCGGCAGCGCCACCTGCGGCCTGACCACGAAATCGCCTACCGAGCCAAAACCAAGACCTGAAAGGACCGCCCAATGCTGGATTTTCTAGACTTCGCCCTCAAATGGGCCGTGGCCCCCTTGGTGGCCGCGCTCTGGCATCTGGACCGCAAGATCAACAGCCATGACCTGAAACACATGGAACACCGCGCCGCCATCGAGGTCGTGAAGGCCCGGCTGGATGCCCAGACTGCGGCAAGCGCCGCCTCCCACGCATCCCTGGCGGCCGCGCAGGACCGCATCCTCAAGAAACTCGACGACATCGAGGAATTCCTGCGCTCATCCCACTGACCCTGCCGAAATCGAACCGAACCACCCGCAACTCGCCCGCAAGGCAGGTTTTTTCATGCTCAACCCACAAAAGGAAAGACCATGACTGACCTCACCTGGATGGTGGAAGCCAAGCGCCTGCTTGGCCGCCACGAAACCCGCGACAAGAACTGGTTAATGCGTTGGCTTCGCAGCG
>JBDTQR010000306.1:0-4306 GCA_039932095.1 bacterium | reverse complement strand
GAGGATCAAACCGGAAAAGGATAAGGCATGGCTCTTCCCGAGTTCACCATGCGTCAGCTGTTGGAAGCTGGCGTTCACTACGGTCACCAGACCGCCCGCTGGAACCCCAAGATGGGCGAGTACATCTATGGCGACCGCAACGGCATTCACATTCTCGACCTGACCCAGACGGTGCCGATGCTGGACACCGCGCTGAAGCTGGTGCGTGACACGGTGGCCAAGGGCGGGCGCATCCTGTTCGTCGGCACCAAGCGGCAGGCGCAGAAATCGGTGGCCGAAGCTGCCGAGAAATGCGCGCAGTATTACATGAACCACCGCTGGCTGGGCGGCACGCTGACCAACTGGAAAACCATCTCGCAGTCGATCCAGCGTCTGAAGCAGATCGACGAGATCATGGCGCATGGCGCTGAAGGCATGACCAAGAAAGAGCGTCTGATCATGGAACGCGAGCAGGGCAAGCTGCAAGCCTCGCTCGGCGGGATCCGCGAGATGGGCGGCACGCCGGACCTGCTGTTCGTGATCGATGTGGGCAAGGAGTCGCTGGCGATCCTGGAAGCGCAGAAGCTGGGCATTCCGGTCATCGGCATCGTCGACACCAATTGCTCGCCCAAGGGTGTGGATTATGTGATCCCCGGCAATGACGATGCGGCGCGGGCGATTGCGCTTTACTGCGATCTGATGTCGCGGGCGGCTCTGGACGGCATGACGGCGCAGATGGGGGCGGCTGGCATCGATCTTGGCGCGCTGGATGTGGCGCCGGAAGAAGAAGCCGTCACCGAGGCGTAAGCCTGCCCAAATGGCTGGACGGCGGGGAGAGGCCTTCGCCGGGATGGTTGATCGGGACGGGGTACTTCCCCGCCCGTTTCATTTGCGAATTGAGGAGATGGACATGACAGTCACCGCTCAAATGGTGAAAGAACTGCGCGATTCGACGGGCGCGGGCATGATGGATGCCAAGAAGGCGCTGGTCGAAAACAATGGCGACATGGAAGCGTCGGTCGACTGGCTGCGCACCAAGGGTCTGGCCAAGGCTGCCAAGAAGGCGGGCCGGCTGGCTGCCGAGGGTCTGGTGGGCGTTGCGGTTTCGGGCGGGCGCGGTGTGGCGGTCGAAGTGAACTCGGAAACCGATTTCGTCGGCAAGAACGCCGATTTTCAGCGCATGGTGCGTGACATCACCAAGACCGCAGTCCGGGTGGCTGATGTCGAGGCGTTGCGGGTTGCCGATCTGAACGGCCAGACCGTGGACACCGTGATTGGCGAGGCGATCTCGACCATTGGCGAGAACATGACGCTGCGGCGGATGGCGGCGGTCGAAGGCGACCATGTCGCGGCCTATGTGCACAACGCCGCTGCTGATGGCATGGGCAAGATTGGTGTGCTGGTGGCGGTGAAGGGCACCGACAACGGCATTGCCAAGCAGATCGCCATGCATATCGCGGCCTTCAATCCGCTGTCGCTGTCAGAGGCCGATCTGGACGCCACCGTGGTCGAGCGGGAGCGCGCGGTGCAGATCGCCAAGGCCCGCGAAGACAACGCCGCCTCGGCGAAGCCAAAGCCGGATGCGGTGATCGAGAAGATGATCAACGGCCGGATGGCGAAGTATTTCGAGGAAGTCACCCTGATGGGGCAGAAATTCGCGATGAACACCGACATCACGGTGGCGCAGGCCGCCAAGGATGCCGGCGTCGAAGTCACCGGCTTTGTCCGGATGGCCGTCGGCGAGGGCATCGAGAAAGAGAAAGAGGATTTCGCCGCTGAAGTCGCCAAGATGGTTCAGGGCTGATCCATCCACCGTTCTGGTGGGGCAGGGACCGGGGGCAACCCCGGTCCTTTTGCTTTGGCGCGGCCGAATTCGCAGTCATGCGACGGAATATCGGCGTCCTGCCGTTGAAACTGCAACATGTCCTCCTCAGCTAAGGGGCAGGATCCTGAAAGAGGCGGCATATGGCGGCGGAAACCATCACGGTCGAGGCAATCACCCGGCGGCGCAAGCGGCGGTTTTTCAAGGGCTGGCTGATCTGGCCCTTGTTGATCGTGGCACTGGCTGCGGGCGGCTATTGGTATTGGACCAAGGGTCAGACCGTGGCCGCGACAGTCCACTACACGACCAAAGAGGTGGCCACCGGCAACATCACGGTCATCGTGACGGCGGTGGGCACGGTGGAGCCGATCGAGCAGGTCGATGTGGGATCGCTGATCTCTGGCACGATTGCCGAGGTTGGGGTCAAGGTCAACGATCAGGTCACCAAGGGTCAGGTGCTGGCACGGCTGGACACCTCGTCGCTGGAGGCCGATCTGTCGCGGGTGCAGGCGCTGCTGGCGGCCAGCAAGGCGCAGGTTCAGGACGCGACGGTGACGCGGACGGCGGCGATCCAGACGCTGGACCGGGCGCAGAAGATCCGCGAGCGCGGGTTGAATTCGGTCGAAGATCTGTCAACGGCGGCGACCGCCAAGCTGCGTGCCGATGCGGCGCTGGTCTCGGCCGAGGCCAATGTGCAGGTGGCCGAAGCCAATGTAAAACTGTCGCAGACCAGTCTGGACAAGGCGGTGATCGTGGCACCGATTGACGGCATGGTGCTGGATGTGGCGGCGGATCTGGGACAGACGGTGTCGGCCTCGACCGCGACCACGGTTCTGTTCACCTTGGCGCATGATCTGGGCCAGATGCAGTTGAAGGTCGATGTCGATGAGGCCGACATTGGTCAGGTCGAGATCGGCGATCAGGCCGAGTTCAGCGTTGACGCCTATCTTGGCCAACGGTTTCCGGCGCAGGTCGGTACCATGCATTACGCGCCCACGACGGTGGACGGCATCGTGACCTATCCGACCATCCTGACCATCGACAATTCCGACAAGAAGTTGCGGCCGGGGATGACTGCGTCCGCCGATATCACGGTGGAACATGCCGAGGATGTCATGACAGTGCCAAACGCGGCGTTCCGCTATACGCCGCCGGTGGCGCAGGTCAACACGCAAAAGACCACGGGCCTGCTGGGGATGCTGTTTTCCAGTGGTGTGCCGGGGTCGCGTTCGCGGCCCACCGTGGTCAAGAATGAGGTTGGCAAGGACGGGCTCCGGTCGCTTTACGTGCTGAAAGACGGGGTGCCGCAGCAGGTGCAGGTCAAGACCGGGTTGACGGACGGTGATCTGACCGAGATCATGGCGGGACCGCTGGCCTTGGGCGACAAGGTGGTGACGGCACAAAGCTCGGGGTCACGATGAGCGAGGATGGCCCGATGCTGGAACTGCGCCACCTGTCGAAGATCTATGGTCAGGCAGAGGCCAAGGTCTATGCGCTGAACGATGTCAGCATGGTGGTGAACCGGGGCGAGTTTGTCGCGGTTATGGGGCCGTCGGGGTCGGGCAAGTCCACAGCGATGAACATTCTGGGCTGTCTGGATACGCCGACCTCTGGCCAGTATCTGCTGTTCGGCAAGGAGGTCGGCGGGCTGGACCGTGACCAGCGGGCCCTGCTGCGGCGGCATTTTCTGGGCTTCATCTTTCAGGGCTTTAACCTTCTGGCGCGGACAACGGCGCTGGAAAATGTCGAATTACCGCTGATCTATCAAGGGGTTGAGCCAGATGAGCGCCATGAACGCGGCATGGCGGCTCTGGCCAAGGTCGGGCTGGAGGGCAGGGAGCAGCACCGGCCCTCGGAACTGTCGGGCGGTCAGCAGCAGCGGGTGGCGATTGCCCGGGCGATTGTGACCAAGCCCGATCTGATCCTTGCGGACGAGCCGACGGGCAACCTTGATACCGCACGCGGGCAGGAGATCATGGAATTGCTGTCTGCCCTGAACCGCGACGAGGGGTTGACCGTGCTGATGGTGACGCATGAGCCTGATATGGCAGAATATGCCAGCCGGATCGTCACCTTTGTCGATGGCAAGATCCAGTCGGACCGGGTGAAACATGCTGCTTGAAACCCTGCGATTGGCGCTGTCGACGGTGTTCCGCAACAAATTGCGGTCGTTCCTGACGGTGCTGGGGATTGTCATTGGGGTGGCCTCGGTCATCGCGATGGTGACGGTCGGGCAGGGGTCGACCGCGCAGGTGCAGTCGGATGTGGCCTCGCTGGGGTCGAACCTGTTGATGGTGCGGCCGGGGGCGGCGACGCGGGGGCCGGGCGGTGGGTCTAACGATGCGCCGCCCCTGGTGCTGGCCGATATGGACGCGCTTCTGGCCGATATTCCGGCGATTGTGGCGGCGGCGCCGAGTTCGACGCGGAGCCAGACCCTGGTGTTTGGCGAAAACAACCGGATCGTGCAGGTCACTGGCACCGACAATGCCTATTTGGGCATAAGGG
>JBDTQR010000305.1:0-4339 GCA_039932095.1 bacterium | reverse complement strand
ATCGCGGGCGGCTCGGCTGTCGGCGGCTGGGACCATCTGAAGGTTCTGATCGCGGCGGACAAGGCCGGGATCGATGACCTGCGGACCATCAAATACGTCGCTTTCGATGGGGGCGGTGAGGCCGTGACCCAATTGCTTGCCGGTTCGGTGCAGGCCTTCACCGGCGACGCCTCGGAAGCCAAGGGCTTCGTCGACTCGGGCGACATCAAGGTCATCGCAGTGCTGGCACCGCAACGGATGACAGGCGACTTCGCCCAATTCCCGACCGCCAAAGAGCAGGGCATCGACGCCGTGGGCGCCAACTGGCGCGGATTCTATGCCCCGGGCGGCATGTCGGACGAGGCCTTTGCCTATTGGCAAGATGCCGTTGCCAAGGTCTACGGCTCGGACGAGTGGAAAGCCGTGATGGAGCAAAACGGTCTGGCCCCGATTGACGCGACCCCGGCCGAGTTCCAGGCCTATGTCGCAGACTCGATTGCCAGCATCCAGGCCATCTCGAAAGAAATCGGTCTTATCAAGTAATCGCTGCTGTGCAAGACTACGGGGCGCGCTGTTGGCGCGCCCCGTTTGTGCATCCACCCGATTTCCGCAATTGAAGGGACACGCGATGTCAGATCGCATATTCGGCGGCATTGGCCTGTTGCTTGCCGTGTTCTACGTCTGGGCGGCTTCGATCATCGAGTTGAGCTTCATCTCTGATCCGGTCGGCCCCAAAGCCTTCCCCTATATCATTGGTGGCCTGTTCGGCCTTTCGAGTCTGGCAATCATTCTGCGCCCGGACGCGTCGCCCGAATGGCCGGATCTGTCGCGGCTGGCCGAGATTGCGGCAGGGCTCGCGGTGATGGTGGCCTATGTCTATCTGTTGCCGGAACTGGGTTTCGTGGTGACGACGGCAGTTGCCTCGGGATATCTGAGCTGGCGTCTGGGAGCGTCCCCGCTTGCCGCAGTGGTGGCAGGTCTTGCCACGTCCGGCGGAATTTATCTGGTGTTTCACCTCGCTCTCGGGCTGACATTGGCCACTGGGCCTTGGGGGGTCTGACCAATGGACACACTTGCAAATCTGGCACACGGCTTTGACGTCGCCATCACGTTTCAAAACATCGGCCTGGCGCTGATCGGCTGTTTTCTTGGCACGATCATCGGCGCGCTGCCGGGGCTTGGTCCGTCCAACGGCGTGGCGATCCTGATGCCTTTGGCGTTTTCGCTGGGGCTGGGTCCGACACCGGCGCTGATCCTGCTGACTTCGGTCTATTACGGGGCGATGTATGGCGGGCGGATTTCGTCGATCCTGCTGAACATTCCCGGGGATGAACCGGCGGTGATGACCACGCTGGACGGCTATCCGATGGCCAAGGCCGGCCGGGCCGGCGAGGCCCTGGCAATTTCTGGCATCGCCTCGTTCGTCGGGTCGTTCTTTGCCACCATCGGGCTGGCGCTGCTGGCGCCGCAACTGGTGAAGGTTGCGTTGCTGTTTGGCCCTGCCGAGTATTTTGCCCTGTTCGCCCTGGCCTTTGCTACCCTTGGCGGGATTTCTTCGACCAATCAGGCAAAGTCGGCCTGGGCTGCGGCCTTTGGCCTTGGCATTGCGATGATCGGGGTCGATGGCCAGACCGGGGTGCCACGGTTCTCGTTCGGGATGGTCCATCTTTACGACGGCATCGATTTTCTGGTCGCCATCGTCGGGCTGTTCGCCCTGTCCGAAGTGCTGATCTTTCTGGAGCACAGCGGCGGTACGTCAAAAGCCGCGAAAGAGGCCCAGCAAGAGCGACCGCCGATCTCCATCGGTCGCCCGGTCGCCTCGTTCAAGCTGATCCGCCATTGCACGCCTGCCATGGTACGGTCTACCGTCATAGGCTTTCTGGCCGGCGTTTTGCCGGGGGCCGGGGCGTCGCTGGGGTCGTTCATGGCCTATGCGGCCGAAAAACAGATCAGCAATGGTGGCAACACGTTCGGCAAGGGTGATCCGCGCGGCGTGGCTGCACCAGAGGCGGGCAACAACGCCGCTGCCGGAGGGGCGCTGGTGCCAATGCTGGCGCTTGGCGTCCCGGGGTCGGGGACCACGGCAGTTCTGCTGGCGGTGCTGTTGTCGCTGAACGTGACGCCGGGGCCGCTCCTCTTTACCAACAACCCCGACATCGTCTGGGGCCTGATCGCGGCGCTGTTCATCGCCAATGTTATGCTGCTGGCGCTGAACCTGCCGATGGTCGGCATCTTCGCCCGGGTCTTGCTGATCCCGCCGAAATACCTGATGCCGCTGGTGGCCATGGTGTCTTTCGTCGGCATCTACGGCGTTTCCGGGTCGACCTTCGATCTGCTGGTGATGGTGCTGTTCGGGGTGATCGGCTGGGGTTTGCGCAAGTTCGACGTGCCGCTGGTGCCGATCATCATGGGGATCCTGCTGGGCAACCTGATGGAGGCCAACCTGCGGCGCGCGCTGACAATCTCGGACGGGGACTGGACTGCGCTCTTTGCCTCTCCGCTGGCGATTGGCTTGTGGATCTTTGCCGTGATCGGCTTTCTGCTGCCAATCTTTGTCGGTCGCCGCATCAAGGACCAGATTCACGAAGCGCAGGACGCCGCCCGAGACGCCGCGCTGTAACAGTCGGGGCCGGCTTGCCGCAAGTCGGCTGGCTTCACGATCGGCGATCAAACAGGCAGGGCAGCCGAAGGGGGCAAGGTCGCACATGGGGGCCTCGGCGAGGCTGACGCCACCACGATCCGCAAAACCCATGCAGTCACTCCGCTGGCACCCCGCCGGCCGCAGGCGACGCGTTCCGGCGCCTGCGCGTGGCTCATCTACATGCCCAACAAGTGCGACGCACATAGCTTTGGCCTATGATTGGCCGCTGACACCGGGTTAAAATTTTACGGCGTCTGCTCTCCAAGCGACAGGCCCAAACCAATGCCGGGGTCGCCATGTCGCTGGGTTGCGATCACCACTCCGAGGGCTGTGGCGACGATGATCCCGTCCGCAATCGGGAACGCAAACCAGATTGCCTTTGCCCCGATAAAAAAGCCCAGGGCCGCAAGCAGAACAGGGCTGAGGGCAAATGGTTTGATCAACGTGAGCGCTGCCGTCCGCCCGGGCCTGCCGATGGCCTGAAAATACAAGGCGAGCACCAGAACCGGCCCGGTGAACAGATAGAGGGACAACATCGGACTCAAAATCCTGCCGACCTCGCCGATGACCTGCGGGCTGGTCACAAATCCGCCGCCAATCCAAGTGTGTCCGATCAGCAAGGTGGCCTCGACCAAGGCGCAATACAGAAAGGCCACGACAAGTGCCAACTGCAGGGCGGCATCCGATCTTCGGTAGAGCTTTGCGCCAACGTTGTGTCCAACGATGGTCTGGGTGGCCATTGCGATGGCCATCAGCGGAAGGAAGGTGAAACTCAAGATCCGGGTCACAATGCCATAAGCGGCAACGCTATCGACATAGCCAGAGCCCGCCGTCAGACGCAGCGTCGTGATTACCGTGGCCGAAACCAGTGCGATCCCGATGAAGCTGAGACTTACTGGCGCGCCCAAGGTCAAAATGGGGCGCCATGCACCGATCCATCGGGATTTCCAGAGACCGGACATCCTCAGGATGCCTGCACCGTGCCACCGCAAGCCTGCAAGCAAGGCTAGCCCTGTTCCCTGGGCAATAGCCGTTCCCAAGGCGGATCCCGCCACGCCCATCTCCAAGGGCACAATCATCACATAATTCAGTGCGATATTGGCAAGGGTTACGCCTGCTGACATCAAAGCGATCAGGCCGACGTGACCCTCATTGCGCCACGCATCGGCATGAACGCCCAATAGCAGCTGCAGGGGTGACGCAAGGATCATGATGGCAAGATAGGTGTAGGCCATGTGGGCAATGTCAGCCTGGCCGCCCGACAGCTGGCCGACGACATAGCCTGCAAAAGTGCCGAAGGCCGCGATCAACAGCATGGATAAGAAGAGGGCCAATCCATGCGCCTGAGCAAAAACAGCCATTGCGTCAGTGTATTGCTCGGCCCCCAGTTGACGCGCAAGAAGGCTGGACATGCCGCCGCTGACGAGGGTCGACAGAGCGATCGTGATCATCAAGACAGGAAACACCAGGCTTACGGCTGCAAGGGCATCGGGCCCGACAAAATGTCCCAGAAAGGCAGCGTCGACCACGGCCAACATGCCACTCATCAACATCATGACCATCATCGGCAGGGCATTGGCGACAAAAAGCCGCCCGATGGTGGCAGTCAAGAATCGGTTTTGGGATGCGTGTTCAGACGACATCATTCACTCCTCAGATGGGCATTCCGAACTGGAGGAGGCCTGCATTGTCCACCTGCGAAATGCTTCGAGGGTGAGT
>JBDTQR010000304.1:0-4369 GCA_039932095.1 bacterium | reverse complement strand
GCGTCGGGATCGCTGTCGCCGAACAGGACATCGCCGCCGCTGCCACCGTACAACGTGTCATGGCCACCGGCGCCGACCAGCGTCTCTAAGCCGGCACAACAGGGCATTGCGCAAGTCCGTGCCGAACGACTGGTGGCTAGATGATTTGGATCTGTGCGGCCAGACCGTCCAGCGTGGACACCCCGGCCAGATGCAGTTCATTGGTCCCGAAATCGAACACCACCTCGCCCGCCTGAACGGTGGCGAATGTCGACACGACTTGCCCTGCGCTCAACGTGCCCGACCACAGATTGTCGTTCAGATGCAGCGTATCGTGATGTGCAACGGAAAAGTCCTTGACGCGGTCGACCCCGTCATCGCGCCCGAACACAAATGTATCGGCCAGCTTGCCGCCGACCAGCACGTCGTTGCCCTGCCCACCGGTCAGCACATCGCGGCCACCGCCCCCTTTGACAACGTCGCGCCCATCCTTGCCCTGCAAGTCATTGTCGCCGGAATTTCCGGTAATATGATCGCGCCCGCCCGAGCCACTTGCGTCGAGGTCATTGACGCCCAGCAGCACCACATCCCTGACGCCGGACTTCAGCGCAATGTTGCCAGACGTGAAGAACGTGTCGCCATCCACCAGATCCAGCTTCACATTCCCCGGTCGCAGATCCAACTTGACCGCGAAGTTCAGGCCACCCGAATGCCCGGTGACCAAAGTCCTCTCCGCCGAGAAATCCGCCACCGCAAGCGCATAGCCGCCGGCAACTGCGGTGGTTGCAGTCTGCCCCGCCACCACAAACTCCACTCCCGAAACACCCTCGCCCATGGAGTAGAAATTGTTGTGATCGCCGTCGCCATAGGCCACGCCGGTCAGAAAATGCGCGGTCCCGGTGGTGGCAAAATCCTCGGTCAGCATGACGGCGTTGTATTTGATGTGCGTGCCGCTGTCGGTATGCTGGCCCAAGCCCGCCGACAACCCAACCTCGCGAAACCCGTCGTTCATCAGGTTCAAGCGGTGGTCATGGCTGAGAAACAGGTTATAGTTCAGAGCATCGATTTTACCCTCAATGGTCACCGGCCCGGTTGACCCGACCCAGGCCACATTCTCTCCCATCGTGGACCAAATGTAGCCCGCCGCTGTCACGCGTTGGTAGGGGCTCGAACCACCCGCGCCGGTATGTGAAAACAGATCATTGGCCAGCAGGAACGTCGTATGCCCCGTGGCCGCTTGCTCCAGCAGAGCGTTGGGGGCCAGAACCTGTTTGGCGGTCGCCGATATCGCACCGGCGGACAGCCCGTCGTTCAGACCAATTCCCATCCGCGCGGCTTCGCCCGCAGGATCCAGCCGTCCCCGGTTGATCAATTCCAGCAGATATTGCTCAGCGGCCGACAAGGTCATCCGACTAACTCCCGATTGTGGTCGCCAACAGGATAGTCAGCGTTTCCCGAAAATCGACCCCAAAACGCCGCGCACCACAGCTTGTCCGGTTCTGGTGCCCAATTGACGCGCAAAGCTTTTGGCAAAGGCCTCGCCCAGTGAATCGTTGCGACTTGCCCCGCCAGTCGACTTGCGGGTCACGGTCGAACTGCCACCCGACACGCCGCCGTCATAGCGTTTGGCGTGGCTGAACCCGTCGTCAGCCGGGGCCGAAGTGGGTGGGGTTGCCGGCGGTGGAGCCGCCGTTTGCGCATTCTGCGCCGCATCCGCCGCCCGTTTCTGCAACCGCTCATAGGCGCTGTCGCGGTCCACCGTCTGATTGTATTTCGCGGCCATGGGTGAGGCGGCAATCAATCCGGCTCGCACTGCCGCATCGACCGGCCCCAGCAGCGACGACGGCGGGCGCACCAGTGTCCGCTCGACAATCCCCGGAATACCCTTGTCCTCCAGGAACGAGGTCACGGCCTCGCCGGTGCCCACCTCCCGGATCGCCTCGGCGGTGTCGAAACGCGGGTTGGGCCGGTAGGTCTCGGCCGCCGAGGCGAGATCCTTCTGATCTTTCGGGGTGAAAGCGCGCAGACCGTGCTGCACCCGGTTGCCCAACTGCCCCAGAATGACTTCAGGAATATCCGCCGGGTTCTGGCTGATGAAATAGACCCCGATGCCCTTGGACCGGATCAGCCGTGCCACCTGTTCAACCTTGCTGATCAGGGCCTTGGGCGCGTCGGTGAACAAGAGATGCGCCTCATCAAAGAAGAACACCAGCTTGGGCCTGTCCGGATCGCCGACCTCCGGCATCGTCTCGAAAAGTTCCGACAACAGCCACAGCAGGAAGGTCGCGTACAATTGCGGACTTTGCATCAGCTTATCGGCTGCCAGAATGTTGATCATCCCGGCGCCGGCCGAATCAACCCGCATCAAATCATTCAAATCCAACGCAGGTTCACCGAACATCTGCACCGCACCTTGATTCTCCAGCATCAGCAATTGCCGTTGGATTGCCGCCACCGAGGTCGGTGAGACCAGCCCGTATTTCGCTGAGATCGCGGTGGCATTTTCCGCGACAAAGACCAGCAGCGCCTGCAGATCCTTCAGATCCAGAATGGGCAGCACTTCCTCATCCGCCAACCGGAACGCGACGTTCAGCACGCCTTCCTGGGTGTCGTTCAACTGCAACATCCGGGCGAGCAGCAGCGGCCCCATCTCGGCCACCGTGGCTCGGATCGGATGGCCGCTCTGCGCGAAGATATCCCAGTAAGTCACCGGAAACGCCCGGTATTGCAGATCAAATCCAATCGTCGCCGACCGCTTCATGAAGGCGTCATGCAGCTTGCCCTGCGCTGATCCCGCCACCGCAATCCCCGACAGATCACCCTTCACATCGGCCATGAAGACCGGGACGCCTTCGGCCGAAAAGCTTTCCGCCAGGATCTGCAAGGTCACTGTCTTGCCGGTGCCCGTCGCCCCTGCAATCAACCCGTGCCGGTTGCCATATTTCAGCAGCAAACTCTGCGGCAAAGCATAACCGTCACCGCCGCCGCCCACAAAAACCCGATCCGCCATCTGCACTTCCCTTGCCCGTTCGCCCCTTTGATAGCGTGTTTTGCGGTGGGTTCACCGCGAAAATGCATTGTTAACCTTTTTCCACCATGCTGATGGCGTCGGGCCTGCGACGGGGTTCCTGATCCGGTTGCCGTCCGATGTGACTTCCTCCCTGTCAGACTGGCCGCGCCGTCACCGGTGCGGCCTTTTTTCATTGAATTTGCCGACAAATTCCCTGTTGACGGGGGCGGCAAACCGCAATAGCGTCCCCTCATCAAGTCGGCCAGTCCGACAGGGAGCAAAAAAATACCACGAAAAAGGGCCGTCTTTCGGCCCTTTTTCCTTTTGGGGCAATGGATTGCATTTCGACCTTCACAGGCAATATTCTGCCCGAAAAATCACCTTTCCACGATCAGCGCCATTTCGGACCTGACGAAATCGGCGCCCTATGTTACAGCACCGCAAACCTTAACGGACGGAACCAATGCCCAAGCTTTTCAACGCCCTTGCCCTTAGTCTGCTGCTGGCTGCGTCGACGGCGGTCAGTCTGTCACCTGCCCTCGCCCAGACCGACACCGCCACCCCGGCACCCACCGCCGATGCCGCTGTCCCCAATGATCTGTCGATGGGCGCGACCGAAAGACCCGGATTGCCAAACCAGGCTGATGCCGCCATGGGCGACACCTATCTGGCCGCCGAATTCGATCAGTGGCAACAGCGCTGCGTCAAGACCGTCAATGGCTCAGACCCCTGCCAGCTCTACCAGCTGCTCTATGACGTCGATGGCAATTCAGTCGGCGAAATCAGCTTGTTCAACCTGCCCGACGGCGCCAAGGCTGCGGCTGGTGCCACCTTCATGGCACCGCTGGAAACCTTGCTGACCGCCAATGTGAAGATCTCGGTCGACAAGAAGCAAGCCAAATTCTACCCCTTCGCCTTTTGTGCCAAGGTCGGTTGCGTGGCCCGGATCGGTCTGACGACGGATGAGCTGGCTGCCATGAAAAAGGGTGTGTCGGCGGTTATCACCATCGTCCCCGCGGCCGCCCCCGACAAGACCGTGGATCTGACCCTGACACTGAAAGGCTTCACCGCCGGGTTTGAGGCGGTCAAGACCGCCAATCTCGCCAGCAACAAGTAGTCACACTGCTCTGAACGCCAGCACCGCGTTCAGCCCGCCAAACGCGAAGGAATTGCTCAGGGCTGCGGCAACGCGGCCCTGTCTTGCCATGTTGGGCACGACATCCAGATCGCAGTCCGCATCGCCCGCGACATGGCCGACCGTCGGCGCAATCACCCCTTGCTGCAACGCCATCAGACAGGCCAGCACCTCGACCGCCCCCGCCCCGCCCATCAGATGTCCATGCATGGATTTGGTCGACGACACCGGTGGCACCAGATCTC
>JBDTQR010000303.1:0-4416 GCA_039932095.1 bacterium | reverse complement strand
GCCGTCAGCGCCGCCATGATGAAGACCATGATCGTGGTCAGCATCACTTCGCGCCGGGTCGGCCACACCACTTTGGCCACTTCGCTGCGGACCTGCTGGATGAACTGGATCGGGTTGGTCGTGGCCATCTTTTGGGTTCCGCTTCTAAGGGTCGGGCCGAGATACGCGCATCAAACGCTGAATTCAAGGCCCGCGCGCAATCACCACATGATTGGCTTCCTCGCCCTGTGCCGTCTGGGCCACCTTGTAGCCAAGTGCCGGAAGGTTCAGACCCGTCATCAGATGCTCCCCGGCGCCAAGCAACACCGGTGAGATCGCCATATGCATCTCGTCGATCACGCCGGTGGTCAGGCCCTCGCGCACCGTCTGCACCCCGCCGCCAATCCGTACATCCTTGTCGCCCGCCGCAGCACGCGCCTGCGCGACCGCCTCTGCCAATCCGCCAGTGACAAAATGGAACACATTGTCGCCCTCCATCTTCAAGGGTGGCCTTGCGTAATGGGTCAGCACGAAGATCGGCACATGATAGGGCGGGTTTTCACCCCACCAGCCACGCCAGTCGTAATCCGGCCAAGGCCCGCGCACCGGCCCGAACATGTTGCGCCCGAGGATCCACGCGCCAACATTGCGAAACCCGCGTTGGGCGTAGTCGTCGTCCACGCCCTCTGCGCCGCCGTCCTGGCCGAACATGGTGCGAAACGTCCTGGTGGTGAAAGCCCAGCGGCTCAGTGCGCCACCGCCTACCCCCATCGGATTGGCCAGATCCTGATCCGGCCCGGCACCATAGCCGTCCAGCGACATCATGAAACTCTCTACTCTGATCCTGCCCATAACTGGCCTCCTGCGTTGCGGTCCAATACTTAGCCTATATGTGAAGTATTGCAACCCTCGACCGAAGTCCGTTCCGCGGCCGCGCCACCGGTAGCAGGGTCGGGCGATTTGGCAAGGTCACGGATGATGGCAACGCTGATGGGATCGCCGGGACTTGATCTGATTTCCGCTGAATCGCCCAAGACCGACCGCATTTTCACCACACTCCCTGACCAGAACCGCAGGTGACAGGGTGCAGGGGGGCCAGAATGGCGGCAACGGCGAATGAGGATTTTCTGGCGCGGCTCGACCGGATCCGTGCTCAGGACGGCGAGCATGTCCTGATGGTCGGGCTGGACGAGCAGATCGCCGTACCGCGCAAGGAACTCAGGCAGTTCTCGCGCAGCGTCGAGGTTGCCAGCAACGCACTTTACCCGGCCGGGCTATTCGGCGCGCTGTTGCTTGGCATGCTGGGCGTGGCGCTTGGCAACTATGTCCGCTTTCAGCTGATGGCCGGCAACCAACAGCTGCAGGACCCCGGCATCGAGCTGATCTTCATTTCGGGCTTCGGGCTGATAACGTCTTTCGTACTGTCACAGGCCTTCCGGCTGACCACCAAGCTGCAACGCACGCTGCAAGGCATGGGAGTGTTCCTGATGGTCGGGATCTTCCACAATTTCAGCCATTGGCTGCCGGTTCCGATGACTGTGGCGTTCTCGGCGGACTATGTGCTGACAACCACCGCGGCCACCCCGCGCAACTCGTTCCGCTTTGGCCAACAATACTTCCCGTTGTTCGACCAGACCAACGCCACCGATCCGACCGCCGCAACCTCCACTGAAACCACGCAGACGCCCGGCTGTACCCCGAACAAGCCGCAGCTGCTGGTGCTGGACGGCAAAGTCCGCAAAACCGTGCAAGAGGCCGAAGCCCCGGTTGCCGATCCCTGCGCGGGCAAGTAGCGCCGCCGGCCCCTAGCGGATCAGCACCACCGGCACCTTGCAGGCCCGGATCATCTCGGTCGTGGTGGACCCGATGACCAGGCTTCGGATCCGCGAATGGCCGTAAGCCCCCATCACCACCAAGTCGTAACCGGCATCGAGGACCAGCTTGCCAAGCGCCGTTTCCGGCTGACCCGCGACAATGGTGGTCTTGGCCCCGATCCCTGCCGCGTTCAACACCGCGCGGGCGTCGTCCAGACCCCGGATCACCTCGGCCGACGCGGTGCCCACCGTGACCACATGCACCGCAAGCCCGGCATAGAGCGAATTGCGTGCGACATGATCCACCGCTTTCATCGCCGACGCGCCGCCGTCATAGGCGATCAGCACTTTCTCGATCGGCTTGAAGGCGCGTGATGCCACCAGGATCGGCTTGTGGCTGGCCCGGGCAATCCGCTCCAGATTTGACCCGAGATGGCCCCTTGGCGAAATCCGCCGCCTCGCCGCGTTTGCCGATCAGGATCAGGTCGGCCCCAGCCTCAACTTCGGCCACACTCTCCACCAGATCGCCGTGGCGCAACCGCGTGGTGATCTCGGACGCGCCGTCGCGGGTCACGATGGCATGGGCGTCCTCCAGTATGGCCCGCCCGCGATGTGCCACCAGCTTGGCGCGCTGCGCATCCAGTTCGGCCAATTCCGCCATCAGCGCCGTCCGCGCCCCCAACCGGATTGCGCCAGACAGATCCTGTGGCAAACCGCCCTCCCGCCGCCCCAGAACATGCAACAGCTCAACCGCTGCGCCGGTGCGTCCGGAAACCCACGCCGCATGGTCACAGACCGAGGTGGAATACAGCGACCCGTCCACCAATGCGATGATCTTGCTGGTCATGACCAACCCCCCTTAATGCGCCAACATCTCGTCCATCGCCCCCGGCTTGTCATGCATCGCAAGCCGGTCGACGATGGTTTCCGAGGCGGCGTTCATCCCGACGATCTCTACCTCCGCCCCGTCGCGGCGGAATTTCAGCACCGCCATGTCCAGCGCCTGCACCGAGGATATGTCCCAGATATGTGCCGCCGAGACATCGAGGATCACCTTCTCCAGCGCCTCCTTGAAATCGAACGCCGCCATGAAATCCTCGACCGAGGCGTAAAACATTTGCCCCTCGACCCGGTAGGTCCGCACCCGCCCGTCGGCGCTGATGGTGCTTGTCACCCGGAACAATTGCGCGATCTTGCCGGCAAAGAAGATGCCCGACAGCAGCACCCCCAGCAGCACGCCGATGGCAAGGTTGTGGGTGTAGACCACCGCCACCACCGTCGCGACCATCACCACCGAGGACGATGTCGGGTGGGTTCGCAGCGCCTTGATCGACGACCAGGAAAATGTCCCGACGCTGACCATGATCATGATCGCGACGAGCGCCGCCATCGGGATCTGGCTGGCCCATTTGCCAAGGACCACACAGAAGACCAGCAGCATCACCCCGGCAAAGCCGCAAGACAACCGCCCGCGCCCGCCCGATTTCACGTTGATCATGCTCTGACCGATCATCGCACAGCCCGCCATGCCGCCGATGAACCCGGTCGCGGTATTAGCCAGTCCCTGCCCGATACACTCCTGATTGCGGCTCGACCTGGTGTCGGTCAACTCGTCAACCAGATTCTGGGTCATCAGGCTTTCCAGCAGGCCGACAACCGCCACCGCCACCGAATACGGCAGGATGATCTGCAGCGTCTCCCAGGTCAGCGGAATGTCGGGGATCAGGAACATCGGCAAGGTATCCGGCAACGCCCCCATGTCGCCAACTGTCCGCACGTCCCAGCCAAAGGTCAGCGTCATCGCGGTCAGGATGCTGATGGTGACCAGGGGCGACGGGATCGCCCGCGTCACATAGGGAAACAGATAGATGATCGCCAACCCCGCCGCGACCAGCACATAGGTCAGCCAGGTCACCCGCATCGGGTCCAGTTCGGGCAACTGCGCCATGAAGATCAGGATGGCCAAGGCATTGACGAAACCGGTCATCACCGACCGCGACACATAGCGCATGACAAACCCCAGCTTCAGCACGCCCATGCCGATCTGCAACAGCCCGGCCAGCACCGTCGCCGCGAGCAGATATTGCAGCCCGTGATCCTTGACCAAAGTCACCATCAGCACAGCCGTCGCCGCCGTCGCGGCCGAGATCATGCCGGGCCGCCCCCCCGCAAACGCCGTGATCACGGCGATGGAAAACGAAGCATACAGCCCGACCTTGGGGTCCACGCCCGCGATGATCGAAAAGGCTATGGCCTCGGGGATCAGAGCCAAGGCCACCACCAGCCCTGACAACAGGTCGGCCCTGATGTTGCCGAACCATTGCTGGCGGTAGGCGTCAAATGAAATCATGTCATATCCGTTTCAGCCGGGTCCGGCGCCGGGCGTCGCATCGCTGGAGGCTCAGGCAAGTCTGCGGTTGTCCGGCGGATCGGCGGCCGGAAGAGCCAGCCGGGATCGCACCCGGCTCCATGTTCGCTGCGCTGCGACATATCGGCCATTGCCGGGCTTGCCAAGCCGCTAAAGCGTCGCCAAGTCCGCAGTGGACCTGACCGGCATCATGTGCGGAAAGGCTTGGCAGGAGTTGGGGGACTCGAACCCACGACCCTCGGTTTTGGAGACCGA
>JBDTQR010000302.1:0-4418 GCA_039932095.1 bacterium | reverse complement strand
ACAACTTGCGATCTTCTGCCATTTCGATGGCTTCGCGCTTGGCCCCGATCAGCTCCACATTGTACTTTTCCAACACCCCAAGGTCGGCGAGCGCCAAGGCGGTGTTCAGGCCGGTCTGACCGCCCATGGTGGGCAGCAACGCGTCAGGCCGCTCTTTCTCGATGATCTTCGCGACGACTTCGGCGGTGATCGGCTCGATATAAGTGGCGTCCGCCAGACCGGGATCGGTCATGATCGTGGCGGGATTGGAGTTGACCAGGATGACCCGGTAGCCTTCTTCGCGCAGCGCCTTGCAGGCCTGGGCACCGGAATAGTCGAACTCGCAGGCCTGTCCGATGACGATGGGTCCGGCGCCGATGATCATGATGGATTTGATATCGGTTCTCTTTGGCATGGCAGCCCCCATCAGCGCAAAACTTCGCGGGTTATAGCCATGCGGGCCGGAGGCGCAAGCGGATTCCGGTAGCCAAGCCAAGCCAAAATCCATTGCAGGATTCTGCAAATTTCTTCAAGGAAATTGGGCTCGCTGCAAAGTCGTCGTCCCGGCCTAGCCCGCCGCGCGGGCCGGTCAGCGGCCAAGCAGCGCCGCGATCTGCAACATGACGGCGGTCGGCAGCGGCCCCTTGTCGAGCGCGCCCGCCAGATCCTGCACTTGCTCCACCGTCTTGAAACCGGGGATCGGCAACGTCGCCGCAGACCGCGCCCACAGCCAGCCCAGCGCGCCCTGGGCCAGAGACCGCTCACCACTGGTCAGCAATTCACGCACTGCGTCCAGTTTGGTCTGGACATCGACCGCGATGGCACCGTCCTTGAACAGGTTCAACCAACCGAAATCCTGCGCGCGGATGTCGTTCGGGTCGAACTTTGTGGTGGCATCATAGCGCCCACCCAACACGCCCATCGCCAGCGGCGAACGGATCACGGCAAGCCGTCCGGTGTCTTCCACAACGGCAATGCCGGCTTCATTCGGTTCGAACACATTGGCGGCAAGCTGCACGGCGGCATAGTTCGGGCGGCCCGGAAAGGCGCCCGCGCGGCTGATGTCATCGGTGCTCCAGCCATAGGCGCCGAGCTTGCCAGCCTGCACCCACAGATCCAGACGGTCGAAGATCGCCTCCGTTGCCGTCAGGTCGGCATCACCGATATGCAGATGCACCATGTCGATGCGGTCACGGCGCAGCCGCCACAAAGACGCCTCCAGGCTGACCTCGATCAAGGCCGGGTCCAGCGTGACGCCAGTCATCGCCCGGCTCTGCCGGTCAATCACATGGCCAATCTTGGTGCCGATCAGCACATCCGGGCGAGCTTGCAATGCGCGACCCAGAACCTCTTCCGACCGGCCAGTGCCATAGGCCTGCGCGGTGTCAAAGAACCGCACCCCTGCCTCGACCCCGGCATGTATGGCGCGGATCGAGGTGGCGTCGTCGACTTCACCCCAGCCGGCCGGCTTGCCCTCCAGAAAGAACGGCCCGCCGATGGCCCAGGAGCCCAGTCCAAGGGCGGGGATTGCGGTGTCAGTCCAGATTTTACGGGTCAGCATTCAAGGCCTCCAGGTCTGCGGAATACATGCGGATCTTCATGTCCACGAATCTTTCGCAAGCCGCCAGTTCAGCGCGCTTTTGCGCCAGCCGCTTGCGGTGGAGCGCCAGTATCTCCAGCCGTTCCTGCATCGCCGCTTGCGCGTCGTCGTTACGGTCAAAGACCAGTTGTGCAAAGCGGCGCATCTCTGCCATCGGCATTCCGGTGGCGCGCAACCGTTCGAGGATCTTCAGCCAGTCGAGCGCCGGTGGATCGAAATGGCGCCAGCCGCGCGTGTCGCGGGGCAGGGACGGCAGCATGGTGGCACGTTCGTAATAGCGGATCGTGTCGATCGACAGCCCGGTCAGGCTTGCGGCTTCGGCGATGTTCATGGGCGATTCTCCGTGGACCCTTGCGGAGTGCCATGCTGGAGCAACTCCAGATCAAGCGCTATTTTCGTGTCGTTTCCAGCACAGGATGCGTGCGGAAATAGCTGGCATCGCTTGGCGTCAGGTTCTAGGTCTGACCAAAGGGGTGGGGGCAGGCGTGATCCTTCTAGAACACGGACCGGACGGACCTGCGCTGTTTGACGGCGGCCAAACTGTCACTGTCTGGCGGGCCGAGGATGTGCTACCCGCGCTTAGGCAGCTAGATGCAGCGCGGGCGTCGGGCAAATGGCTGGCGGGATATCTGTCCTATGAGGCCGGGCTGGTGTTCGAGCCGCGCCTGGCCGGATTCCTCAAACCGCCCACTACGCCGCTTGTGCAATTCGGCATCTTTGATGGCCCTTTGCCAGTTCCGGCGCTGACCCCAGCCAAGGCGCGGCTGGCTCCGCTGCAGCCCATGGTGACCCGCGCCGCCTATGGCGCGGCGTTCGACCGGGTGAAAGCCTATATCGCGGCAGGCGATTGCTATCAGATCAACCTGACCTTCCCGATGGAAACCCGTCTGCTCACTGGCACTGCGTTCGACCTGTATATCGCCCTGCGCGCCCGGCAGAGCGTCGGGTATGGGGCCTATGTCGATCTGGGCGGTCCGGTGCTGGTGTCGCGTTCGCCCGAACTGTTCCTTCGGCTGGACGCCGGTGGCAGGTTGGAGGCGCGGCCGATGAAGGGCACCGCACCGCGCGGGCAGGACCCGGTCGAAGATGCCGAGCTGGCCGAGGGCCTGCGGCAAAGCCCTAAGGACCGTGCCGAAAACCTGATGATCGTCGACCTGCTGCGCAATGACATTTCGCGAATCTCGCGGATAGGTTCGGTCAAGGTACCCGAGCTGTTCCATGTCGAAAGCTATGCCACGGTCCATCAGATGGTCAGCCGGATTACCGGACAATTGGCCGCCCCGGCCACACTCGCCAGCCTGATCCCCGCGCTGTTTCCCTGCGGCTCGATCACCGGCGCACCAAAAATCCGCGCGATGGAGATCATTGCTGAGCTGGAACCGCAGCCCCGGGGCGCTTATTGCGGTGCGATCGGCTGGATGGGGCCGGATGGCTCGGCAGCTTTCAACGTGGCTATCCGCACTCTGACCGTGACCGGCGATCACCTCCGCCTGAACGTGGGCGGCGGCGTCACCCATGACAGTACGGCAGAGGGCGAATGGCAGGAGGCGCTGTGGAAAGCACGTTACGTGACGGGGCTGACGAACCCGGCCTGACCCTGATTGAAACCTTGGGCTGGACCGGGACCGAATTCCCACGGCTTGATTTGCACATGGCACGGCTGGCGCTATCGGCAGAACGGCTGGGTTGGCCCTGCGATCCGCAAACCGCCCGGGCCTCTCTGCGCTCGGCTGCCCCGGCGAGCCCGGCGCGCCTGCGCCTGACGCTGGACCGGGCGGGTGGGTTTGCGGTACAAACCACCGCCCTGCCGCCTTGCAAACCCCAGTGGACATTGACCCTCGCCACCAGCCGCCTGCAGTCGACTGACCCGTGGCTGACCCTGAAATCCAGCCATCGCGGCACCTATGACGCGGCCCGTGCCGCGCTGCCAATGGGCGTTGACGAGGTGATCTTCCAGAACGAACGCGGCGAGTTGTGCGACGGCAGCATCACGACGCTGTTCTTTGACCGTGGCGCCGGGCTGCGGACTCCACCACTCGACTGTGGCCTGCTGCCCGGCGTTCTGCGAGCCGAGATCAACGCGACCGAAGAGCGGCTCTTGGCCAGTGATCTGCCGCATGTGCGGCTCTGGGTCGGCAATTCGTTGCGCGGATTGATCCCGGCGCGTTGGATCGATCCGCGGCCATAGCTGCGGATCGCGGGTTTGGCACGTGCAAGGGCTGTCCTCGGCAGAATGGGACCTTGGCCTGAACCCCCGGGACGGGGTGGATGGCCCGGCGGCGCGGGCAATTTGACCGGCGGAGCCTCCGGCGGGGATATTTGGCGACACATGAAAGGGCTGAGGCTTGACTTCATCGCTTCGCGGCGTTCTATCGGCCCCGACCAAAGACTGACCAAAAACACCCGGCCGAAGGGGACCCAAATGCACGCCTATCGCAGCCACACATGCGCCGACCTGAACACCAGCCATGTCGGCCAGGACGTGCGCCTGTCTGGCTGGGTCCACCGGGTGCGCGACCATGGCGGCGTCCTGTTCATCGACCTGCGCGACCACTACGGGATCACTCAGGTCATCGCCGACAGCGACTCTGCGGCCTTTGCCGAAATCGAAAAGCTGCGCGCCGAATGGGTGGTCTGCGTCGACGGAAGGGTCAAGGCGCGCGACGCGGCGCTGGTGAACCCCAAGCTGCCGACCGGCGCGATCGAGGTCTATGCCACCGGTCTGACGGTGCTAAGCGAGGCCGCCGACCTGCCGATGCCGGTGTTCGGCGATGTCGATTACCCCGAGGAAACCCGTCTGACCTACCGCTTCCTCGACCTGCGGCGCGAAAAGCTGCAC
>JBDTQR010000301.1:0-4473 GCA_039932095.1 bacterium | reverse complement strand
TGCATCTGGTCGATGACGGTGATCATCAGCGCCAAAGCCTCGGGCTCCATGTCGTATAGGTCTGCCAATTCTGACAGCAGTTCCAGCCGGGCCAGGTCGCCCAAGGCAAACACCGGCCCCGTTGCGGCCCGCAGCGGCGTCACGGCCTCGGCCTCGATATAGGCCATAAGGCGGACGCGCGTCAGGCGGGTCACCCGCATGAGAATTTGCTCTTCGGTAAAAAACTCGGTCATCGCGGCACCCCATTCAGCATGGCCTTGCGCGGATCGTCATGGTGGTCCTTGCGCCACTCTTCCAGAAAGGCCGCCAGTTTCGGATCGTCGGTTTTCGGGACGACGATGCGCAGCTCCACCATCTGATCACCGGTCCCGTCGCGACCCTGAACACCCCTCCCGCGCAGCCGCAGGACCCTACCGCTGCTCGACCCTTTCGGGATGGTCACGGCGATGTCGCCGTTGATCGTGGGAACTTCGACCTTGGCACCCAGCACAGCCTCATCCAATGTGATCGGCAGCGTGATCAGAATGGTCTCGCCGTCGCGGCGGAACAGTGGGTGGGGCCGCACCATGACCGTCACCAGTGCATCGCCGCGTGGCCCGCCACCGAACCCCTCGCCACCCTTGCCACGCAGGCGCAGTGTCTGGCCGTCGCGCAGCCCGACCGGGATCGTGACATCCAGCGGATCTTCACCGGGCAGCGCGATCCGGGCCTTGCCACCGCGTGCCGCATCGAGAAACGGCACTTCAAGTGTGTAGCTGAGATCCTGACCCCGAGCTGAAAAGCCTTGCCCGCCCCCCGCACTGCGCTGACGGAAAATCTCGGCAAAGATGTCGTCCGGGTCCATTCCGCCAAAGCCGCCGCTGTCCGGACGACCACCCGGAGCCTCGGCAAAATCGCGGTAATAGCGCCGTTGCGGCCTTTCCTGACCCGAGGCATCTATTTCACCGGCATCAAATCTGGCACGGGTCGCGGGATCCTTCAGCAGGTCATGGGCCGCGCCGATCCGGACGAACCGGGCTTCGGCGTCAGGGTCGTCGGGGTGAATGTCAGGGTGACTTGTCCGCACCAGCCGCCGGTAAGCCTTTTTGATGTCGGCTTCCGTCGCAGACCTGGTCAGGCCAAGTGTCGCGTAGGGGTCATCGTCAGGCGGAGGGGATGGCCTTGTTGCGCGGTCTGCCATTACGCAGCCACCATGCAGATCAAGTTCAGCGGCGTTGATTTGGTCATGGGGTGCAGCGGATGCGGTCGTCTTGTCATTTTCAGGTCCTTGAATCGTCCGGATCACCAGGCTGGGCCGATCCGCCTGCGATATATGCCGTGTCCTCCGATATAACGCGCAACACCGATCTTTCCACTTCGGGGCAGCACGAAGAAGCTTGGCACCTACTGCTCGGGATCACCCCGGGCCCGGTGAGTCCCGCGCGCACTCGCAGTCTATCACGCAGTCTATCACATTGTCTTTTGCCCTGCCCAGCCCTTGAAGCTGACCCTGATCCGGATCGAAATCCGTGCTCCACAATTGCAGCTTCCCGGCGGGTGCGGTAGGCGACTATGTTGGACGAATTGTTGCCCATCGTCTGTCCGGAAGGCCCGCCATGTTTGATCTGATCGTGCGAAATGCAAACCTGCCCGATGGCCGAACCGGCGTGGATATCGCCGTGCAAGGCACCACGATTGCGGAAGTCGGGCATGCGATCACGGCAGGGGCGGGGGTGGAGATTGACGCCACCGGGCGGCTGGTGACCCCGCCCTTCATCGACCCGCATTTCCACATGGATGCGACGCTGTCGCTGGGTCTGCCGCGGATGAACCAGTCCGGGACGCTGTTGGAAGGGATCGCGCTGTGGGGGGAACTTCGCCCGCTGTTGACCCGCGAGGCTTTGGTGGAACGGGCGCTGCGGTACTGTGATCTGGCCGTCAGTCAGGGATTGCTGGCGGTGCGGACCCATGTTGACACCTCGGACCCAAGACTGGTGACGGTGGAAGCGATGGTGGAGGTGCGGGAGCGGGTGAAGCCGTATCTTGACCTGCAGATTGTCGCCTTTCCGCAGGATGGATATTTCCGGGCCAAGGATGGTGTCGCCTCGTTCGCCCGTGCCTTGGATATGGGGGCGGATATAGTTGGCGGCATCCCGCACTTTGAACGGACGATGGAGGAGGGGCGCCTTTCGGTGGAGGCGTTGTGCCGGATCGCGGCTGATCGCGGGTTGCCGGTCGACATGCACTGCGATGAGACCGATGATCCGCTGAGCCGGCATGTGGAGACATTGGCCCAGCAGACCATCCGGTTCGGGCTGCAGGGCAAGGTGGCGGGGTCGCATCTGACCTCGATGCATTCGATGGACAACTATTACGTTTCCAAGCTGATCCCCCTGATCAAGGAGGCGGAGATGAATGTGATCCCCAACCCGTTGATCAATATCATGTTGCAGGGGCGGCACGACAGCTATCCGAAACGGCGGGGGATGACGCGGGTCAGGGAGTTGATGGAGGCCGGGGTCAACGTTTCCTTCGGCCATGATTGCGTGATGGACCCGTGGTATTCGATGGGGTCGGGCGATATGCTGGAAGTGGGACATATGGCGGTTCATGTCGGCCAGATGGCTTCGGTCGAGGACAAGGTCCGGATATTCGACGCGCTGACGGTGAATTCGGCGCGGACGATGGGGTTGCAGGGCTATGGGCTGGCGAAGGGGTGTCATGCCGATCTGGTAGTATTGCAAGCCCGTGATCCGGCAGAGGCGTTGCGGTTGAAACCAGTCCGGCTGGTGGTGGTCCGGCGTGGCAGGGTGATTTCCCGTACCCCGGCGAGGGTCAGCGAATTGCTGCTGGCGGGGCGGCCCGGTCGAGTGGATGGGGCGGACTATGCCCCCAAGATCTGAGTGTCCGCATGTGGTCATTTTTGAAAATTGTTTTATTTCAGTCGCTTGGGGGTTATTGGTAACCAGATTTCAATCACATTGCGAAAGGCTCGCAACTGGCAGGCAGTTGTCCCGTGGTGAGTGCAGAATGGGGGGCACACCCCCAGGCCACATTGGGTTCCCTGATGCGGCCTCCCCGTGGGGTACTGGGCCAATTTGTGAGGGGCGAGGCCGGATTGGAGTTGGCTCGGTTGAGCAAAGACACGGATGTCGGTTGGAGCCGATTGCGGGCATTCCTAGCTTCCCTTGCCCGGAATCAAGGGCGAAGCCCGCCCGGCAGCGTCCGACCGCCCCCTCGGGCGGGCGCTCTTGCAACGTTGCCAGCAGAACTGCGGTGGGATGGGTTGAACCATAAAGCGCTTAGAACCAAAGGTGCAGCGCCCACCCGGCGGTCAAGCGCTGCCCAGTTGTGCGCAGTGGCGAAGGTCGGCAAAGCGCCCATTGCCGCCATTGATCCAAAGTCCGCCTTCTGCCATAATTCTGACGGTCAACATGTTGGGTACGACAATATGAGTGCCATAGCCGAGCGCTATCAAAAGTTTGCGAGAACGGACGCTGCTGGCCGTTCAAATCTTTACGAAGCCTTATCGCTACATGTGGCGGAATCGTCGCAAACATTGGCTTTTCTGGAGAGACTTCCTTGGGACCGACAGCAGCCAAACCTACTTTTTGCGGCCCTACGTCTCATCGCCGGAACCCCGATGTCGGTCGCAGAATTTGACGATGCCATTGAGTCGCATGCGGAGGCCATAACTGAGGTTATTCTGACGCACACTACACAGACAAACGAACCCGGACGTTGCGCGGTTCTTCTCCCTTTACTTGCTCGGATGGAGGGGCCGTTGGCGCTTATAGAGGTCGGCGCATCTGCTGGGCTGTGTCTTTTGCCAGACGCATATGGCTACGACTGGGACCGCCAGAAATTGACCGCCCCAACGCGGTTTGAAGCAGCAGCGCCGATATTCCGATGCAAAGCCACTGAAAACACCCCTCTTCCAGCCCATCATCCCGAAATTGTGTGGCGGGCTGGACTGGATCTGAACCCGCTGGACGTGTCCAACGACGAAGATGTTGCATGGTTGGAGGCCCTTATTTGGCCCGAACATTCCGATCGACTGGTGCGTTTTCGTAAAGCTGTCCAGATTGCTCGGACTGAACCACCACGTGTTGTGGCTGGAGACCTGCGGCGGGATTTACCTGAGTTGATTTCACAAGCGCCGGATGGGGTAACCGTTATCGTGTTCCATACCGCAGTCTTGAGCTATGTTGCAAAACAGGCCGAACGCGATGAATTCGCCTCCGAGATGATCAACGACTCGCGAGTGATTTGGCTTAGCAATGAAAGTCCCGACACGTTTCCTCAGTTTACCGAGGCGGCTGGGGTAGTTCACGAAGACATGTTTTTGTTGGCGGTGAATGGGCAACCCGTGGCATGGGCCGCGCCTCATGGCCAAGAGATTCGGTGGATTTAGATGGCGGATACCACTGCAACCGAAAGTCCGCTTCGTCCGCATACCAGACATTCGGCTGGACCCGTACTGATCCATTGCGG
>JBDTQR010000300.1:0-4496 GCA_039932095.1 bacterium | reverse complement strand
GATTTCGATGCGGAAGCCGGAATGGCCCAGCCAAGTGATGTTCATGCGATCCTCCTGTGCAGCACCGGGAGGATAGGGCGTCAGCACGACCAAGTCATGCCTCGGTGAAAATATATTGCGGCTGAGTGAACCAATTCCACGTGAACGGGCACTTATGGGGCATGATGCCATGAGGCAGGGACCGATGTCGGATATTGCACGTCTGGAAGATGCGGTGCAGGTGGCGGGGGCCCGGTTGGGGGACCGAGCGGCCTGGGACAGTCTGGTGCGGCGGCGCGGACCACGGCTTTATGCCCATGCTAGACGTCTGACCGACAGCGCCGAGGCGGCGCAGGATGTCGTGCAGGACGCCTGGATCGAGGTGATGCGCGGGCTAGGTGGTTTGCGCGACGATCACGCCTTTCTGCCCTGGGCGTTGCGGATCGTCACCCGGCGGGCGGCACGGGTGATCAGAGGTCAGGTCGCCGACCGGCGCCTGGCGCGGGAGTTTGCGGTGGAGCAGGTCTTGGTGCCCGAAGCTGCCGAGACTGCGCTGCCGGAACAGGCGTTGACCCGAGCGATCGGCCAGTTGCCGCGCGATCAGGCGGCAGCTTTGGCGTTGTTTTATCTCGAAGACATGCGCGTGGCCGAGGTGGCTGTCGCGCTCGATATTCCGCCGGGGACCGTAAAGACCCGGCTGATGCTGGCGCGGCTGAAGCTGCGCGTGATCATGCAAGGAGTGGATCATGGATGAGACTGACAAGCGCATCGTCGAGGCGCTGAGTGCTGCGGACAGCCATTTGCTGAGCGATATGCAGGAGCCCGCGTTCTTTCGCATGGCCTTCGGCCTGTACCGCGGCCGCAATGCCTGGGTGGCGACCGTGATTTCGATCGTTCAATTCGCGATGTTTGTGGTGGCGATGTGGATGGCATGGCGGTTTTTCCACACCGATGACGCCGTGGGCGCGCTGCGATGGGGTCTGCCGGCCGCGGTGTTTGCCATCGTGTCGACCCAGCTGAAAATGACCATGATGGCGCAGTTGCAAACCGACCGGGTGTTGAACGCGGTGAGGCACATGGAATTGCGGTTGGCCACGGCCCGCTGACGCGATCCGCTTGCGGCGCGGGCGGCGGGCGGCTAAATGGGGGCCGATCTGTCCTGAAGAGGCCCCCATGTCCATAGACATCGACACCGCCCGCCGCGTGGCGAAACTCGCCCGGATCCGGGTTGACGAGGCTGACTTGCCAAGGCTGGTGGGCCAGTTGTCGGGCATTCTGGACTTCATGGAGCAGTTGAACGAGGTCGATGTGACCGGGATAGAGCCCATGGTGTCGGTGACGCCGATGCGGCTGAAACGGCGGGCGGACGTGGTGACGGATGGCAACATTCAGACCCAGATCCTCGCCAATGCGCCGGACGCACGGGAAGGCTTCTTTGCAGTGCCGAAGGTGGTGGAATGAACGCGAACGAGTTGACGATTGCCGCGGCGCGCGATGCGCTGCGCGGGGGCGAGCTTTCGGCGGTTGATCTGACCATGGCCTGCATGGTGGCAATGGATGCGGGCGACGGGCTGAACGCCTTTGTCCACAAGACGCCGGACGTGGCGCTGGATCAGGCGCGGGCGGCGGATTTGCGGATTGCGGGTGGTGAGGCCCCGGCGATGTGCGGGATTCCTCTCGGGATCAAGGACTTGTTCTGTACCAAGGGGGTGCCGTCGCAGGCCGGGTCGAACATTCTGAAAGGCTTCGTGCCGGAATACGAGTCGACCGTGACCAGCCGGTTGTTCGGGGCCGGGGCGGTGATGCTGGGCAAGTTGAACATGGACGAATTTGCCATGGGGTCGTCGAATGAGACCTCATGCTATGGCAATGTCATCAACCCGTGGCGGCGCGGCAATGACACCGCGGCGCTGACGCCGGGCGGGTCTTCGGGGGGCTCTGCCTCGGCTGTCGCGGCGGACATGTGTCTGGCGGCGACTGGAACCGATACTGGCGGGTCAATCCGCCAGCCTGCGGCCTTTACCGGGATTGTCGGGCTGAAGCCGACCTATGGCCGGGTCAGCCGCTGGGGGATCGTGGCGTTTGCCTCGTCATTGGATCAGGCCGGGCCGATGACCAAATCGGTGCGCGATGCGGCGATCATGCTGGGCGCGATGGCGGGGCATGATCCGAAGGATTCGACCTCGGCCGAATTGCCAGTGCCGGATTTCGAGGCGGCGCTGACCGGCGACATTCGCGGCAAGAAGATCGGGATTCCCAAGGAATACCGGATGGACGGCATGCCAGGCGAGATCGAGGCGTTGTGGCAAGAAGGGATTGCCATGATGCGCGACGCCGGGGCGGAGATTGTCGATGTCTCGCTTCCGCATACCAAATACGCCTTGCCGGCCTACTACGTGATCGCACCTGCCGAGGCGTCGAGCAACCTCGCCCGCTATGACGGGGTGCGCTATGGTCACCGGGCTGCCTTGGCGGCGGGCGATGGCATCACCGAGATGTATGAAAAGACCCGGGCCGAGGGCTTCGGGCCGGAAGTGCAGCGGCGGATCATGGTGGGGACCTATGTGTTGTCAGCCGGGTTCTATGACGCCTATTACAACCGGGCGCGCAAGGTGCGGGCGCTTATCAAGCGCGATTTCGAACTGGCCTTTGCTGCCGGGATCGATGCGATCCTGACACCTGCGACGCCCTCATCGGCCTTTGGCCTGGGCGAAATGGCAGATGCCGATCCGGTGGCGATGTATCTGAACGACGTGTTCACGGTGACGGTGAATCTGGCGGGTCTGCCGGGGATTTCGGTGCCGGTGGGGCTGGACAAGAAGGGCTTGCCCCTGGGGCTGCAACTGATCGGGCGGCCTTGGCAAGAGGGCGACCTGCTCAATCACGCTTATGTTCTTGAACAGGCTGCGGGCTTTATGGCAAAGGCCGCGAAATGGTGGTAAGGGCGGGCAACGAGAAAAGCGGTTGGGGCAAATAGTGATGCGTGCACCTTTTGTGGTGATGATGTTGTGCGGTCTGGCGGCCTGCGGGCCAAAGGTGCCGGAGTCCGGTCCGGGTTTTGAGGATTACAACACCTATATCCACAACAGCACCGCCCGTCCGCCAGTCAGCCAGCCCATCGCACCCGCGACAGGACCGACCGAGTTTTCGACCGCCGGAGTTGCCTCGGCGATCGACGCGGCGGAGGCGGGGACGACGGCACCGGCGGCCGGGTCTTATGGGGCACCATTGGACCCGATGGCTTTGGGTGGTGGCACCCCGACGGCGGACCTCCCCGCAAGCGGTGAGCGGCCGCGAGGCAATGCGCCGGCGGGCATTCAGGAAACCACGGCCGAAATGGGTTTCGTCACGGGCGGTGTGTCGGATGAACAGGATTTCTCGGCGGTGACCAACCGTGAGACGATTGCCAGCGACGCGGCGCGGATCGAGGCGAACCGGGCGCAATATGTCGTCATTCAGCCGGGCGCATTGCCACAACGGTCGGGCGATTCCGGGCCCAATCTGGCGCAATATGCGATTGCGACCAACAATCCGGTCGGGGTGAAGCTTTATTCACGGCCGTCGTTCTATCTGACGAATGTAAAGGGCGCTTGCGCCAAATATACTTCGTCCGACTTGGCGCAGCAGGCGTTTCTGGCAAGCGGCGGGCCGCAGAAGGACCCCAAGGCTCTGGATCCGGATGGCGACGGCTTTGCCTGTGACTGGGACCCGCGGCCGTTCCGCGCTGCGTTGCAGTGACGCGGGAAGGCTCGCCCAATCATGGCGAGCGGCGCGGCGGAGTGCAGCCGACGCTGATTGTGATCCATTACACCGGCATGGCAACCTGTGCTGAGGCGCGGGCGCGACTGTGTGATCCATTGGCCGAAGTGTCGGCGCATTGGCTGATTTCCGAGGCGGGCGTGGTCGAGGCTTTGGTGCCGGAACACCGCCGGGCCTGGCATGCCGGGGCGGGGGGATGGGGCGGGGTGAGCGATGTCAACTCTGCCTCCATCGGCATCGAACTGGCAAATCCCGGCAATCAGCCCTTTGCCGAGGCGCAGATGGCGGCACTTGAGGCGCTGTTGCCCGAGATCATGGCGCGGTGGCACATCCCGGCGCAGGGTGTGATCGGCCATTCCGACCTGGCCCCGATGCGCAAGGCCGATCCCGGACGGCGGTTTGACTGGCGGCGGCTGGCGTTGCAGGGCCTGGCGGTCTGGCCTGACCGGTCCGGAGATCCCGCACGGCCCCTGCAGCACAGTCTTGATGAGATCGGCTATCCCGAAGCGGTGCCACCGGCCCGGCTCGATGCGTTTCGCCTGCGGTTTTGGGCCTAAAGAACCATCCGCTCGCCATCCTCTCCCCCTTTCAGGCTCGCTGCAGCGATAAGCCACCCGAAGCCATTTGACATTAAAAGCCTGATTTCCGAATTGGTCCCAGCTCCCGGATCACGAAATCGAGCCTTGATGCCTTCCACCTTCCTTAGGGAAAGTCTGATCAAGCCGTTCAATGGCTGCGTTGTCTATCGCTCGTCGACG
>JBDTQR010000299.1:0-4534 GCA_039932095.1 bacterium | reverse complement strand
GAGCCGTCAAACGGATATTCCGACACCGGCATCAGCTCGATATGGGTAAAGCCCATGTCGGCGACATAGTCGACCAGCTGCTCGGCCAGTTCCAGATAGGACAGCATCCGGTTGCCCGGCGCACGCTTCCACGACCCCAGATGCACCTCATAGACCGAGATTGGCGCTTCGATGGTCTGCGCCTTGCCGCGCGCTTTCATCCAACTGTCGTCAGTCCATTTGCGCGGCCGGATGTCGCGCACCACCGAGGCATTGGCGGGCGGATGTTCCGAGCCAAAGCCGACCGGATCGGCTTTCAGCGGCATCACAGCCCCATTGGCCGCCCTGATTTCATATTTGTAACTTGTGCCATCGCGCAGGCCGGGCACAAAGGTCTCCCACACACCCGTGGCCCCGCGCCGGCGCATCGGATGGCGCCGACCGTCCCAGATATCGAAATCACCGACCACCGACACCCGGGCGGCATTCGGCGCCCAGACCGCAAAATGGACGCCCTCAACCCCCTGATGGGTAATCAGATGCGCGCCCAGCACCTGCCAGATCCGTTTGTGAGTACCCTCGCCCAGCAGATATTCGTCCATCTCGCCCAGCACCGGGCCAAAGCGGAACGGATCCTCGAACTCCCACACCGTGCCATGCCCCTCGGCCTTCAGCCGGTAGTCGATGTTCTTCGGCAGATCGGCCTGAAACAACCCGTCAAACCCCACCACGGGCTCGGCCTCAACCGGCTTCACCCCTTTGCCGCCCAGCACCCAAAGCTTTTCCGCCCCCGGCACAAAGGCCGTCACCACCCAGGCCGCACCGTCCTGATGCGGCCCAAGAACCGAAAAGGGATCGCCATGGCGCCCCTCGATGATCGCCAGCGCCGTGCCGTGGTCGAGGTGTGCCCTAGTCATGTAGTCTCCTTACAAGGCAGAGGGGATATTCCAGATGTCCTGCATATAGCTGCGGATGGTCCGGTCGGACGAGAAGAAGCCGGAACGTGCCGTGTTCATCGCTGCCATCCTGACCCAGGTCTCCCGGTCGGCAAACGCCGCATCAACCTGCGACTGTGCCTTATCGTAAGCCGCAAAGTCCGCCGCGACGAGAAAATAATCATGATGCCAGATCCGATGGACCAGCCCGTGATAGCGATCCGGCTGCATTGGCGAGAACCGCCCCTCCGAGATTTGCTTCAACACCTTCTGCAACGGCGCATTGGCCTCGATCGCCAGCCGCGACTGATCTGCAACCTCGCGCCGGTCATGCGCCTCTTCGGTGGTCATGCCGAACAGGAAGAAATTCTCCGCCCCGACTTCGCGCAGGATCTCCACATTCGCACCGTCCAGCGTGCCAATCGTCGGCGCGCCGTTCATCATGAACTTCATGTTGCCGGTGCCCGACGCCTCCATCCCCGCGGTCGAGATCTGTTCTGACAGATCCGCTGCCGGCACCAGATGCTCGGCCATCGACACATTGTAATTCGGCGGGAACACCACCTTCAGCCGGTCACCCGTTTCGGCGTCATTGTTGATGACATTGGCCACGTCGTTGATCAGATGCACGATCTCCTTGGCGACCATATAGCCCGGCGCCGACTTGCCGCCGAAAATCTTGACCCGCGGCACCCAGCTCGCCTTCGGCGCCGCCTTGATCTGGTTCCAATGCGCCACGGTCTGCAGGATGTTCAACAACTGCCGCTTGTATTCATGCATCCGCTTGATCTGCACATCGAACAGCGCATCCGGGCTGACCACGATATGGCTCTGGTCCTTGATCCACTTCGCCAAAGCCACCTTGTTCAACCGCTTGGCCGCATGGAAATCGCTGCGGAACGCCTCACCCTCGATATGCGGCTCCAACTCGCGCAAGCGGTCCAGATCGTCCTCCCAGCCATCGCCGATCGTCTGCGAGATCAGGCTGGCAAGCGGTTTGTTCGACATCTTCAACCAGCGGCGCGGCGTGACACCATTGGTCTGGTTGACGATCCGCTTGGGATGCAGCGTGTTCAACTCGGGAAACAGGTTCTCTTTCACCAGATCGGAATGCAGCGCCGATACACCATTCACCTTGTGTGCCATGATGAAGGCCAGTTCGCCCATCCTGACTTCATGGTGCTTGACGATGCCGACATAATGCGGCCGCGTCGGGTAGGTGTCCTTGTGCCAGGCGTCGATCCGCTCGACGATCTGCATGTGGCGCGGCAACACGTTGCCGAAGGTGAACGTCGCCCAACGCTCCAGCGCCTCGGGCAGCAGGGTGTGGTTGGTATAGCCCAGACAGGCCTGGGCCGTCGCGATGGCGGTGTCGAACTCCATTCCATGATCGTCGGCCAAAAGCCGCACCAGTTCCGGCCCGGCAATCGCCGGATGGGTGTCGTTCATCTGGATCGCCACGTATTTCGGCAGTGCCGTCAGGTCATCATGCTTGGTCATGAAGCGGCGGATGATGTCCTGCAACGCCGCCGAGGTCAGGAAGAACTCCTGCTTCAGGCGCAATTCCTTGCCCTGATAGGTGGTGTCATCGGGGTAGAGCACCCGGCTCAGCGTCCGCGCCAAAGCCTCCGGCTCGGCGGCAGCTGCGAAATCACCGTGATTGAAGCGTTCCAGATCGAAGATCTTCGTGGGCTTGGCACTCCACAGCCGCAACGTGTTGGCCCATTTGCCCTGCCAGCCGATCACCGGCGTGTCATAGGCCTGGGCATAGACTGCCTCGCCCGGCACCCATTGCTCACGCCCGTCGATGATTTCGACGTCGCCCTTGAAGCCGATGGTATAGGAGCTTTCCGGCCGCTCGAACTCCCAGGCATTGCGGTGCAAGAGCCAGTCCTCCGGCACCTCCATCTGCATGCCGTTGTTGAACTTCTGGCGGAACAGCCCGTGTTCGTAGCGGATGCCATAGCCGTAGCCAGGGCAGCCCACCGTTGCCATCGACTCGATGAAACATGCTGCCAGTCGGCCCAGCCCGCCATTGCCAAGCGCGGCGTCCGGCTCATCCTCGACGATCGTGCGGAAATCCTGGCCAAACCCGGCCATCACGTCGACCGCGATATCGCGCAGCCCAAGGTTGACCGTCGCGTCCTCCAACAGACGCCCGATCAGGAACTCCATCGACAGATAGTAAACCCGTTTGCGATCCTCGGCCCAGGTCCGCCGGGTCGAGGTGAACCATGGCTCGACGATTCGGTCGCGAATCGCGTAGCTCAGCGCCATGCGCCAATCAAAAACGCTCGCATTTGGGGCATCTTTCCCCAACGTCGACTTGAGATGGCGCAAAACGTCCGCTTGCACCTGATTATACGTCAGCGTCATGTCGTTCAAAATCATGCCTATCCACAAGTCTGTTGGCGCCAGACTATCCCGCCCAAAGGGATCGTCAAGCAGCGCATGGTTGATTTTCGGGCAAAAGCGTTCTCAAACCGCTTTTAGCGGCGCGGGGTTTTCCGGGTGATGAACAGCCAAAACCTCCTTTTCCGGTTGGAAAGCGCAGATCAAAGCGTTTTAAAAGCTGTGGGCCCACGGCTATGCCATAGGCGTGGTCTCTCCTTCCAGACGATGAACCGCGTTCAACTTGCTACGGTCAGGCGTCTATTGGCCCGGGTCAGCGTAAATTTACCGTTACCCAACGACATGTGACCGCTAACGTCTTGCTTTGACATTGCATTCGCCCGAAGGCCCACCTAAATCGCCCAAATGATACCCTGCCCCGGCCCCAATTCAGGCTCGTGACAGGTTCATGGTGCAACAATAGGGCAGAACGCCCAAGAAGCAGGCAAACGGAGCAAGACGATGGCGAGTAATGGTGCGTCGCAACAAGGCGACAGTAAATCGACCCAGCAGCAACAGGGCCAGTCCGCCCCGGCGCCGCAGCAGAACAGCGGGACGGTCCCCCCCGCCAAACCGCAGATCAAGGACTGGGCATCGATCTGATCCTCTTCTGCATGGTTTGACTTGGGGTCTGCGGCGCGGCATTGATCAGAACGACAAGCGAGTCTGAGCTGCCATGCCCACACCGATTTCTGCCATTCGCAATCTCGGCCCAGCCACCGAGGCGCAATTCGCCAAAGCCGGCATAACCTCGGCCGAACAGCTTCACGCCTTGGGCACGCATGAGGCTTACCGTCGATGGCTGCTGGCTGGCCACGCCCCGCATTTCATTGTCTATTACGTCGTGGAAATGGCCTTGCAAGGCCGGCCGTGGAACGACTGCAAGGGTGACGAGAAAAAGGCGCTCAGACTGCGTTTTGATGCGCTGGTCGCTGAAACCGGATCGAAAACCAATTCGGAACTCGAGGCGGCCCTGAACCTGTTCGGGGTGGTGGTCAAGCGCTGATCGGAAGTTAAAATCAGGTTAACAGAATCCAACAACCTATTGATATAAAATGATAATAATAAGTTTTCACGCGTGGAAACTCTTCACGTCTCTCGCATTCCGAAAACAAAACGGCCTTGGCAACCTGCGTCCCCAAGGCCGTTTTTCTGTCAGCCAACCAGTTCAAGTTCCGAGAAGAAGAACGCGATCTCCCGCGCCGCCGAGGCCGGGCTGTCCGAGCCAT
>JBDTQR010000298.1:0-4539 GCA_039932095.1 bacterium | reverse complement strand
CCGAACGACATGCCGGCGATGGTGACCGGGATGTCAAGGTGGATCGGTTTTTTGGCAAAGCGGGTGCCGAGCCAGACATCGGTGGCGCATTTCTCGCGGTAGCCTTCGAGGGGATAGCGCGAGATCGAGGCGCCGAGGAACAACAGGTCGTCGAAATGCGGCAGGTGGCGTTTGGAGCCGCCGCCGCGGATGTCGTAGATGCCGGTGGCAGCGGCGCGGCGGATCTCGGCGTTGACGTCATTGGAGAAGGTCCACGACTGTTTCGGCGGGGTGTGGGGGAAATCGGTCATTCGTCACCTTTGGGCGCGGCGCTGAAGGCGCGAAAGCCATTGAAAAATCTTGCAAACCTATGCAAATGGATCTGGTGGCGGCGGGGCTGGGCCGGCATCAGTAAGCGGCCGCGTTGTCGACGCTGAACGTGTAAAGCTTGCGGGCCGAGCCGTAGCGTTTGAACTCTTCCGGCCTGGCTTTGCCGTCGGCCTCACCACGTTGCAGCAGGTCGGCCAGCAGCGCCAGATGTTCAGGGCGCATCTCCTTTTCGATGCAGTCGGCACCGAGGGATTTCACCGAGCCGCGCACGAACAGCCGCGCTTCGTAGAGCGAGTCGCCGAGTGCCTCACCTGCATCGCCCAGCACCACCATGTTGCCGGATTGCGCCATGAAGCAGGACATATGGCCGATGTTGCCGTGGACCACGATGTCGATGCCCTTCATCGAGATGCCGCAGCGCGACGAGGCGTTGCCCTTGATGATCAAAAGTCCGCCGCGTCCGGTCGCCCCCGCATATTGGCTGGCATCGCCGTCGATGATCACCGTGCCCGACATCATGTTTTCGGCCACCCCCGGTCCGGCAGAGCCTTTGACCCGGATCGTCGCCTGCTTGTTCATCCCCGCGCAGTAATAGCCGGTGGAGCCGCGCACGGTGATATCGATGGCTGCATCGACCCCGGCCGCAATGGCATGGGCACCTTTGGGATTGACGACCTCCCACTCGGTTTCGTTGGTCTGGCCTTTCAGGCCGTGCAGGGTGGAATTCAGCGTGCGCAGGCCTTGGGCGGCAAGGTCGAACGTTTGCATGGATCAGCGTTCCCAGAAATAGACGGTGGCAGGTTCAGGTTCCCAGATCCGGGCGGTGTCGATGCCGGGCAGGCCGACCATGGCGCGGTATTCCGAACCGAAGGCGACATATTGGTCGGTTTCGGCCATCACGGCGGGTTTGCAGGCGATGGGGTCGCGGACCACGCCGAAGCCATTTTTCGTCCCGACGACGAAGGTGAAAAACCCGTCGAGGTCGGTCAGTGTCGCGCCCATTGCATCACCGAGCGCGGCACCTTCATGCAGTTTGTGGCTGATGAAGGCGGCGGCGACTTCGGTGTCATTCTCGGTTTCAAAGGTCATGCCGGCGCGTTTCAGGTCGCGGCGGACCGAATTGTGGTTGCTGAGCGAGCCGTTGTGGACAAGGCACTGGTCCGACCCGGTCGAGAACGGATGCGCGCCCATCGTGGTGACCGCGCTTTCGGTGGCCATCCGGGTGTGGCCGATGCCATGGGTGCCCCCCATCCTGGACACGCCAAAGCGGTTGGCCACATCGCGTGGCAGACCGACTTCCTTGAAGATTTCAATGCTTTCGCCCGCGCTCATCACCTTGAGGGCGGGGCGAAGCTGGGCCAGGGCCGAGCGGGCTGCGTCCAGCTGGTCCAAAGGGACCTCAAGCACGGCATGGGTGTCCTTCAGCAGCAGCAACACCGGCTGGCCGAGGGCGTCATGCAGGTCGGCGTCAAGGTTTTCGAAGTCCTTTTTCGGATTGGCGGACTGCACGGTGATCTTGGCCCGGCCCTCGCCTGCGCCGGAATAGATCGCGATGCCCGCACTGTCGGGGCCGCGGTCGGACATGGTGATCAGCATGTCGGTCAGCAGCTGACCCAACTGCGGCTCCAGCGCCTTGTCCTTGATGAATAGTCCAACGATGCCACACATGGATTCGCCTCCTGTCGCGGTTTGACCAAGGCTAGCACTGAAAAAATCGGAGTTCAACTGTGAAGAAACTTTTTTAACCTCGGGGTAATTAGCCCCCAGATAAGCCGCAGAGTTTGCTTGACATAATGTCGCAGGCCATGTTTCCTTAGAGAAAAAAAATTTGCCACAAAGCAAAGGGAATGCGGCCTGCCTGACCAAAAATTAGGCCGTTAGGAGGGGACATGTCGGAACTTGATCAAAGAATAGACGCCATGCACCGCAGCGATGTACGCATCGCTTGGGGTTTCGTGGTCGGCTTGTGGTTGGCGGTGATTTTTGTTGCGATAGCAACCTGGAACCTGGCCCCCAGCGGGGGGGCGCGGGTGGTGCTGCTGATTGGCGGCGCGATCATCCTGGTGTTCAACACGGCGGCGATCATGGCGATGCTGAAGCATTACCGCGAAGACCGCGATTTCATGTATGGGCTCGACATCAAGTTCCTTGATGAAGCCCGTGCGGCGCGGAGGTAGGGTTATGGCCAAATACACCCCGCCGATCCAAAGCAAGGCCAGCCAGTTCATCGACGTTCTGGTGGTTCTGGTGCTGACCATCGTCACACTGTACCTGCCGACCTGGATGAAGCTGGCCGGCGCAAGCAAGGTGCCCAACCCGGTGGAAAACCCGACCTGGGAGAGCCTGGGCCAGAATGCCGCCATGGTCGAAAAGTGGAACCAGCTTGGCTATCCCGATGCGGCCTCGGCAGCCGAGACCATCACGGCGCGCTTTGACTACAGCTTTACCGCCTTCAACCTGATCGCGATGATCGTGGTGATCGTCGGTTATTACGTCATCATGCTGCGCTATTCGGAAACCGAATACCGCGATGTGATCAATGAGAAATTCGACGGGAAGGGGAAATAGCGATGCAGGCGTGGGATTACGCGGAATATGCGGCCTGGGCGCTGTCGGCGCTGTTTGCCGTTCTGGTCGTGTTGGACTGGATCAAGACCGATCAGACCTATTCGGAAGAGGTTCTGACATCGTCCCGCGAGGGCGAGTTGGAAGCGATGACCGAAGAACAGCACAGGGGGGCGTGAGATGACGGATTTCGACATCACCTCGGCGACCCGTGACGGCATGGGGCCGCATGGCACCAAGGTCGGCCTGCTGCGCGTGCTGGGTCCGGCCCATGTCTGGGCGTTGGGCGTCGGCATCGTTCTGGTCGGCGAATACATGGGCTGGAACTTTGGCGTCGGCAAGGGCGGCGCCTATGCCTCGCTGATCGCCTGCTGGTTCGCGGGCATCCTTTACACCTGCGTCGCCATGATCGACAGCGAAGTCACCTCGACCGTCGCGGCGGCGGGCGGGCAATATACCCAGGCCAAGCATATCGTCGGGCCGCTGATGGCGTTCAATGTCGGCCTTTATCTGGTGTTCGCCTATACCATGCTGGAGGCGGCAAATGCCTGGACCGTCGGCTATCTGGTGCAGACGGTGGCGGGCATGTCGGGCTATGAGGGCACGCTGAACGACAAGCCGTTCATCATCCTGGCGATCCTGTTCCTGGCCTGGCTGAACTATCGCGGCGTGCTGGCGACGCTGACCTTCAATCTGGTGATCACCGCGATTGCCTTTGCCTCGATCATCGTGCTGTTCGTGATGACCCTGGGCGACCATGGCACGTTCAGCCTGCAACATGCCCAGTTGATGAGCGGTCAGGCCGCCCTGCCCTATGGTTGGCTTGGAGTACTGGCAGCGATGCATTTCGGCCTGTGGTACTATCTTGGGATCGAAGGCACGACGCAGGCGGCCGAAGAGGTCCGCTCGCCCGCCCGCGCCCTGCCGTTCGGCACCCTGGCCGGGATCATGACGCTGATCATCGCGGCGACGCTGACCTGGTGGGTCTGTGTCGGGCTGATGCCGTGGGAATACCTCGGCAACTCGGGTGTGCCGCTGTTTGATGCGGCACGGATGACGGGGTCGAAGTTCCTGATGGTGCTGTTGGGGATCGGTACGCTGTTTGCCACCCTCGCCTCGGCCAATGGCTGTATCAACGACGCCTCGCGGGCGTGGTTTGCCATGGGGCGCGACCGCTATCTGCCCGGCTGGTTTGGCGCGGTGCATCCGACCTACCGCACACCCTATCGTTCGATCATCTTTCTGGTGCCGATTGCCTGCCTGTTTGCGACGCAATTGCCGCTGGATCAGATCATCACCTTCTCGATCCTGTCGGGGCTGCTGGAATACACTTTCATGCCGCTGAACATGATCCTGTTCCGCCGCAAATGGCCGATGGGCAGCATCAAGCGCGGTTATGAGCATCCGTTCCACCCGGTGCCGGCACTGGTGCTGCTGGCGCTGTGCGCGGTGACGTTCTTTGCGGTGTTCCTTGGCTATGGCACGCAACTGGTGGCGATGATCGTGTTCTACATCGTGGTGTCGCTGTGGTTCCACTTCTGGCGCTATCGCTTTGTCAACCGCGGTGCCCAGTTCACCATGCCGTGGCCGCGCCCCAAGGGGTATTGAGGTCGCCCTATAATCTCGATGGCCCGCCGGACTGGCGGGCCATTTGCATCTGAAAAG
>JBDTQR010000297.1:0-4543 GCA_039932095.1 bacterium | reverse complement strand
TTCGAGAAAACTTCTCAATTCAGGGGGTGAACCTGTCATCGTCTTGCTCCGGAAAATGGGGAATTGCGCGCCTTCTGAGCGGCTGATCAGGTGTCGCGGATAAACTGGCCTATCCGCTGGCGGGCCGCCTGGCCGCGCTCGGCATCAGACCGTGACTGATCACGCAAATGGTGGTGCTCGGTTTTGCCGTGCATGAAGCCTGAGCGGACTTCGTTCATCCGCCGCGCTGAATAGTCGGAGGCCCTTTCCAGCGGCTTGCCCGCAATCCGCAGCGCTTGTGGCGCAAAACTGGCAAGGCTGATCTGGCCGGTGATGTGGGTCACAGCGTTCGGGATCGCCATCAGGGCAAAGATGCCGACGAAGACGATGACAAAGAAGCCGAGGATGGAGCCGAGGTCGGTCACATCTTTTGTCTCGCGAAAAACGTCATGCGCCACAGTGACCACGGCCACGATGACGCCTGCTGAGGCGACCGGATACATCAAGTAGCCAATCATCGCCGAGAGCCATGCCTCGAACATGCCCTTGGTCTTCTCGAATATCGTGGCGCCGATGGCGATCGGTGCAACCCCGAGAAGGAAGGCGATCATCAGCTTCGAGAAACCGACGATGAAGACATAGACCGCCATCAACACGCCGAGGACGACGTAAAGGACAGCAGCCACGAAGCCGCGCATAATGGACGACATCGCCGAAGACACGGAGTCCACGTTGCCGGCCATCATGTTCGCCATGTCATCCATCGCCGCTGTCGCGGATGCCCCGACGCCACTGCCGCCCAAACGGAAGTATTCGAGGGCAAGGGCGCTGAGGCCGTTGCTGGCAGCATCGTAGATCTGGGTGAAGTTCGACCAGGTCAACCCGAACATCAGGACCATGACAATGCGGAACGACAGTTGAACCGCGTCGCGCATGGAAATCCGGTAGACATTCAAGGCCGAGTTGATCCCGACCATGACCAACAGGAGGGCGAGCAGGGTCGTGTAGATTGGCCCGATAGCGCCAGCCGTTGCCTCAAAATACTGCCGCCCGGCGGAGGTGATGGCCGTGTCCAGAGTTGTCAGGATGGTCGAGACGCTGTCCATCAGAAGCTGCCGCCACACATGGTCTCGGCGATTGCCGTCAGAGTTGAGGCCTCATCCGCAATCGCCTTCGTCTGCTGCCAGCTGAGCTTTTCAACGCCGTACTGATCACGAAGTGCCGCCGCGACGGCTTCAACATCTTCCCAGTTCGCCACTTTGCCTGCGCAACCGCAGTCCTGCGTTTCAATCACGTTCCGCACGCGGACCAGGCCGTAGATATCACGCAACGCCCGCGCCTCGGGGCCCGACCTCGCCAGCTCATAGCCTGCCGGCCAAGAGGCCTGACAGTTCCGAAACTCCTCGTTCACCGCCCCCGGGATTGGCTGAACGTCTTCGGGCACTTCGATCTTCGGCAGAACGCTGAGAAACGCTTCTTCTTGCTCAGTGTCCGCTGGGGCAGGGGTTGTCTCAGCCACTACCGCCCCGGAAATCAGGGGCATCACCGCCAATGCCACGCCAAGCGCCCGACCAAGATTGATGTGTTGCATCGTCATTCTCCCCCAAGGACCTTGATGAACTTCTGCTCTTCAGCGGCGGTGGCGGCATCCATGACACCGGCCTCGCCCATGCCCATCAGCTGGGCGGATTCCATGTTCCAGATATTGGCGAGTGCAATCGACAGCTCCGCCGTGACGCGGGTGTTCAGATCGATTGCCTCTTTCAGGCCTTCGGTATCGGGAATGTCCTGTACGAGGTCATGGACCCGCTCGAGGCTTTCTGAGGCCTTGACCGAAGACGTTTCTGCCGCGGCCGACAGGAAAGCGGCTGTATTGGCCTGGGTGCCGATCCGGGCCGCACCGGCGTCGTCGCTTTTGGCCAAAGTATCGACGGTGGCCACATCCAGCCCCGCCGAGGCAAAGAACTCCGAGACATATTGCGCGGCGGGCTTGCCCCCGACCTTGCCGGAGGTGGTCATCAGGGCATAGCTACCACCCTTGGCCGCAATCAGCCCGCCGGTCAGATCGGCCACATCGGGCAAGATGTCGTCGAAGAAGGTATCAGGGTCTGGAATGCCCAGGGCCTCCAGCGTCAAGCCGTTGCGCAGGGCGTCCAGCTGCGCTTTCAGCGTCGCGATCTGTTCGATCTGCTTCAGGATCTGTTCGTCCAACTTCAAGTTGGACGCGATCATCTCCTTCACCTGCAGCTTGGCCTCGGTCAGCACCTCGCCGATCTTGGCGATGCTGGTGAGGTCAATGGTCGGAACACCTTGGGCGAGGGCAGGGACCGGCGACAAAAGCGCTACGGACAGAAGAGGGGCGCGTAGGCCCCGGAGGTGTGAGGTGATCATTCGGAACCTGCCCTTACTTTGATGAATGTTGCGTCGATGGCATAGGCCTGCAGCCAAAGCGCGTAACGGGCCTGATCGACCTTTACGCGCGCCGCTTTGACCCGCTCGACCATCAGCCCGATGCGGACCGCTTCGGCCCGTGCATAGCTGTTGAGATCCAGCGCCTCCTTGGCCGACTTGGTTGTGGGAATGCGTTCGATGATGGAGCGCAGCCGCTTCAGCGACGCCTCGATCTCCACGCTGGCATGCATGCCATAGTGCAGCCCCGCGTCAGATGTGTTGCTCGCCTCAGCGATGGCCATGTCCCGCGGATCGAAAGTGCCGACCTGATCGACACCAGTGATCTTGCCCGCATAGGCGTTGAAGAACCCGGTGATGCGGATGACGTAGTTTTGGGTTTCCTCAAAGGGTGGGATGCCGCCATATTTGGTGACATTGCCGGGGCCCGCGTTGTAAGCGGCAAGCGCCAGCGGCACAGAGCCGAACTTGTTCAGTTGCGTCAGGAAATACCGCGCTCCACCGTCAAGCTGTAGCATCGGATCATCGTAATAGGCGGGGTAGATGCCGAGATCCTTGGCCGTGTCCGGCATGACTTGCGTCAGACCAAACGCTCCAACCGGGCTGCGGGCGCCGATGGAAAACCCGGACTCCTGCTTCACCAGACTCTGGAACCAGATGCGGAACTCGACCGGGTTCAGCCCGGCGCGGGCAAGGCCGGGGTGGCCTGCGTATTTCTGGGCCGTCGCCACGATCATCTCTTCGATGCTGGTCTTGGCATCGCCAAAGAGGCGGTCGGCATAGGGGTTGTTGTCCTCGACCGCATAGAGGACTTCCGCCTCGGCCCCGGGAAGGATTTCCAGATCGCCGATCCACGGGGTCTTACCGGTCATCATCGCCAGCGTGGCATCCAGCGCGTCGAGCTGCTCCTGGTGCAACGCGTCGATGCGGCGCTTCTTGTCGGCCTCAAGTTCCCGCGCGCCGGTCAGATAAGACATCTGCGCGATCTCGAGGCCGTGCTGGATGATCGACTTCGGATCGACAATTGGCACGCCCTGCGCCGCCGCCATGAAGGGCAGCGCCGCAGTTGCCAGGGCGAGTACTCTGACAGATCGTTGGGATTTACCGGCAGGGAATGACATCAAGGCCCGACGTGTTGCCGCGAGAGACAAGGCCCGCATCCGGGCTTGCGCCCTTGGTGGAAGTCGTCACAGTTGAACCAGCGCTGGCCCAGCAGTTGGTCTTGGCGATAGGGACTCCGGAACAGGCGGAAAGACTGACCGATGCGACCGTCATGATCGCTGCAAAGCGATATCGCATAATGAAGGTTATGTAATATATTGATTTCATTGGACTATCATTCCTTCCAGAATTTCTGGCGCGCGGCATAACCGGCGCCGAAGGCATTGAGCCCGGCTTGGCCACCGCCAAGAGCGGTCAGCAAAGGCCCGAGGGGCTTGAGATCGACGTTGAGCACGGTGGAGCCGCGCGGGGATCGCGACAGCAGCAAGCGCTGACCCGGGATCGGGTTCAGCACGAAGTCCAACTCGCCATCGGTCAGCCGGAAGCTGTCGTAGTCGGCACTGGAGGCTTCGCCGTTCGGGAACATGAGCTGGTTCGGCAACGCCTCCAGAATTGACCGCGCCTTTGAGCCGCGGATCTGGCTGGGGAACTGGGTCATCATCACCACGACGACGTTTTTCTTCCGCGCGGTCACCAGCCATTCGGCGAGTTTCTTGGCGAAGTATTCGTCGTCGAGGACCTTCCAGGCCTCGTCGATGAGGATCAGCGTCGGGCGCTTCTCCTCAATGAGCATCTCGATGCGACGGAAGAGCGTGCCGAGGATAGCGGTGCGTTCGGTACCGAGATCGAGGATTTCGGTGAGGTCGACCGCCGTCACATCATGGCTGGTGAAATCCACGACCGGCTCGCTGGCCTCGCCAAAGACCCAGCCATATCGGCCGTCCGGGCCCCATTGCCGCAGGCGCTGCGCGAGATCGAGGCCGTCGCCGACATCGCCAAAGAGCTCCTGAAACGCCCGGAAGTTCCGCAGGCCGATGCGCGCCTTGCCGTTTTGCGCGATGGCGGATTTGAGCGCTTCGGATTGCAAGGGCGACATCGGGCCGCTGCGGCTTTCCAAGAGCGCCACCAGCCAGTCGAGAAGCCAAGCTTCACC
>JBDTQR010000296.1:0-4561 GCA_039932095.1 bacterium | reverse complement strand
CTTGCGCCGCGCGTCCCATTGCCAGGCTGATCCGCCAAACACCGACAGCCAGTTGTTGGGCGGCGTCCCGTCGTGGCGCGGGTCGGACCAGACATACCAGTCGCTTTTCGCATTGTCGCGCGACGCGCGGCTTTCGACAAAGGCCGGGTGTTTGTCGGACGTGTGGTTCATCACCTGATCGATGATCACCTTGAGCCCCAGATTATGGGCGGCAGCGATCAGGGTATCATAGTCCTTCAGCGTGCCGAACACCGGGTCGACATTGGTATAGTCGGACACGTCATAGCCCATGTCGAGCATTGGCGAGGTGAAGATCGGGCTGAGCCAGACCGCATCGCAGCCCAGATCGGCAATATGCGGCAGGCGTCTGGTGATGCCCGCCAGATCGCCGATCCCGTCGCCGTTGTCATCCTGGAACGACCGAGGATAGACTTGATAGGTCACCGAGCCACGCCACCACTCTGCCATCTTGGCCCCCTTGTTGTTTGGATCAGCATAACCGGGCAAAGGCCGGCATTCAAAGCGGTTTCAATCTGGCGATCACAGGATTCTTGCAGGGTCTGGGTGGCGGGTCAGTTATATTCCGGTAATGGAATATGATTGATCTGGGTCAAGGCCCGGCGCGACGGAGCGTGGCATGATGCGGCAAAAGGAGCGATGTCATGTCCTACAAAGAAGCCACCGCCGCGATCCGGGCGGAATTGCGCGTACTGCACAAATTGAACCCGGAAACCGCCCGCGGCTTTGGCGCCCTGTCCAAGGCGGCGATGGAAGAGGGTGGGCTTGACGCCAAGACCCGCGAGTTTCTCGCTCTGGCCATCGCGATCACCCAACGGTGCGAGCCCTGCATCAACCTGCATGTCGATGCGTTGTCGCGGGTGGGGGCGACGCGGGCCGAGATTGGCGCGGTGCTGGCGATGTGTGTCCAGATGGGCGGTGGTCCGGCGCTGATGTATGCCGCCCATGCCCTGGCCGCCTGGGACGAGATGGCGCTGCAAGTCGCCTGACACCCGGCGTTGGTCCGTGACAAGGCGGCGGGGCTTTGGCATGATCGGGCGATGAAAGTTCTGGTGTCGGTGATCCTTGCGTTCAGTCTTGCGGCCTGTGGTTCGGGACGTCACACAGTGGCCACGCCCAGCCGTCCGGTTGCCGCCGCTCCCGTCCGGGTGATTGCCCCGCAATTCGGCGATCTTAAACCGCATCCGGCGATTGGCGACCGCCCGCTGCGCTATGCGGTGCATGGGGTTGACCTGTCGCGCTATCAGTCCGGCATCGACTGGCAGCTGGCGCGCGGTTCGGGTGTCAACTTTGTCTTCATCAAGGCGACCGAGGGTGGCGACGGCTTTGATCCGCTGTTCCCCAGCCACTGGACCCATTCCGCCGAGGCGGGTGTCAAGCGCGGGGCCTATCACCTGTTCTACCACTGCCGCCCTGCCATCGAGCAAGCCCGCTGGTTCATCGCCCATGTGCCGCGTGACCCGACGGCACTGCCGCCGGTGCTGGACATGGAATGGACCCCGACCTCGCCAACCTGCCGCATCCGCCGCCCTGCGGCCGAAATCCGGGCCGAAGCGCGGATCTTCCTGGCCGCCGTCACCCGCCACTATGGGCAGCGTCCAATCCTGTATTCGACGCCGGATTTCTTCACTGACAACGATCTGGGGCAGCTGAGCGGCGTTACCTTCTGGCTGCGCTCGGTCGCGGCACCCGTGGGCGAGGTCTATCCAAGGCAGGGATGGAGCTTCTGGCAATACAGCGGCACTGGCACGGTGCCGGGCATTCCTGGCAAGGTCGATTTGAACGTGTTTGGCGGGTCAGCGCAGGACTGGGCACGCTTCGTGCAATGACGGCGGGTCCGGGCTGGAGCGGTTGACTTGGCGTGCATTGGCACCATCTGTCAGGGATGGAGGGCCAGACATGGCAAAGTTTGTCACGATAGGCTACGGCGACCGCGCGGGATATGACCGTACTACGGCCAAGGTGCGCACCGAGGCCCATGCCCATGACGCCATGCTGACTGCAGCGGGCGCGGTGATGGGGATCGCCGGGCCGCCAGTTCAGGTGCGCAATCCCGACGCAGCAGGGGTGAAGATCACCCAGGGCCCCTATCTTTCGTCAGGGCTGCCGGTCGCCGGATTTGCCGTTATCGAGGCGACCAGTCTGGCTGAGGCCATCGCCAAGGTTTCACAGTCGCCCTGCGCGGTGGCACATGGTGTGATTGAGGTTTGGCCGCTGGACGAGCCGGCGGCCTGACAGTGTGGTCAGCCGTCGATCCTGATCCGGGCATTGGTCGGGTCGTAGGGGCTGTCTTCAACCACCACGGCGTCCCACAATTCGCGGTTCATCCTGACCTTTAGCCTTGTGCCGACCTCGGCCAGATCGGGGCGGACATAGCCCATGCCGATCTGTTTGCCAAAGGCAACCGAATAGCCGCCCGAGGTCAGGCGTCCTACCTTCTCGCCTGCATGCAGCAGGGCTTCCTTGCCCCAGGGATCGGTGTCAGCGGGACCGTCGATCAGCAGGGTGCAGCATTTCGACCGGATGCCCAAGGCCAGCATCGCGTCTTTGCCCTGGAACTCTTTCTTCAGATCGACAAAGCGGTCCAGAGCGGCTTCCAGCGGTGAGGCGTCACGGCCCAATTCATTCCCGAACGCCCGGTAGGATTTCTCTTGTCGCAGCCAGTTCTGGGCCCGAGCGCCGACCAATTTCATGCCATGTTTGGCGCCAGCTGCCAGAAGCTGCTCCCACAAATAGCGCTGCATTTCGATCGGGTGGTGCAGTTCCCAGCCCAACTCGCCGGTATAGGCCACCCGGATCGCGTTGACCGGGCACATGCCCAGTTCGATCCGGCGTGCCGAAAGCCAAGGAAAACGTTTGTTCGTCAATGCAGTGGCAGGGTCGGCGTCCTTGATCAGTTCGGCGAGGATCTTGCGACTGTTTGGCCCGGCCAAGGCGAAGACGCCCCATTGCGTGGTGACGTCATGGATCTCGACAGGACCGAGTGTCGGTGCCATGTCTTCTGCTGATTTTCGCAGAAAATCAGCGTCATAGGCAGTCCACGCGCCAGCGGAGACCAGATAATAGTCATTCTCGCCGTTGCGCACGATGGTATATTCGGTCCGCGTCGTGCCCTGCGGCGTCAGCGCATAGGTCAGGTTGATCCGGCCGACCTTTGGCAACGCGTTGCAGGTGAACCAGTCAAGAAACGCCGTCGCTCCCGGTCCGCGCACGATGTGTTTGGTGAAGGCCGTGGCGTCGATCAGCCCGGCGGTCTCGCGGATCGCTTTCGCCTCATCCACCGCATATTGCCACCAGCCACCGCGCCGGAAGCTGCGGGCGTTATGGTCGAAATCCTGCGGAGCGTTCAGCGGGCCATAATAAATCGGACGTTCCCAGCCGTTGACCTGACCGAACTGCGCGCCGAGGTCCTTCTGGCGGTCGTAGACCGGCGAGGTGCGCAGCGGGCGGGCGGCTTCGCGTTCTTCATCCGGGTGGTGCAGGATGAAGACGTGATCGTAGCATTCTTCATTCTTGCGCGAGGCGTATTCGGTGGTCATCCAGCCGCCGAAGCGTTTGGGGTCCAGCGAGGCCATGTCGATCTCGGCTTCGCCCGCCACCATCATCTGGGCGAGGTAGTGGCCAATGCCGCCAGCGGCGGTGATGCCGAACGAAAAGCCCTCGGCCAGCCACATGTTGCGCAGGCCCGGCACCGGGCCGACCAGCGGATTGCCGTCAGGAGTGTAGCAGATCGGGCCGTTGAAATCGTCCTTGAGCCCGACAGTTTCCGACGACGGGATGCGGTGGATGAAGGACATGTATTCCTGCTCGATCCGCTCCAGATCCAGCGGGAACAGATCGGCGCGAAAGCTGGCCGGGACGTCGTATTGAAACCGCGCCGGGGCACCTTTTTCGTACGGGCCAAGGATCCAGCCGCCGCGTTCCTCGCGGACATACCATTTGGCGTCGGCGTCGCGCAGCACCGGGTGCTGGTCATGGGTCTTGCGGTATTCGACCAGCATCGGATCGGGTTCGGTCACGATATACTGATGTTCGACCGGGATGGCCGGGATGCGGATGCCCAGCAGTTTTGCGGTGCGTTGGGCATGGTTGCCGGTGGCAGTGACGACATGCTCTGCCACGATCTCGAACTTGTCGTCCGCGGCGATCAGATTGCCGCCCTGTTCGACCATACGGGTGCAGGACACCACCCATTCGCTGCCGGTCCAGCGATAGCCGTCGACCTGAATCTTGCGTTCAAACGTGCAACCGAACTGGCGCGCGCCCTTGGCCATGGCTTGTGTCACATCGGCCGGATTGATGTAGCCGTCTTGCGGATGGTAAAGCGCACCCAGCAGGTCATCGGTCCGCACCAGCGGCCAGCGGTCCTTGATGTCCTTCGGGCTGAGGAACTCATGATAGACCCCGGCGGTTTCGGCGACCGAGGAATAGAGCATGTACTCGTCCATCCGCTCGGGCCGCTGCGCCATCCTGAGGTTGCCCACGACATAGAAGCCGGGGTTCAGCCCGGTCTCCGCCTCCAGCCCTTTGTAGAAATCGACCG
>JBDTQR010000295.1:0-4574 GCA_039932095.1 bacterium | reverse complement strand
CGTCGGGCAAAAATCCGGCAGAGCCTTCGCCATCGACAAAACGACCGGTGCCGAGCGTGGCCTCTGCGTCCGGGATGTGCGCGGCCACCACTTTTCGGAAATCAGGATCGGCTACCAGCCGCTCGGCCAGATCGCGGGTGTTTTCACTGTCCCGACCAAGGGTCAGGACAAGTTGCGCATCATCACCCGCGTAAATTGCGGTCTCTGGCCGGGCAAACTCGGGTTGCGGGCGATGTTCCAGGACAAGCCCTTCCGGTCCGCGGGCAGGGCCTTCCACCAACTCGCGGTCAATTTCCGCCGCGCGCTTTACCGCCAGCTCGAGGCCTTCCTCGGCCCCTTCGTAGAAATCAAAGGCGTGGCGCAGCGCTTCACGAGAATTCGGGAAGGTGCGTTCCGAGTAGGTGACCTCATTTACCCCTCCCGGCAGATTGGCTTCATAGCCCGTGTGAATGCCCCGATCGGTTGCCACCGCGATAGGGCGCAGTTCAACATTGCTGTCGGTTGTGACCCAGTCACCCGTGGCGATGATGGGCGGTTTTTCGGCCAAGGCGTCCTGGTAGGCCGCGACGTCACGATCCGCCTTTTCTTCGCGGGCTTGCACCGCCGCCCGCAACTCCGGCCCCGGCGCCGTTTCATCGGTGTGGCCAGCCCAAAGCGCCGCTGCTTTTTCCGGCGCGCGGCGCGCAAAGGCCTCAAGATCCTCTCTGAGCCCGGTATCCAGCCGCTCTATCTCAGCTGGCCCGTCCTTGCCCCATTCAACTTTGCCCAACCTCTCGGTCAGCGAGGCGTCCATCGCATTCAGGAACCCCTCGCGGAACTCTGCATCGGGCGCATGCGAGTCCGGCAGGGTTTTGAAATACCGCGTCTCGCCGCTCTCATTGGCACCATGGATTTCTGTCCGGGCCATGGTGCGCGCGGTATTGCCGTCGATATGCGCAACAGAGGGCCTTTCAGCCGGATCGGCGCGGAAAAACGCCTCGCCTGCTTGACGCGGGTCTTCGAATTCCTGCGCTGCCCCGGAAAACGTCAACCGCACCGAGAAGTATTCCTTCGGGCGCTCGGATGCGGTGGGATCGGACTGCCCGCGCTCAGATTTCAGGCGGTCGGTGACCGGATCAGTATCGTTTTCCATGGGGGAGCCTGCGGGCAGAAAGGGGAAATTTGGGGAGGAGGGCGGGCGACGGGATCAGTCGTCGAGCCCGGGGAAATACATCTCCATGATACCGCGCTGGTCGCCGATGCGGCCCATCTGCAGGATCACGTCGATCGAGGTCTGAAGGTATCGGATGACCTCGCCAAAGCTGAGCTTGGTGCCTTGCGCCATCACGAGAAGCGCCAGCCGGTCCATCGCCTTGCGGGCCGAATGGGCGTGCAGGGTGGTGAAGGAGCCCGAATGCCCGGTGTTGATCGCATCAAGGAAGGTCGAGGCTTCGGATCCGCGCAATTCGCCCAGGATGATCCGGTCGGGCCTTAACCGCAGCGTGGCCTGCAAGAGTTTCGCGGCTGAGCGTGGCGAGGCCTCGTCGCGCTGCGCTATCAGGCTGACGGTGTTGGGCTGGCCCGGAAGCAGTTCTAGGGAATCCTCAATCGTTACGATCCGCTCATCGGCCGCCACCATTTCCAACAGCTTGCGGCCAAGCTCGGTTTTGCCGGTCGAGGTGCCGCCCGAGACGATGACATTCAGCCGCTCTGACACCAGTTTGCCAAGAAAGGCGTCCACATCGGCGCCTTCGGACTTTGCACGAATATCCGCCACCATGGCGCGACGCTCCTCCTCCAACGAACTCTCCTGCCCGCGCAGAAAATGAAACGTCCGGGCCGCGCGCCGTGTATCGCCCTGACGCGAGCGGAAAATCCGGATGCCGATCACCGTGCCGCTGGCCACGGCGGGGGAGCCCACCACCTGACAGCGCAGCATCAGATCGCGGTAACTCACGGCGGCCGAGACCAGAGGTGCAGTTTCCGTGAACGTGTTTGAAGTCGAGTTGGCAATCTGCGAGGCCAAATCACGCACCGCCCGTGCGGGCAGGGCAGGCAGACCGCTTGGGGTCATGTGGATTTGCCCTGCGCGCTCAACCCAAATGCTGCCATCGGCGTTGATCGCAAGCTCCATCACCGCAGGGTCCGACAGGCCCGCATCGAGCTGCCCGAGATAAGTATCGAGGTAGCTCATCAATAAAACTCGATGTCGGCATCAACCCGGACCATGACGACAGCGCCTTGGGTAACGCTGATCGTCGGTGGGATGCGCAGATAATCGGCCATCACAGTGTTCACCGCCTCGCCGAGATCAGTGCCGACGCTTTCTGCCGTGTCGGAAGCCACTTCGTTGTCGGCGTATTTCGCGGCGGCGATGTCTGGGACAGCACCGATGACAGAAATCAACGCCGCAGTGCCGAACCGCTGAAGGAAGTGGTTTCGCACGGTGCCGGGCAGGCCGGAGCGTCCAATGCGGTCCGTGCCATAGGCGGCGAGGGTCACCGATTGCCCGTCGGTGGTGACGAGACGATCCCAGGCGATTAGCACGCGGCGCTGACCTGCGCCCACGTCGGATTCGTAGCGCCCGAACAGACGCGAGCCACGCGGGATCAGGACCCGGCTCATATCGAACGACCAGACATCATGGCTGACGATGGCCGCGACATTGCCGGCAAGATCGGTGCTGACGGCCGTTTCAAGCGCAGCCTCGATCAGCGTGCCCTGCATCACAGTGCTGGACGGATTGGCGATGACTTCGGCCTGGCGCACCTCGGCGGCCTTGGCCCCGGCGCGGCGGAAGGCGTCACCACCGGTGGCAGCCGCACCGCCGAGGGCAGGGGATGCGGCCCCGGCATCACCGCCCATATCCATGCTGGACCGTAGGGCGACCATGTCGGAATGGATCTGGGATTGCTTCAGCGCCTCGGCTTCCTCGCGCTGACGGGCCAGATCAGCTTCGCGTGCGCGTGCCGCTTCGGCCTCACCATCGCCCGCGATCAGCGCGTTGGTTTCCAATTCGGTTTGCAGGCGGATGTTCTCGCGCTCAAGGTCCGACAAGGCGGCGGCGCGGGTTTTTGCATCAGTATTCAATGCCTCAACCTGCGCTTTCAACGCCTCGAGGGCCGCCTCATCCGTCACCGGATTGGCCTTCAGATCCGCAATCTGGGCGGTTAGCGCATCGACCTCGGCCTGCAGGCGTTCAGCCTCGCTGCGGTCGGGTGCAGTTGGGACAATCTGCGGCTTGGGCCGTGAGAGGCTGAACCCGTCGGTTCCGGTGCCATCGCCCTGGAAATCACTGACCGAGGCGGTTTCAATAGCGGGTGCCGGGGCAGGGGCATCTGGTGCGGCAAGGACCAGCCAGGCCCCGACGCCAACACCGGCAACGGCTGTAACTGCAGAGAGGGCATAGGGGTTCACACCCCGGCGGCGCTTGGGCGCCTCAAAAGGCTTCATGCGCTCCATGCGGGCGGCAAGTTTGTCGGCTGCATCGGGCTCGCTCATTGGCTGACCCCCAGTTCCGCCGTGACGCAGACGTACTCCTCGCCATAGCGTAGGACCCAGCGTTCCGAGCGGGTGCTGACAGTGATGGTCGTGCCGCGCACCGAGGAGTTGACCGAGTATTCCTGCCCCTTTGCATCGGCACGGAAGATCGTCGGCATCGCGGCACCCGGTGGGATCAGGAAGGTGGTTTTGCGCCCATCATCCGAGATCGAGATCGGCGCAAAGGCGGGCAGGGCGCCGCTGCGCTTCATGATCTTGTAGGTCATGGGCTGTGAGGGTGGGATGTCGGATGCGGCCTCACCACTGCGGGCAGCGCCCGGCACGGTAAACTTCACGGAGTAGTTCGGGCTGCCGCGACCGCCTTCAGTCACCTGCAGGAAGTAGATGTTGCGCTGCGTCTCGACGGTGAGGTTGGTTGTGGCCCCTGCCACCACAGGCTTGATGATGAAGAGGTTCGCGCGTTCCAGCTTGTCGATCTTGAAGCTTTCGAGATCACCGATGGCAATGGACTGGATTTTCTCGCCCTCACCGAGTTCGACAAGGGTGACGTTCCTGAGCCGCGTGTTGATCCGGTAAACCTGACCTTCCTGATAGGTGGCATAGGTCACGCGGGCATCATGGCTACCTGGTTTCGGGGCAGTCTCCGCAAAGACGGGCAGGGCCGTCATGGATGTGACCAGCCCAACCGTGAATAGGTGCGTTGAGATATTCATGTCAGCCCTCCTGCGGGGTCAGGGTTTCCGCCGTGATGCGGTAGTCGGTCACCAGAAACCCGGTCGGGTTTTGCCAGACGAGATCGAGGGCCGTCTGTTTGGAGGGCTCAAACCGGTAAGTGACGGTGGCGGTGAACTTGCCTTCCCGGTCGGGCACACCCTCGCCGTCCGAGACCCAGGTCTTGGTGAAGCGCACTTGGGCGGTGGTGTCCGTCACCGGGGTGATCGACAACACATCGATGACAACGCGCGAGTTTTCGCCGTAAAGCTTGGGCGGATAGTTGGCGTTGCCTTCCGTCCAGAGGCTGACCAGCCCCTGGCGGGCATTGCCTTCGGACCAGGTGTAGGCGCGCAGGATGCGGCTTTCATTGTCGTGCTGGT
>JBDTQR010000294.1:0-4579 GCA_039932095.1 bacterium | reverse complement strand
TGGATAGAGCAAGGACCTTCTAAGTCCGAGGTTGAGGGTTCGATTCCTTCCGGGGCCGCCAATCGCACCATGGCAGTGTCAGACACCGCCGTAGGCAAGGCACGGGCGTAGGCAAGGCACGGGTTCAGCCTGTCCCGGAAAACTGGATCTGCACTTTCATGGCGCGGCTGCGGTCTGCGGCAGTCTGAAATGCCTCGACGGCCTGATCCAGCTTGAAGCTTTGGGTTATCAGGGGCTTGACGTCGATCAGACCCTTTTGCATCAGGCTGACGCCGGTGCGAAACTCTTCATGGAACCGGAACGATCCCTTCAAAGACAACTCTTTGGCCGTCAGCACCTGTACCGGAAGGGTCATATCGCCGCCCAGACCAAGCTGGATGATCGTGCCGCCCGGTCGCATCGCGGGAATTGCGGCGATGACCGCGGGCGCTGCACCCGAGCATTCGAACATGGTGTCGAACCTGCCCTTGTCTTTGGCATAGCCGCTGAGGGCCGCAGCGTCCTCGGCCATGTTATGGATGATGTCGGCCCCGGCATTTCGGGCCATGCCAAGGGTAAAATGGCTAAGATCGGTCACAACGATCAGATCGGCACCGGCACGTCGGGCGGCCAGAATGCACAACACGCCAATCGGTCCGCAACCGGTGACCAGCACCGATTTGCCCAGAAGCGGCCCGGCCCGGTTGACCGCATGCAGGCAGACGGCCAAGGGCTCCGCCATGGCAGCCTCGCCGGTCGTCAATCCATCCGCTGGCACGCATTGCGCGGCGTCGGCAACCAGCACCTCGCGAAAGGCGCCCTGACTGTGCGGGAACGGCATGGCCGAACCGTAGAACCGCATGTTCAGGCACTGGTTGAACATCGCATCTCGGCAGTATTTGCAATCGTGACAGGGCCGCGACGGTGATACTGCGACCAATTGGCCGACTGTCAGACTGGTGACGCCTGCGCCGATCTGGCTGACATGGCCCGAGGCTTCATGGCCGAGCACCATGGGTTCGCGCAGCCGGATTGTCCCGATCCCGCCGTGGTTGTAATAGTGCAGGTCGGACCCGCAAATCCCGCCAGTGGCCATGGTGATCTGCACCTGACCGGCGCCGGGCGTTTCGACCGCGTGGTCTTCGATCCGAAGATCCCGGGCGGCGTGGATGACAATCGATTTCATGATGTTTGCAATACCACCGTGATCGGCGGTGCAACAGCAGATTGTCGTCGCCGCGGCGCCCCCAAGTCCGGCGCGGTCATGTTTCGAGATGCGCTTCCAGCAAATCCAGTTCGCGCACCAGTCTGCGGGCGACTGCAGCGCTGATGGTCTGTTTGCGCCGCATGGCGAAGATCGACTTGCGCTCGGCGCGCACGGCGGCAAGTTGCAACTCGCGCAGCACCCGGTCATCGGTTTGGGCCGAGGCTTCGCCCTCGGTCTGGCTGTCGAGGGTTTCAATCCGTTGCAGATAGCGCCGCGACGCCATGGCGGCGGCAGTCGAGTAAACCTCGGCTTTGTCATCGGCGTGCTGCGCCTTGATCCGGGCGATTTCGTCCAGAGCGGCGGTGGCTGCAGCAATTCTGGCCGCCCGGTCCCCCGACCCATCCTGCGACGAAACTGCGGCGGCGGATGGCAACAACAGGGGCAGGCTGACCGCAGCGGTGATCAGAGAGAGCACGATTACCCCCATGGCGATCAGGATGACCAGGTCGCGTTCGGCAAACGCCATGCCGGCCGAAAGAGCCACCGGCAGGGTCAGGATACCGGCGAAGGTGATGGCACCGCGCGATCCGGCCAACGTCGTTGCAGCGATCAGGCGCCAGAACGACATCGCCTGCGGGCCCTCGGTGCGGCGGGACAGGGCGACACTTGCCCAGACCCAGACCAATCGCAGCGCCAGCATTGCGCCATAGATCACAACGATCAACAGCAACGGCCACCACAGGCTGTGATGCCCTGTTTGCACGATGGTCGCCTGGGCCTCGTCAAGGATGGTTGGCAATTGCTCGCCCAGAAGCACGAATACGATGCCATTCGCAATGAACTGCACCGAATCCCAGACCGCGCTGCGCTGGATGCGGGTCGCGCCAAGGACACCCCCGGTCGCTTCGGCCCGGGCCATGGTCACGCCAGCAGCGACGGCGGCGAACAGGCCCGAGGCTGACAGGCCCACGGCGGCAAGATAGGCGACGAAGGGCATCAACAGGCTGACAACAATCTGCGATCCCGGATCTTCGCCAATCCATGACGCAATGCGGTTCTTGGCCCAGACGATGACCCAGGTCACACCGAAGCCGACGCCAAGCCCGGCACCCGCGACCCAAAGGAAACTAACCGAGGCCGAGACAGCCGAAAAGCTGCCGGTCAGCAGGAACGCCACAGCAAAACTCGGGCAGATCAGGCCAGTGGCGTCGTTCAACAGCGATTCGGCCTGCAAGAGATTCATCATCCGGCGCGGGATCGGCACCCGCTCGGCCATCGAGGTCACGGCAATCGGGTCGGTTGGTGCCAGAGCCGCGGCCAATGCCAAGGCCGCGCCGGTTGGCAGGCCGGGAAGCAGCCAGACGACGAAGGCACCCACCGCCACAACTGTAGCCACGACCAGTCCGAACGCCATGTGCAGGATCGTCCACCTGTCACGAACCAATTCATCCGAGGGTATGTGCCAGCCGTCGATGAACAAAAGCGGTGGCACCAGCAGCAGAAAGAACACCTCCGGATCAAGCGCGATCTGCAACTGCGGCACAAGTCCGGCAACCGCGCCAAAGGCGATCTGCACCAGCGGCCGAGGCACTTGCGCGGCGATGCTGCGTCCCATGACGCCGCTGATCACGACGATGCCGAGCAGCGTCAGAGAGGTGATGATGGCGTCCAGTTGCAGTCCTCGGCTCAAACCTGCGGGAATTGTCTGCGGCGATTGCCCTGACAGTCTGGCGATTTTGCACCGGAATTCCAGCGATGACTTCGGAAGTTGCGCCGATACCGGGGAACCTCCGCCAGCCGACCCGTCTGGATCTGTGCGCCAAGCAGATATCACCTCGGCAAATCGTGGGCCGTTGTCCGGCTACAGTTCCACAAGGCGGAAGTTCACTCTAGCAGCGGGCCGTCCTGATCGAGGTAAGCGCGGTCAAACTCGGCCAAGGCCACCAGCCCTTCGAAATCATGGATCGTCACTTGGCCTTTATGAAAAGTCAGCAGCCCTTCTTCGCGCAATTCACGCAGAACCCGGTTGACGTGCACCGCACTCAACCCGAGCGCGTCCGCCAGCAGATATTGCGACAACGGACAGGCGAAGCCCTCATGCGTGCCGCGACCGACCAAAGTCAAACGGGCGCTGAGTTCCAGCATGAAATGGGCGGTGCGTTCCACCGCATTGCGCCTGCCGATACCAACCAGATGCTCGACCACCATCGCCTCATCCCGCGATGCGGCCCACAACACGGCCGTCGCCAGTCGCGGAGTTGAGGTAAAGGCATAGATCAGGTCACTTTCCAGCACTTCGGACGCTTCGACAGCTGTGACAGGTTCGATACTGTGATCCGCCGTGCGGAGCAGGACCGAGCGCAGGCCGAGAAAATCGCCGGGGATCTGAAAGTCGACGATCTGCCGGCCGCCCCCACGCAGCAGCTTGTAAGAGCAGGCCCAGCCCTCGGCCAGAATGTAGGCCGTATGTTTGGCCTGACCATCAAGCACAAGGTCCCGGCCGGCGACAAAGCTGCGGCGCCGCCGATGAAGGTTGTCAAGCACTTCAAGCTCGGTGTTGGTAAGAACGACGAAGTTGCCCAGCTTTCGGGCGAGTGAGGTGAGTTCGTTGTGCAATGAAAACCTTTTTAGGGCCCGCGTTTCTGCGGGTACGGTTACTAGGATGACCGGACTATCGCGATTTGGCCCATGCAATCCTGCCGTGGATCAGTTCAGTCTACAGTATTTCTGCGACAGTTTCGATGTCAAATCCACCAACCGGCATTGCGCAAGACAATCGCAGAAAGAGTTTCCCACATGCCCCACTCGACCCCTTTCAGATCTGCGCATCATCGCCCACGGCCGGGGGCCGATGTGACAGCGTCCGCGGCGCTTGCAATCTGCGAGTCGCTGCTTCTTGCGCTCAATGATCGAAAAGTCCTGCCAGAGAGTGAAATTCTCGGCATCCTTCGCGATGCGGCAGCAGCCCATGCCGATAACGACGGTGAAGAAAGTCAACAGGTCCACCACAAAGAGGTGGCCGCGCTGATCAACCGGATCATCGATAGCGGCAATTCGGTGCGGCACAAGTAAGCCTTGCGCCGGAATCGCGCCCAGGCTTACGGCCTTGGTCCGCCAATCGACGACCGCCCCCCAATTCAGCACCCCGACAGACTATGCAGTTTCGGGCCAGCAAAGGGCTCAGTCAGAAATGTAATTGGGACCCCGCGCAAGGCAACAAGGGTTATTGTTCTGGGCTGGACTGGGCTTCGGCCACAGCGGCGGCTATACGGGCCTGAACCTCGGGTGCCTCCGCCCGGATCGCATCCAGAAGGGCACGCCGGTCGCGGCGGGCGGCGTGCATCTGGTCGATGACGGTGATCATCAGCGCCAAAGCCTCGGGCTCCATGTCGT
>JBDTQR010000293.1:0-4685 GCA_039932095.1 bacterium | reverse complement strand
CTGGAGCTTTGGGAGGTGTCTTTGGTCACGTTCCCGATGCTTCCCGAGGCGCGGGTAGCGGCCAAAGGCGACGGGCCTGAGGCCGGTTTCTGGCGCGAGGTGGCGGCGTTGTTTGACGATGCAGCCATGACCCTGGCCAGGCGCTAGCGCGGGCCTTCACGACCAACCTGAGGAACAGACATGACCGAGACAAAGGCTCGGGCCGGGGAAGTTTTCCCTGAGGCCCTGCATCCGAGTGCGGAAGTGAAATCCGCGATGGCCGGATTTTTGAACGCCTTCAAGGGCTTTCAAGACGACGTGAAACTATCACTGCAACAACAGGAAGAGCGACTGACCATGCTGGATCGCAAGACCATGAGCTATGCCCGCCCCGCGCTGTCAGCGCATACCGAGCTGGACCTTTCCCACAAGAAGGCGCTGGGCGCCTATCTGCGCACCGGCGATGATGACGGGCTGCGCGGGCTGCAGCTGGAAGGCAAGGCGATGTCGACCGCGGTGTCCGCAGATGGCGGCTATCTGCTGAACCCGCAGATGTCGGAGAACATCCAGTCGATGCTGGCCTCGACCGCCTCGCTGCGGTCGATCGCCAATATCGTGCAGATCGACGCCTCGACCTATGATGTGATTGTCGACAACACCGATGTCGGGTCGGGATGGCAGGCGGAGCTGTCGGCGGTGTCGGAGACCACGACGCCGAACATCAACCGGATATCGATCAAGCTGAACGACTTGTCGGCGATGCCGAAGGCCAGCCAGCGATTGCTGGATGATGCGGCGTTCGACGTGGAGGGCTGGCTGAGCCAGAAGATCGCGACGCGGTTCATCCGCGCCGAGGCGTCGGCCTTCATCAACGGCACCGGGTCGGACCAGCCCAAGGGCATTCTGCTGCCGACCAAGGTGGCGAATGCGTCGTGGACCTGGGGCAATTTGGGCTACATCCCGACGGGGGCGGCGTCGGATTTCGCCTCGACCAACCCGATTGATTGCCTGATCAGCCTGGTCTACGCGCTGGCCGCAGATTACCGCGCCAATGGGGTGTTCGTGATGAACTCCAAAACCGCCGGGGCGGTGCGCAAGATCAAGGACACCGAGGGCCGGTTCATGTGGTCGGACGGGTTGGCGGCGGGGCAACCGGCGACGTTGATGGGCTACCGGGTGCTGGTCGCGGAGGACATGCCCGACATCGCGGCAAACGCCTATCCGGTGGCGTTCGGCGACTTTGCGGCGGGCTATACCATTGCCGAACGCCCGGACCTGCGCATCCTGCGTGACCCGTTCTCGGCCAAGCCTAACGTGCTGTTCTATGCCTCCAAGCGGGTTGGCGGCGACATCACAGATTATGCGGCGATCAAGCTGCTGAAGGTCGCCGTCTCCTGATCCTGACCGATCTGGCCCGATCCCTTTGGGTCGGGCCGTCCATTGCTGAGGGAAAGGGCTTGGGTATGTTGTTGACCGAAATGACGACGGTCGCGGGAAGCGCGCTGCCGGTTCAGGGGTTGAAGGACCATCTGCGGCTAGGTACCGGGTTTTCGGACAGGGGCATGCAGGATGGGTTGCTGGAGAGCTATCTGCGTTCGGCCATGGCGGCGATCGAGGGGCGGATCGGCAAGGTGCTGATGGCGCGGCGGTTCAAGTTGACGCTGGAGGATTGGCGGAAGGCCTCGGAACAGGCGCTTCCGGTGGCGCCGGTTTCCGCGGTGGTGTCGGTGACGCTGTTCGATACGGCGGGGGCGGGGGCGGTGCTGGCGGCGGACCGCTACCGCTTGGTGCAGGATCTGCACCGGCCCAAGCTGGTGTCGGTCGGCTATCTGCTGCCGGTAATCTTGTCGGACGGTCATATCGAGGTGGTGTTTGACGCCGGGTTTGGCGCGGACTGGACCGATGTGCCGCCCGATCTGCAACAGGCGGTGCTGCTGATGGCCGGGCATTACTATGAACACCGCAATGAGTTTGCCGAGGTGCCGCCGGGTCTGCCCTATCCGGTGCAGGCCCTGATCGAGCGCTGGCGGATCGTGCGGGTGCTGGGTGGAGGTTCGGCATGAAGGAGCCAAATCTGAACCGATCACTGGTGCTGGAGGCGCCTTCGCAGGTCGCCGATGGCGCGGGCGGGTTTGCGCTGACCTGGGTCACGGTGGGAACGCTGTGGGGCGAGGTGTCGTCCGGCAGCGGGCGCGATCCGGCAGGGGTGGAGATTGTGCTGGCCTCGGTGCCGTACCGGATCACGGTCAGAGGGGCACCGGTCGGCTCGCCGCGCCGTCCGTTGCCGCAACAGCGGTTCCGTGACGGGACAAGGGTTTACAACATTCTGGCAGTGTCCGAGCGTGACCCGGACGCGCTGTACCTGACCTGTTTCGCAAGCGAAGAGGTGCCGCAATGAGCTATGCAGCCGGAGCGGCCTTGCAGACGGCGGTCTATGCCCGGCTGACCACCTTTCCTGCTTTGGCGGGGGTTACGGTGGTCGATGCGGTGGCACCGGGGACAGGTCAGGGCAAGTTCATCCTGCTTGGACCGGAAACCGTCAAGGACTTGGGCGACAAGTCGGGGGCTGGGGTCGAGCATCAGGTTCTTGTGTCGGTGATCAGTGACGAGACCGGGTTTCTGAGCGCCAAGGTCATCGCAGGTCAAGTATCCGACGCATTGGTCGGGGCTGAGTTGACGCTGTCTGTCGGGCGGCTGGTGGACCTGTCCTTTGTCCGCGCCAATGCGCGCCGTCTGAAAGAAGGCGAGAGCCGGCGGATCGACCTGACGTTTCGCGCCCGGCTCGATTTCTAGCGTTTTCAACAAACCAACCGCAGGCTTCTGGCTGCCGGTTCAACACGGAGAGACGATATGGCGGTGCAAAGCGGCAAGGACCTGCTGATCAAGGTGGATCTGATTGGCGACGGGCAGTTCGTGACGGTGGCGGGGCTGAGGGCGACCAAGATCGGGTTCAATGCCGAGACGGTGGACGTGACATCGCTGGATTCGGAAGGCGGCTGGCGGGAGTTGTTGGCGGGGGCGGGGGTACGGTCGGCGGCGCTGTCGGGGTCGGGGGTGTTCCGCGATGCCAACACCGATGAGCGGGCGCGGCAGATCTTCTTTGACGGCGAGATGCCGGATTTCCAGGTGGTGATCCCGGATTTCGGCATCATGCAGGGTCCGTTTCAGATCACGGCCATCGAATATTCCGGCAATTACAATGGCGAGGCGGCCTATGACATGTCGTTCGCCTCGGCCGGGCTGCTGACCTTCACGGCGATCTGATGGTCAACCCCTATGCCGGAGAGGTGGCACTGACCCTGGACGGGCAGCGCCATGTGGCCAAGCTGACGCTGGGGGCCTTGGCCGAGCTTGAGGCGGCGCTGGAGACTGGGTCGCTGGTGGAGCTGGTCGAGCGGTTTGAGAGCCACCGGTTTTCGACGCGCGACGTGCTGGCTTTGGTGGTCGCTGGGCTGCGGGGCGGCGGTTGGCAGGGCACGGCGGCGGATATGTTGCGGGCCGAGATCGGCGGCGGGGCGGTGGAGGCGGCGCGGGTGGCGGCGATGCTGCTGGCGCGCGCCTTCGCCTTGCCGGGCGAGGCATGAACGCCATTGATTGGCCCGGTCTGATGCGGGTGGGGCTGCTGGGCCTGGGTCTGACACCAGAGGTGTTCTGGCGGCTGACGCCGGTGGAATTGAAAATCATGCTGGGAGCGGAGCGTGGGTCGCCGGCGCTGACGCGGACACGGCTGAGCGAACTGACAGCGGCGTTCCCTGATGCAGGAAAGGCAGGAGAAGATGACGGATATCGTGGATCTGACGGATCAGATCGCGGCGCTTGAAGCCTCGCTGGCCGGGACGGTCGGGATGGTTTCGGCGTTTGACGGTGAGTTGGTGCGGATGCGGGACAGTCTGGTGTTCACCGGGCAAGAGGTCGGCGCGCTTTCCAGTGGGTTCAGCGGCGGATTGCGGCGGGCATTCGACGGGGTGGTGTTCGACGGGATGAAACTGTCGGACGCGTTGAAGGGCGTCGCCAAGAGCATGTCGGAGACAGTTTTCAACACAGCGTTCAAGCCGGTGCAGAATGCTGTCGGCGGGTTTCTGGCCAACGGGCTGAACGCACTCCTCAGCGGGGCGATGCCGTTCGCCAAAGGGGGCGTGTTTTCGCAAGGCCAGGTGATGCCGTTTGCCAAAGGTGGGGTGGTGACGCAGCCGACGGGTTTCGGGATGCGGAAGGCTACCGGGCTGATGGGTGAGGCAGGGCCGGAGGCGATCATGCCGCTGACGCGCGGCGCGGATGGCCGGTTGGGGGTGCAGAGTTCAGGCACGGCGCGGCCGGTGACGGTGGTGATGAACATCTCGACCCCCGATGTGCAGGGGTTCCAACGCAGCCAGAGCCAGATCGCGGCGCAGGCGCTGAAGGCGCTGTCGCGCGGTCAACGCAACCGGTGAGGACAAAATGAACTTTCACGAGATACGCTTTCCGACCAGCCTTAGCTTCGGCTCGACCGGTGGGCCAGAGCGCCGGACCGACATCGTCACCCTGGTCAACGGGTATGAACATCGCAACACCGCCTGGGCCCATTCGCGACGGCATTATGATGCCGGGGTGGGGATCCGGACCATGGACGACGTCGAAGCCATGATCGGCTTTTTCGAGGCGCGGCGGGGGCAGTTGTACGGGTTTCGCTGGAAGGACTGGACCGATTACAAATCCTGCCCGCCATC
>JBDTQR010000292.1:0-4705 GCA_039932095.1 bacterium | reverse complement strand
GGTCAATGACGGCACCATCGTCGGCGCGGCCGAGGCGATATATGTCAGCGGAACCGAATCCGACACGCTCCTCAACACCGGCACCCTTGTCGGCGGCAAGTTCGGCTCTTTCCTGTCCTCCGATGGCATGTCCTCACAGGATCACATCCTCAACCGCGGCCTCATCATCGGCGACATCAACTTTTCCCTTGGCGACGATCTTTATGACGGGCGCGGCGGCACGATCGAGGGTACGGTCTACGGCGGCGGTGACAGCGACACCTTCATGGCCGGTCTGTCAGCCGAGGTGTTTGACGGCGGCGACGGGATCGACCTGCTCGACTTCTCGAAATCAGCGGGTGTCAGGGCAAGTCTGGACAACACGGTCGACGGCACCAGGACGGCGGCCGGCGACACCTACGTCAACATCGAAAACATCACCGGCTCACTGACTGGCAAGGACAAGCTTTATGGCGATGCCGGGGCCAATGTCCTTTCCGGTCAAGGCGGCGCCGATGCGCTGTCCGGCGGTGCTGGCAAGGACACGCTGATCGGTGGGGCCGACAAGGACGTGCTGACCGGCGGGGCGGGCAATGACAGTTTCGTGTTCCATTCCACAGCCGAGGGCGGCGACAAGATCACCGACTTCGGGAACGGTGGTGGCAACAACGACGTCATCCTGATTGATGCCGCCGCCTTTGGGTTCGGGGCATCTGTCGGTCCGCTCGGGGCGCAATACTATCAATCAGATGCAGGCCATGTCGCGCAATCGGCTGGCATCCGCTTTCTGTATGACACCGCCGACAGCAGCCTGTGGTTTGACGCCAATGGCAGCGGCGCGGGTGGCCTGACGCTGATCGCCGATCTGCAATCCAGTGCCGTCTTTACCGTCGCCGATATCAGCCTGATCTGAACCCAGCCTCCAACCGAAATGCAAGCGGCGCCGCCCGAAAGGGCCGCGCCGTTGGTCAACTGCCGGGTTGACAGATCTCAGGAGGCGGAGGTGATGAACTTTACCGCATCGCCGAAGGTCTGGATGGTTTCAGCGGCGTCATCCGGAATCTCGATCCCGAACTCTTCTTCAAACGCCATGACCAGTTCGACCGTGTCAAGGCTGTCAGCGCCCAGATCATCGATGAACGAGGCATTCTCGGTCACCTTGTCAGCCTCGACGCCAAGATGCTCGACGACAATCTTCTTCACACGATCAGCGATGTCGCTCATGTTTCTTCCTTTATCGTTGCGGGCGCAGCCTGGCCCTGATCTCTGACTGCATCTGGCCTAGCCAAAGGGCCGGACACATTGTTCCCGGGCCTATAACAAGGCAGATGGCGCAAGGCAACAGAACAATTCACGGTGGTCAGCGGCATTTTCATTCCTCTGTCCAACCTTGGATTCCCCCGCCTCCCCGGCCTGATGCAGAGCCTATACGGCCCTCGCGCGGATTTGTAGCAAATTGTTGGCGTTTGGCCCGGTTCGCGGGTGCAAGCTGTCCGGGCCGTGCAAATCACGCCAAAAACCGCGTTGCGACGGTTTTCCTGCGGGGCGGCGCAGGTGTCTGGCACGCGCCGCGCTGCACTGCCAGCGATCGATCAAATCCAACCGGTTTCCTAAAGCTGGCGGCAACCCGACATCTCTAGCCTTGGGCCAGCAGCAACAATTGGAGGCCAGAATGGCCGCAGTCCCCAGGCCCGTTCCGATCATCGTTCTCGCCGGTCAGTCCAATGCCAATTCGGTCGGCATTGGCGAGGCGGTCTTCGCACAGGTGACCGCCGAAAACGGCCTCTACGTCCACGCAGCCGTCAACGGCACGCCTGTCTCACCCCGGCTCGACACCGGTAATGGCGACTGGAGCGCGTCCGGCACCCCGGGCTCAGGAGAGTTGTTTCGTGGCTTGCTGGCCCAGATCGCCGCAATGACCGACCCGAAGTCGCCGTCCTACGTGCCGGGTGCCTATCTGGAAAAGGTGATCTGGGTGCAGGGGGAGGCTGACACCTGGTGGACCGGGTCTGCCGCCAACTATCAAAAGGAAATCCAGACTTTCCATCAGGCGATGACGGCCCGCTTTGGCACGCATGATCTGGTGATATCGGCCTTGTCCGACGCCGCCATCACCGGCACCAACACCACCGACAACCACCGCGCCAACTGGGCCACCGTCCAGCGCGCCCAACAGGCGCTTGCCGCGACAGATCCCTCGATCCATGTGATCGACCCCGACACCGTGGCCGCCAGGGCGCATTTTACCCCCGCGCAGATGCTGATGTCGGATCACCTGCATTACAACACCGCCACCGGCTTTGCCTGGGCCCTCGGCCGCACCCTTGCGACCGCAGGCGCGCACAACGCCCCCGCCTTGCCCGCCGATCAAAGCCCTGCAAGTGCTCTGCACTACAGCACCGGCACCGAGCATGACGACATCCTGTATCTCTCTGCCACCGGACTGGGGCAGGCCTTTGGCAGCAGCGGCATCGACACCGTGATCCTGACCGAACGCAGCGACGGCGTGCGGGTCGGCGGTGCCGGCCTGGATGCAGTGCGCGTCACCGCCGCCACCGGCACCCCAATGCAACTGGACCTGATCTCGGTCGAATGCCTGACCCTGACCGCCGCCGCGGACCGGGTGGTGATGGCCGCCGGCCTGCGCCGGGTCGATGCGCTGGGTGGCAATGACTGGGTCAATGGCAGGTCGGGTGCGGACATGATCGTGCTGGGCGCCGGGGCTGACCTTGGCCATGGCGGCAGCGGCAATGACAGTCTCTACGGCGGCGACGGCCATGACCTGATCTTCGGCAGCTATGGCGATGACCTGCTGAATGGCGGCGCCCAGGCTGACCGGCTTTATGGTGGCGCCGGGGCGGACCGGCTGACCGGCGGCACCGGCAATGACACGCTGTCAGGTGGTGACGGGGCCGATGTCTTTGTCTTTGCTCCCAGCAGCGGCACCGACCACATCACCGATTTTCAGGCCGGCCTTGACCTGATCGACCTGCAGGGCGGCTACGCTGCCGATGTCCGGATCAGCCAATCGGGCACTGATACAGTCCTGCAGTGGGACAATATCACCGTGATCCTTGACCATATGAACCACAATCTGCTCACCACCGCCGATCTGCTTTTTGCCTGATCCGGTCAGCGCGCCGCCCGCGCCGCCAGCCGCTCGCGCAGCCGCTGACCATAAAGCGGTGACAGCCGCCGCGCCTCGACATGCAGCGCATGGTACAGCGCCACCTCGGACTTGCCCATGAAGGCCAGGTCGCGCAGCTTGCCATAAACCGGCGTCTCCAGCATCACCTGCGTCGCCGGATGGCCCGCCAGCGGCATTGCCACCGCATACAGCTTTGGCGCCTGCTCTTCGATCAGCCGCGCATGCCATTTGTCCACCACGACCTGCGGATCGTACAACACCACTCCGCGCAACCTGGTCGACACATGCCGCGCCAGATCGCCGTGTTCGGCCTGCAAGTCCCGGGTTTCTGCGCGATATCTGGTGTCAAACGGGGCGGCTTTGGGAAACGGCGACCATTGGGGTGAAACAAGCACCGCATTGCGCAACCGCAATGGCCGGCTGAACAACAACGCCGCAAAGCCACCCATCGAGAAGGCAAAGCTGCGTACCGTTCGGTAGGGCTTGGTGAAATCCTTCAACACCCGCATCAGCCCGTCCAGCTCGCGGTTCAGATACCAGTCATTATGCGCCGTCTTGATGATCAGTTCGGCAAAACCGTAGCCCGCCACGGTCCGCGACGGCTGCCAGTCGGCAAAGCCGACCCGGTCGCGTCGCCAGCGGTCAAATGTCACGAAAAGCACCTCGGCCTCCGGATGGTGCACCTCGGCGTGCAGCATTGCCCCGGCGAACAGAACGCGTGGTCCGGACGGGACGGTGGCTGTCACACCATGGAACCGCCGCCGTTCACATGCAGCGTCGCCCCCGTCACATAGCCCGCTTCAGGGCTGGCAAGATACAACACCGCCGCCGCAATCTCTTGCGGCGTGCCCATGCGCCCGGCCGGGATTGACCCCAGAATGGCCGCGCGCTGCGCCTCGTTCAGCTTGTCGGTCATCGCGGTGGCAATCATCCCCGGCGCCACGCAGTTCACCGTGATGTTGCGGCTGGCAACTTCCATCGCCAGTGATTTCGACATGCCCACCATCCCGGCCTTGCTGGCCGCATAGTTGCCCTGCCCCGGATTGCCCGTGGTACCCACCACCGAGGATATGTTGATGATCCGACCCCAACGTGCCTTCATCATGCCGCGCAACACTGCCCGGCACAGCCGAAAGGTCGAAGTCAGGTTCACGTCGATCACACTGGACCATTCTTCGTCGCTCATCCGCATGAACAGGTTGTCCTTGGTGATGCCGGCATTGTTGACCAGAATGTCCAGCGAGCCCATCGCGGCAGTCGCCGCCTTGGGCAGCGCCTCGACCGAGTCGGCGTCAGCCAGATTGCAGGTCATCACATGCACCCGCTCGCCAAGGTCTGCCGCCAGTGCCTCCAGCGGTTCCAGCCGTGTGCCCGACAGCGTCACCGTCGCGCCCGCTGCGTGCAGCGCGCGGGCAATCTCGCCGCCAATGCCGCCCGAAGCACCGGTTACCAAGGCCGTCTTGCCTGTCAGATCAAACATGTCCATCTCCCGTTCCTTGGCGATGAATAGCAATCATCTCCCATCAGCACCACCTGGCTTTTGTCCATGCCCCCCTTTGTCCATGCCCCCCCATCGCC
>JBDTQR010000291.1:0-4722 GCA_039932095.1 bacterium | reverse complement strand
CCATCATGATCCCGTCAAAGGTCATGGGGGAGTTGATGTTGATCAGCGAGGTGATCACGGTGTTCTGGTCAACGAAATCCGCGCCAAACAGAATCTTGGCCATCTCGACCGAATCCGCCGCCCGGCTCGGCTCCGTCACCGACCCCATGAAGGGCTTGTCGCTGAGCTGCATATGCGCCAGCACCATGTCCAGATGACGCTTGTTCACCGGAACGTCAGTCGGCTCGCACACCGTGCCGCCCGAATGGTGCAGCCATTTCGACATATATCCCAGTTTCACGAAGTTCTGGAAATCGGCCAGCGTTGCATAGCGCCGCCCGCCCGCCGCATCGCGCACAAAGGGCGGGCCATAAACCGGCGCCAGCACCAGATTGCGCCCGCCAACCTCGACATTGCGCTCGGGGTTTCGTGCGTGTTGGGTGAACGTCTTCGGCGCTGTCGAGCACAGTTTCCGCGCCAACCCGCGCGGAATATGCACCCGCTCGCCCCTTACATCGGCACCGGCATCGCGCCAACGCTGCAGCGCCTCCGGGTTCTCGACGAAATTGACGCCGATCTCTTCCAGCACCGTCTCGGCGTTCCATTCGATGATCTGCAGCGCCTCTTCATTCAGAATTTCGAAATTCGGAATATTGCGCTGAATGTATTTCGCGGTTTCAAACGAAACCGCAGTCCGCTCCGCCCGCCGCGTTGCTCCGCCGCCACCCCGTGCCCGGCGCCCAACCGTATCGTTCATCATCTCTCTCCGGAAAGTTTGCCCCGTTATGCCGCCATCCCCCTACAATTCGCACCCCGAATCCGCCGCTTGCGCTCCAAAACCGACATAACTCTATCGGGAAAACGACCCTGCTTGCCCTGTCATCTATCCCTAAATATCCCATGGGGGTCCGGGGGTGTGAAACCCCCGGTGCCGGCCACTTGAACATCCCGGCGCAATTGGCTACGCGAGGCCATGACACAGCATGACCGCCTTCTGATCGTGGACTTCGGCTCGCAGGTGACGCAACTGATCGCGCGCCGCTTGCGCGAACTGAACGTCTATTGCGAGATCCATCCATTCAACAAGGTGACCGACGCCTTCCTTGCGTCCTTCGCCCCCAAGGCCGTCATCTTTTCCGGCGGTCCGGCTTCGGTGTTTGCCGAGGGCGCGCCGATGCCCCCCACCTCGGTCTTCAGCCTTGGAGTGCCCATCCTCGGCATCTGCTACGGTCAACAGGTCATGATGCACCTTCTGGGTGGCAAGGTTGAACGCGGCCACGGCACCGCCGAGTTTGGCCGCGCCTTCGTGACCCCCACCGCCGAAACCCTGCCGCTGCTCGACGGTTGGTTCAATCAGGGGCGCGAGCAGGTCTGGATGAGCCACGGCGACCATGTTTCGGTCCTCGCCCCTGGTTTCGCCGTCTACGGCACCTCGCCCAACGCCCCCTTTGCCATCACCGCCGACCCGGCCCGCCAGTTCTACGCCGTCCAGTTCCACCCGGAGGTTCACCACACCCCGCTTGGTGCCAAACTCTACGAAAACTTCGTCCGGGCGGCGGGTTTCAAAGGTGACTGGACGATGGGTGCCTACCGGGCCGAGGCCATTGCCAGGATCAGGCAGCAGGTCGGCGACGCCAAGGTGATCTGCGGCCTGTCCGGCGGCGTGGATTCGTCGGTGGCGGCGGTGCTGATCCATGAGGCGATCGGCGACCAACTGACCTGCGTCTTCGTCGACCACGGCCTTTTGCGTCTAGGTGAGGCCGACCAGGTCGTCACCATGTTCCGCGACACCTATAACATCCCGCTGATCCACGCCGACGAAAGCGCGCTGTTCCTCGGTGCGCTCGAAGGCGTGTCAGACCCGGAAGTCAAACGCAAGATCATCGGCAAACTGTTCATCGACGTGTTCCAGAAACACGCGCATGAGGTGGGCGGTGCCAAATTCCTCGCCCAGGGCACGCTTTACCCCGATGTCATCGAATCGGTCAGCTTCTCCGGCGGCCCTTCAGTCACCATCAAGAGCCATCACAATGTCGGCGGCCTGCCAGAAAAGATGGGCCTGAAACTGGTCGAACCCTTGCGCGAACTTTTCAAGGATGAGGTGCGCGCTCTTGGCCGCGAGCTTGGCCTGCCCGCCAGCTTCATCGGCCGCCACCCCTTTCCCGGCCCCGGTCTGGCGATCCGTTGCCCGGGTGAGATTACCACCGAGAAACTCGACATCCTGCGCCGGGCCGATGCCGTATACATCGATCAGATCCGCAAGCACGGGCTGTATGACGAGATCTGGCAAGCCTTCGCAGCCATCCTGCCGATGAAGACCGTGGGTGTGATGGGCGACTACCGGACCTATGACTACGCCCTCGCCCTGCGCGCCGTCACCTCGGTCGATGGCATGACGGCTGACTATTACCCGTTCACTCACGATTTCCTCGGCGAAACCGCCACAAGGATCATTCAAGAGGTTCAGGGCATCAACCGCGTCTTCTATGACTGCACCTCAAAGCCGCCCGGCACGATCGAACTCGAATGATCCGGCTCAGGGGGCATCTGGTCTGCGTGTCGGACGACGAGGCGGCGGCAGTGCGCGACAATCTCGCCGCCCATATCGCTCTGACCCGGGCCGAGCCCGGCTGTCTGGGCTTTGAAATTAGCCCGACCGATGACCCGATGGTGTTTGAGGTGATGGAAACCTTCCGCACCCGCGACGATTTCAACAGCCACCAGACCCGCACCCGCGCCTCACCGTGGTTTGACGCGACCCGCTCTGTCCTGCGCGATTTCCGCGTGGAAGAGATTGGCGACTGACCCCTTTACAATTCCCGCCGCCGCTTTTACCCCCGACGTTTTGCCGAAGGGGCCTCCCATGCCAGACCTGTTTTGCGGGATAGATTTCGGCACGTCGAACTCCACCGTGTCGCTTGCCGATGCGGACAGGTCGTGGCTCCTGCCGCTGGAAGATGCCGAGGTCACCCTGCCCTCCGCCGTGTTCTGGGATGCCGATGGTGCACCGCCCGAATTTGGCCGCGCCGCCATCGCCGCCTATATCCGCGGTGACGACGGCCGTCTGATGCGCAGCCTCAAAAGCACCCTCGGCTCGGCGCTGATCGACGAGAAAACCGCCGTCGGTGGCCGTGCGGTCAGCTTTCACGACGTGCTCGGCCGGTTCTTTGGCCAGATGAAGCTGCGGATTGATCAGGCAACCGGCGGCATGACCCAGGTCATGCTGGGACGTCCGGTCCACTTTGTCGATGACAACGCCGCCGCCGACCACAAGGCGCAGAACGTGCTGGAAAAGATCGCCAAGGCCCAGGGCTTTCGCGACGTGCTGTTCCAATTTGAACCCATCGCTGCCGCGCTGCACTACGAACAGACCGTGCGGCATGAAGAGTTGGTCCTGATCACCGACATCGGCGGCGGCACCTCTGACTTCTCCATCGTCCGCGTGTCACCTGACCGGGCCCGCGCCAGCGACCGCGCCGATGATATCCTTGCCAACGACGGGATCCGCGTTGGCGGCACCGATTTCGACCGCCTGCTCAGTCTGGCCGAGGTGATGCCCTATCTCGGCTATCTGTCACCCACCGGCAACGGCAAGGCTTTGATGCCACGGCACTATTACCTCGATCTTGCCACTTGGCACCGGATCAATTTCCTCTACACCCAACGCATCGCCACCGACCTCAAGGCGCTTGCCACCGAGGCCGATCACCCCGAACGCATCGCCCGATTGATCCGGGTGATCGCCGGTCGCCACGGCCATTCCCTCGCCATGGCGGTGGAGGAGACCAAGATCGCCCTGGCTGCAACCGACGCCGCCCGGTTGAAAATGTCGGACTTCACCGGTGGGCCAAACCCGGTGGTGCAACGCGCCGCCTTTGAAACCGCCGTCATCGCCCCGACCGAGCGGGTCCGTCACAGGATTGCCGACGTGCTGGCCCAGGCCGGCTTGCGCCCGGCACAGATCGGCACTGTCTTCATGACGGGTGGATCGTCCGGTCTGCCGGTCCTGCACCACGCCGTGGCCCAGGCCCTGCCCGGTGTGCCGATTGCGACCGGCGACATGCTGGGATCGGTCGGCGCGGGCCTTGCGCTGGATGCCCGCCGCCGCTTCGCCTGACTCAGAACGACCCGTGCCTGGCGCTTGCTGCCAACGGATTGCGCCCGCTCGGCGCCTCACGCGCCTGCAGACCTTCGGGCAGTTCGGCCTTATCCCCCTGCCGCCCCAAAGCCACCACGGCGTGCAAGGCATAATTCTCCGGCACATTCAGGCTCGCGCGCAGCGCGGCATGGTCAAACCCGCCCATTGCATGGGCAATCCAGCCCTTCAGATGCGCCTGCAACGCCAGATGCGCCCAGGCCGCGCCGGCGTCAAATGCATGGGTCTTGTGCAATGTTTCCGCGCCATCCTTTTCGACCGTGGTCTTGGAGGCCACGACGACCAAAGCCGCCGCCTTTTCGGCCCAGGACCGGTTATTGGGCAACAAACCCGCCGCGATCCTGGCAAAACCGTCGTCACCGCGCAAACCATAGGCAAAGCGCCAAGGCTGCACATTGCTGGCAGACGGTGCCCAGCGGGCCGCCTCCAGCAGGGTCAGCAACTCGGCCTCGGTCATGGACGCTGCGGAAAATGACCGTGGCGACCAGCGGTCGACGAACAACGGATTCACCGGATGATCGGGAACGCGGGCGGGGGCGGCATTGGCATTCATTTCGGCACCTTTGATGGTTTGTACTTATATAGGG
>JBDTQR010000290.1:0-4742 GCA_039932095.1 bacterium | reverse complement strand
GACCATCCGCATTTCTACTGGGAAGACAGCCATGCACTGACCGACGCCCCGGCGGAAGAGGTCAGGATCACGGGCCTGCCTGCGGCTCCCGATGGCATGCAGGTGTCACGTGTCGATGTGGTGATAAGGCTGAAACGCGCCTGATCACCGGAATTTCATTCGTCTCCGTGGCCGCCGCAGATCTATGCCCTATGTAGCTGTGAGATGGATTGGGAGTGACAAGATGAGCCGCGCGCAGACCCGCTGGATCGCCCTGCTTCTGGCAGGGATTGGTCTGCAGACACCAACCGGGGCCGTGATGGCCCGCACCAAACAGATCGCCGATGTGCCGGTGTCGCATGACATCATCTGGGGCGACCAGATCACCCTGACGCCGCCGAATGGCACGATGGGCCGCTATCCCCGGCTGGTTGACCTGAAGACCGGGCCGCACAAGGGCGATTTGTTGCTGACCTACCAGACTGATGCCCATGGCGGCGATTTCATGATGTACCGCTCGTCTGACCGCGGTCGGACCTGGGCCGATCCGGTACTGGTGAACAAGGCGACGCCGCAGTGGGATTTTGCCAGTTGCAACATCATTCAGTTGACGGATGGCCGGTTGTTGATGTCGATGCAGCGCCGCGTGCCGGGCAGCAACCTGGGCAAGAATTTTTACATCGACGTGAAATTCTCCGACGACGGTGGCGAGACCTGGGGCAAGCCGCAGCAGGTGTTTCAAGGCGCCAATTGGGAGGGTCGCCCGTTCGAGGTGCCGAACGACATGAATGGCGATGGCATCAAGGACATCTATCTGTTCTTCACCCAGCATGTGATCGACACCACCATTCCCGCCGAAAAGGCGAAGCGGCACAATGACCACGGCAGGGCGATTTCCTTTGTCGCGTCCTATGACGGTGGCAAGACCTGGGTGAACCACAACACCGAGCGGTTTACCGGCAAGATCATCCACCGCGACTATCAGGAAGGCGCCAACATGCCGGCGATTGACGAAAGCGGCGGCGGGATGCCGCAGCCGTTCCTGTTGCCCGACAACCGCGTCGGCTTTGTGGTCGAGGAATTGCAGAAAAAACAATCGCCGATGATTGTGGCCAATGATCCGGGCGACTGGGACTGGACCGGCGCGCCGTTTCAGGGACAGTGGACCAGTGCCGATTATGACGGCAGCACCGACAACAACGTCTATCCAACGGGCAAGGAATATACCTGGGCCCCGCAGGACATCGAATTCTCAAAGGCGCCCTATATCGCTGCCGTCGCCGATGGCCGCTATGTGATGGCATCGCAGACGCCGCAAATCATCCGGGTCTGGGTTGGCGACAAGACAGCCCATGATTTCAAACCGCAGGAACTGCCATTTGGCAAGAATGAGGCGGTGTTCCCGATGATCGAGCCGATTTCACCGACCGAGGTTTTGGTGGCGGGCGGGTCATACAAGGATAGTGACAACTTCATCTATCTGCGATTTGGCACGTTGAAGTGACAAAAGGCACCGATGCGTTGCCGCATCGGTGCAATCTCATGCCGGTTCCCGACCCCGCCATTGGGAGCAACGCGGCCGGGAGCCCTGCTTACTTCGGCACGAGAACCGCGTTGACGACGTCGATCACGCCGTTCGATTGCATCACATCAGAGATGGTGACCTCGGCGGCATTGCCGGATTCGTCGAGAATGTAGAGCTTTCCGCCGCGGACAAAGGCCGAAAGCGCGTCGCCCGAAACGGTTTCCATGTTGTAAAAGCCGTTTTTCGAAGCCTTGGCCTTGGCGGCGATCTCGGCTGTGGTCATCCGGCCCGCGACGACATGCGCGGTCAGGATCTTGACCAGCATGTCCTTGTTTTCCGGTTTCAGCAGGGTGTCGACCGTGCCAGCCGGCAAGGCGGCAAAGGCTTCATTGGTCGGGGCGAATACGGTGAACGGGCCGGGGCTGGCCAGCGTGTCCACCAGGCCGGCGGCCTTGACGGCAGCGACCAGCGTGGTGTGATCGGCGGAGTTCACTGCGTTTTCGACGATGTTCTTGGTATCAAACATCGCGGCACCGCCGACCATCGGGTTTGCGGCAAACACCGGTGCAGCGAATACGGACAGGGCGAGGGCGGTCGACACGGCGAGGAAGGTGGTTTTCATTTCAGGTCTCCAGGTTTCGGTCCGGATCATCCGGCCGTTGCTGAACCTACGGGGTGGGGTGCGCCGAAGTTTCGGACGGGCCGCCTCGCTCGCGGTTTCGTGACAGACTGTAACAGGGCGGCCGGTCTGGACTTTGCCCGGACGTTCGCGCGATAGTTGCGGCGCTGTTGCATAGAAAGGCCACGCCATGACCCTCCCTGCCCTTGCCGCCGGACGTACGGCTGTCATCACCGGTGCCGCCTCGGGGATCGGCTGGGCTGCGGCGCGGGCGATGGCGGCGCGGGGCATGGCAGTGACGCTGATTGACCTGCCCGGGGCGCTGCTGGACAAGGCCGCAGCCGGGCTGGCTGCCAATGGGGCCAAGGTCTTGGCGATTGCAGCAGATGTGTCGGACGGCGCGGCGCTGCGGGCGGCGGCAGCGACGGTAGCAGAAAATTTACCGCCCGTGACGCTGCTGATGAACAATGCCGGGATGGGACTGCCGTCATCGACCCTGACCAACCCGGAAGTCTGGGCTGAGACGCTGGGGGTCAATCTGTGGGGCGTCATCAACGGCACCCAGGCGTTCGCGGCGGCGATGCTGGCGCATGGTAACGCGGCGATGATCGTGAACACCGGCTCGAAACAAGGGATCACCACGCCGCCGGGCAACCCGGCCTACAACGTCTCAAAGGCCGGGATCAAATCCTACACCGAGGCCCTGGCCCATGAATTGCGCAACATTCCCGGCAGCAAAGTCACCGCCCATCTGATGATCCCGGGCTGGGTGCATACCGGGCTGACGGCGGCCAGCGGTGCGCCAAAACCAGCCGGTGCGTGGACACCCGAACAGGCCATCGGCTTCATGCTCGCGTCACTGGAAGGCGGGGATTTCTATATCCTGTGCCCGGACAATGACGTGCAGCGGGTTACCGACGAAAAACGTATCGCTTGGGCGGCGGGCGACATCATCAAAAACCGCCCTGCCCTGTCACGCTGGCATCCCGACTATGCCGAGGCCTTCAAGGTTTTCCTGACCCGCGATCTGGACTGAACTGGGGCGGCTGCCGCAAGGCGCGTCAGACCACGATATGATCCCCGGTGATAACGTCCTCCACGTCCTGAATCGACGAGGTCTTCGGGCTTATGTCGTCGGCGACGATGGTGCCGCGCCGCATCACCACCATACGGTCAACCACCTGAAAGACGTGATGGATGTTGTGGGCGATGAAGATGCAGCTGTGCCCGCTGTCACGCGCCTCGCGCACGAAACGCAGCACGCCCTGCGTTTCGGCGACTCCGAGGTTGTTGGTTGGCTCGTCCAGCACGATCAGGTCGCTGTCGAAATACATCGCCCGTGCGATAGCAACTGCCTGCCGCTCGCCGCCGGAGAGCGAGCCGATCGGCGTGGTCGGCGGGATGTTCTTTGAAATGCCGACCCGTTTCAACAGGTCAGCCGCCACCTCATTCATCCGGTCCAGATCCATCCGGTCGAATATGGCTGCGCCCTTGCGCAGTTCCCGCCCAAGAAACAGGTTGCGGGCGATGGAAAGTTGCGGGACGAGGGCCGAGTCCTGATAGATCGTCTCGATCCCATTGTTGATCGCGTCATTGGTGCTGCGCAGGGTCACCTCGCGGCCCCGGATGCGGATCTGACCCGAGGTGTAGGGAACTGCGCCAGACAGGACTTTGATCAACGTGGATTTTCCGGCGCCGTTGTCACCGAGCAGGCCAACGATTTCGCCGCGCCGGATGGTCAGGTTGACATCCCTCAAGGCGTGGACCCGGCCGTAGTATTTCTCGATCTGGCGCATTTCGACCAGCGGGGCTTCAGGTTCAGTCATGTCAGGTCCCCGCATTGTGCCGGCGTTCCAGCCCGGCATGCAGCGCCATCATGCTGAGGATGATCGCGCCGATGAAGATGTTGTAGGCCAGACCCGGCACGCCGATCAGCACGATTCCGTTGCGCATCAGCCGCAGGATCAAGACGCCCAGAACGGTGCCTATGATCGATCCGCGCCCGCCGGTCAGCACGGTGCCGCCGATGACGACCATGGCGATGACCTCCAGCTCGTAGCCGGTGCCGGAATTGGGGTTGGCGGCGGACACCCGGATCGAGGAGATGATGCCGGCAAAGGCAGCCATGGCGGAGGACAGCATGAACAGGATGACCTTGACCCGAGAGGTCGGCACGCCGCGGTTGCGGGCGGCGCCGGGATTGCCGCCGGTGGCCTGGATCCAGTTACCAAAGCGCGATCCGGCCAGCAGGTAGTTCAGGATGATGGCCAGAATGACGAACCAGATCAGGCTCATATAGATCCTGAGGCCGCCCGCCCCGCCGATGTAGAAATCGCCGACCAGCACGGTGGCCAGCCATTGGTCACCGGCGTCCCAGGTCCGCTGCGGAAAGCCGTTGGTCAGCCACAGGGCCGAGCCGCGCACCACCAGCAGCATGCCAAGCGTGACGAGGAAGGATGGGATGCCAAGGCGGGTGACGAACAACCCGTTGATATAGCCGATGAATATGGCGACGGCGAGGGCCACAAGAAAGGCCAGTGGCAGCGACATGGTGCCAGCGTTGAACAGCGCCCACATCACGACAGGCGAAAAGCCGAAGACCGAACCGACCGACAGGTC
>JBDTQR010000289.1:0-4762 GCA_039932095.1 bacterium | reverse complement strand
GCGCCACCTGATCGCCGTGACGGTCCTTGACATAGTGGAACGGCATGCCGCCCAGCGACATCACCTGCCCGAGGCCAAGTGACGCGCCCGTCTTGCGGAACGACCGCGCCAGCAGGATCACCACCAGCGCAACCGGATTGGCCCAGAGCATCCCCGACAAGCCCTCGCTTTCGGTAAACTCTTCAAAATCAAACTCATAGATTGGTTCCGATTTCGCGCCGTAGGGCCTGCGCAGCAGAAATCGAGGGCTGGCCAGCCCGACATAGCCCGCCTCCGGCAGCGCCGCCAAGGCATCCCACGCCTCGGCCACCAGCGGGTGGCGGTCATCCTTGGGAACATCCATGAACCCGGTGCTGATCGCGCCAAAGAACGGCGCATTGACATGGGCGCAGACCTTGGCGATCCGGCCCAGCAGTTCGGCATGGGGCGGGGTTTCCTCGAACGTGTAGAACCCGCAGACCGCCGAGAACCGCCCACGCCCGTCCGGCGTGCCCTCGACCAGCAATTCGCAAAACCCCGATTGGGTCAGGTCGTCCTGCGCCGCCAGATCCGCCGCCAACTCCTCCGCCGAGATGTCATAGAGCACGATGTCCAGTTTGGCATCGGTCTCGACCGACCGAGTGATGAGGTCCAGCATCCGCCATTGCGCCTCGACTGACTGAAATTCCGGGTGGTGCAGCACCAGCCGCATCGCGCCCGCCAGCGATTCCTCTACCGCCTCCTGCATGGCTGCAGCATTCGGATCGGGCAGCGCCTGAATATAGGGTCCGACGATCCGCGACAGCAATTCATCGGCGGGCGAGGCTTTGGCCATCACCTTGGCATTGCCGCCAACCAGCCGGGCAAAATCGGTCAGCTTGCGGTCGGCGGGCACCGCATTGCCGGCGGATTTGCGAGCCGGCGGATTGACCTTCTTGCCAAACTCCTTGCCCCATTCCCTGAGCTCGGTCACCGCCCCCTTGGCCGTTGCACCGGATGCCAGCCGCCGCTTCAGGCTGACCAGTTCCTCGAACATCTCGACCTTTTCGAACAACTCATCGGGATGCAGGTCGTCAATCGAGGTCAGTTCCACTTCGATCCCCTGCCCCTTCTTGCCAATCGGCAAGACCAGCGTGGTGCCAAACCCGGCAATCACCTTTTCCAGCGTGTCGACATCCAGCTTGATCGGCCGCCGCTTGGCCAGATCAGAGCCGATCTCCACCTCGCCCTTGGCAGAGCGACCAGAAAAGTCCCCCATCAACGCGATGCGGAACCGCACCGGTTTGCCACCTTCCAGCCGATCCGCCGGGATCGAGCCGAACGACAGGTCCAAGGACATTTCCGCTTTTCTTGCCATTGCATCACTCCCAAATTGTCGGCCTCGCGCCATTGCAGTCCGGCGGTTTTGCTGCGGGCCGGGTCACCCCGGCCCGCCAGATCTCATGCCGCGTCGAACACGGTGCCTTCAGTAGCCTTGCTGGTCAGCTTGTCGTAGACATAGCCGCCGACTGCCCCGCCAATCCCCAGCGCCAGGTCCTGCGCCTTGTCGGCAATGCCGTTGCCGTCAATCGGAGCCAGACCAAGCGCCGCGAATTTCAGCGCCTCGCGGAACACTTTCAGACCCTTCATGTCCTTCAGCATCAACGCCTTCATCCGGTCGCCGGCTTCCTTGATCAGCGGTGCCCATTTCTTGACGTCGCTGTACATCTCGCCAATCTTGATGATGGCAGCCTGCACGGCCTCGGTTGACTTGCTGATCGCCTTGTTGAACTGGTTCTTGATCTTCTGGAACTGGGCGGCCTTGTCCTTGGTCGGGTGTTTTGCCAGTTTCTTCTCGGCCTCGGAGATGAAATCCTTCTCCAGCGTGATCTGTTTTTCGAGGATCTTGTTCAGCGTCTTGGACAGTTCATGGACGTTGACGACGATCTGGGCATATTTCGCCTTGAACGTGTCAAAGCTGGCGGCGCAACTCTTGATCGTCGGCTGCGCGATGCCGATGAATTCGTTCAGAATGGCACCGGTCACCTCATTAGCCGCGAACAGGCCCTTGTTCTTGGCGGCCGCCTCGACAACCTTCAGATGGACATTCAGTTCCTTCTTGGCACCTTCGATGTCGATGGCGATGCGCTTGATATCCTGCGCAATCTTCACGCCCGACTTGATGAAGCCGATGATGGCAATCGCCCCACCTGCGCCGCCACTGAACCCCGCAGTGGCCATCGCCGCGATGCTGATCGCAAGCGTCGCCAGTGTGCCAAGGATCGACACCCCGACCTTGATCTTGAAGCCCTTCCATTCCTTGCGCTTTGCCACCAGATCGTCCCAGGCGTCCTTGACGCCGATCTCGGCCGCCTTGATGGCAACCTTGATGTCGTCCTGAATGGCCTTGTTCAACCCGACCAGTTGCTTCTCGATCAGCTTCGGGTCGGCGCCTTTGTCGATCATGCCCTTGAAAAGCTTGTCAAAAACCTTGCACTTGCCTTCGATGGTGGCCACGGTCTGGTCCAGAACCTTGTCGGCATGGGTCTGCCATTCCTGCTGCAACAGAGGGTTCTTCAACGCCTCCTTTTCCACTTCCTTGGGCAGATCCACCTCGATCTTGAAGTTGAGCGTCGGTGGTTTCACATATTCCAACGCCCCGGCCTTGATCGGGACATTCTGCTTGTTCATCACAACATGCTTGGCCATTTTCCAAAATCCCCTCGGTTGGTCAGTCAAAACTGTAGGTGAAGTTCGCGTCTTCCACGTCCAGCGCCACTTTGGCGACCGGTACGCCCGTCATCATGCGCCGCAGGAACTCGCCTGAAATATCCGGCAGCATGGTATTGGTGACAATCGCGTCGATCATCCGGCCACCGCTTTCAACCTCCTGGCAGCGTGCCACGATCTGGTCAACGACGGCATCGGTATAGATGAACGGCACGCCATGCGCCGCCTCGACCCGCTTCTTGATGCGGTTGAGTTGCAGCCGGGTGATCTGGGCAATCATCGTCGGCGACAGCGGATAATACGGGATCACCACCAGACGGCCCAGCAAGGCCGGCGGAAAGATCTTCAACAGCGGTTCGCGCAGCGCCTTGGCAATGGCGTCCGGCTCCGGGATCAGATCGGGGTCAGCACACAGGTCGGTGATCATCTCGGTGCCGGCATTGGTGGTCAGCAGGATCATGCAGTTGCGGAAGTCGATCGACCGGCCTTCGCCGTCCTCCATCACACCCTTGTCAAACACCTGAAAGAAGATCTCGTGCACATCCGGGTGGGCCTTTTCGACCTCGTCCAGCAGCACCACCGAATAGGGTTTGCGCCGCACCGCTTCGGTCAGCACGCCGCCCTCACCATAGCCGATGTAACCGGGCGGGGCGCCTTTCAGCGAGGACACGGTATGCGCCTCCTGATACTCGCTCATGTTGATGGTGATGACGTTCTGCTCACCACCATACATCACCTCGGCCAGCGCCAGCGCCGTCTCGGTCTTGCCGACCCCCGAGGTCCCGGCCAGCATGAACACCCCAATCGGCTTGGACGGGTTGTCGAGGCCGGCGCGAGAGGTCTGGATCCGCTTGGCGATCATCTGCATGGCATGGTCCTGCCCGATCACCCGCCGCGCCAGCAGGCTGGCGAGATCGATCACGGTCTGCAATTCGTCCTTCAACATCCGGCCGACCGGAATTCCGGTCCAGTCGCCAACCACCGAGCCCACCGCCATCGCATCGACAATCGGCAGGATCAGCGGGTCATCGCCCTGCATCGTGGTCAATTCGACATTCTTGGCCTTCAACTCTGCCATGAGTGCCGCCCGCTGTTCATCGGTCAGCGGGCTGTCACCGGCTGGCGCCGGGGCGTCCGAAGTGGCCACCACGGGCGGCGTCGCATCCACCGGCGCGCCGCCTTCGCGCAGCTTGGCCCTGAGCGCCAGAATCTCCTCGACCACTTTCTTTTCGGCGTCCCACCGTGCGGTCAGCCCGACCAACCGGGTTTCCTCGTCGGCCTTGACGCCGGTGATCGTGGTCCGCCGCTCGGTCACGTCATAGCCAGCCGTCTCATCGCGGTCGATGATGCCCAGTTCGGTCACCAGCGCCTCGATCCGGCGGCGTGAATCGTCCACTTCAGCGGGAACGGCATGCTGACTGACCGCCACCCGTGCACAGGCAGTATCCAGCACAGACACCGACTTGTCCGGCAACTGCCGTGCCGGGATGTAGCGCGCCGACAAGTTCACCGCTGCCTCGATCGCCTCATCCAGCACCTGCACCTTGTGGTGCTTTTCCAGCATCGAGGCGATGCCGCGCATCATCAGAATGGCCTTGGTGGGCGAGGGTTCATCGACGACAACCGTCTGGAACCGCCGCGTCAGGGCCGGGTCCTTTTCGATGTGCTTTTTATACTCGGCCCAGGTGGTGGCCCCGATGGTGCGCAAAGTCCCCCGCGCCAAGGCCGGTTTCAAGAGGTTTGCCGCATCGCCCGTCCCGGCAGCCCCGCCAGCGCCCACCAGAGTATGGGTCTCGTCTATGAACATGATGATCGGTGTGACCGAGGCCTGTACCTCTTCAATCACCGCCTTCAGCCGGTTCTCGAACTCGCCCTTCATGCTGGCACCGGCTTGCAACAGCCCGACGTCCAGCGCCAGAATCCGCGCGTCTTTCAACGCCGGCGGCACATCGCCACGCGCAATCCTCAGCGCAAAGCCTTCAACCACCGCAGTTTTCCCCACCCCGGCCTCACCGGTCAGGATCGGGTTGTTCTGCCGCCGCCGCATCAGGATATCGACGACCTGACGGATTTC
>JBDTQR010000288.1:0-4770 GCA_039932095.1 bacterium | reverse complement strand
TGGGGCAGTAGCTCAGTTGGGAGAGCGTATCGTTCGCAATGATAAGGTCAGGGGTTCGATCCCCCTCTGCTCCACCAGACCTGTTCGTGAAATTGACAAAAACAGCGTCGCGCGGCCATTGAGGGCTTGCGTGGTGCGCAGCATTATGTAGCCTTCATTCTGCCCCTGGACCCCACGGGTTTCCAGCGGCCTGCACGAGGTTTGAAACCGCTTTGAATGGTGGAATGCCAGACGAATTGGCAATCACTTGACGTGCCTTGCAAACAATTTGAAAGCGCTTTGAAGCAAGAATCGTTGACTTGTTTGCAATCCATGCGATAAGGCTTCCGAAGCGTTTCGGATAACCTTGCGGAGTCAGGGGCACGGTCGAGGCGTTTTTCGGGAGTGGCGCCTTGGGGCGCATGTCAAACAAATAGGGAGGAATGCCCATGTCCTTTGGATATAAGGGTCGTGCACTGCGCACTGCCGCGATTGCGGCTATGCTGGCTGTTGTCGGAGCGCCGGTACTGGCGGACGAAGTCACCGTTGTTTCGGGCGCTGTCGGCGCGGCCATCGAAAACTTCAACGCCTATGTGAAGCCGTGGACCGAAAAAACCGGCAACACCGTCACTCTGGTTCCGATGCCGGCATCGACCAGCGACCAGTTCGGTCAGTATCGCCTGTGGCTGGCGGCTGGCAACTCGGACATCGACCTCTATCAGACCGACGTAATCTGGGCGCCGCAACTCGCGCAGCACTTCGTCGACCTGACCGATGCCGCCAAGGACCTGATCCCGACCGAATTCCCGTCGATCGTGGAATCGCAGACGGTGGACGGCAAGCTTGTCGCCCTGCCGCTGTTCACCGACGCGCCGGCGCTGTTCTACCGCAAGGATCTGCTGGAAAAGTACAATGTCGCGGTCCCCAAGACCTGGGATGACCTGACCGCCGCTGCCAAGACCGTCATGGACGGCGAGCGTGCGGCCGGAAACGCCGACTTCTGGGGCTTTGTCTGGCAAGGTAACGCCTATGAGGGCCTTACCTGCGACGCGCTGGAATGGGTCAAGTCGTTTGGCGGCGGTCAGATCGTCGAGCCGGATGGCACGATCTCGATCAACAACCCCAATGCGGTCAAGGCGCTGGAAACCGCCAAGGGCTGGGTTGGCACGATCTCTCCCGGTGGGGTTCTGTCCTATCAGGAAGAAGAAGCCCGTGGCGTCTGGCAGACTGGCAATGCGGCATTCATGCGCAACTGGCCCTATGCCTACAACCTCGGCAACGGCGACGACAGCAAGGTCAAGGGTATGTTCGGCGTGACGACCCTGCCGGTCGGTGCTGAAGGCGACACCTCGGCGGCGACGTTGGGCGGCTGGAACTTGGCCGTGTCGAAATACTCCAAGCATCAGGATGCGGCGATCTCGCTGGCGCTGTGGCTGGCGGGTCCGGAAGTGCAGAAGATGCGCGCCCTGAACGAAAGCAACCTGCCGACGATCCAGTCGCTGTATGACGACGCCGACATTGCGGCCAAGGCCCCGATCATCCCACAGTGGAAGAACGTGTTCCTGAACGCCGTGCCGCGTCCGTCGGCCCCGACGCTGAGCCACTACAACGAAGTGTCCGCCAAGTTCTGGTCAGCGGTGCATGACACGCTGTCGGGCCAAGGCACGGCTGCCGACAATCTGGCAAGTCTGGAAGCTGACCTGACCGACATCAAGGGCGAAGGCTGGTAACAAGACCTCTCACTCGAAAACCTGCCAAGGGAAGGGGCGGCGGTATCCGCCGCCCCTTCTTGTTTGACCGGGATTTGCCCGCGCACCGTTTCAGCGCGGATCAAGGAGGAGACGTCATGACATCGCCAACATTGAGAGCGGCGGAGAATCAAGGGCTTAGTCTACGGCAGCAGCGTGCCCGTGCCGCGTTCTGGTTCCTGGCCCCCATGCTGGTTGCCCTGTTCGCAGTTGCCGCCTGGCCCTTGTTGCGTACGATTTATTTCTCGCTGACCAACACCAGCCTCGACAATCTGTACGGGGGCAAGTTCGTCTGGTTCTACAACTACTTCCATACCCAGACCATGCCTTCGGGCGCAGTTCGGTACCGGGGGGCGCTGTTCGACCCGGATTGGTGGAATGCGGTGTGGAATACCGTACGCTTCTCGGTCGTGTCGGTGGTGTTCGAGACCATCCTCGGCATGTCGGTCGCCCTGATGCTGAACGCAGAGTTCAAGGGCCGCGGCTTTGTCCGCGCCGCCATCCTGATCCCCTGGGCCATCCCGACCATCGTGTCGGCCAAGATCTGGGCCTGGATGCTGAACGACCAATACGGCATCATCAACGACATCATGGTGAACCTGCACCTGATCGACCACAAGATCGCCTGGACCTCCAGCAATGACACCGCAATGATCGCGGTGCTGGCGGTCGACATCTGGAAAACCACCCCTTTCATGGCGCTGCTCTGCCTTGCCGGGTTGCAGATGGTGCCACGCGATATCTATGAGGCGGCCAAGATTGACGGCATTCACCCGATCAAGGTTTTCTTCAAGATCACCCTGCCATTGATCCGGCCTGCCGTCATGGTCGCGGTGATCTTCCGGATGCTCGACGCGCTCCGGATCTTCGATCTGGTCTATGTGCTGACCCCCAACTCGTCTTCGACCAAGACGATGTCGGTGATCAGCCGCGAAAACATGATCGACTTCGCGAAATTTGCCTATGGCGCCACGCAGTCCACGATGCTGTTCGCGATGCTCGCGGTCTTCGTGTCGCTGTATATCTGGCTCGGAAAGGTTGATCTGACCGGGGAGGGACGGAAATGACCGCTTCAAACGTGTTCTGGAAGGTCATGTTCTATGCCTTCGTGGTGATCGTCGTAGTTTATGCGGTGTTCCCGTTCTACTACGCCACCATTACCAGCTTTGCGACCGGCTCGGCGCTGTTCGAAATCCACTACTGGCCGTCGGTCTGGGACCTGTCGAACTACAAGACAGTGTTCTTTGCCCGCAACTTCCCGCGCGCCATCCTGAACTCGCTGTTCATCGCGTCGACCACGGTGGCCTTCGCGCTGTTCCTTGCCGTCACCGCCTCTTACGCCCTGGCGCGGGTGCGGTTTCGCGGCAGGGGCCTCTTGTTGATGACGATCCTCGGGGTTTCGATGTTCCCGCAGATCGCCGTTCTGGCCGGTCTGTATGAACTGGTCCGGTTCCTTGGGCTCTACAACACGCCCTGGGCGATGATCCTGTCCTATACGATCTTTACCCTGCCATTCACGGTCTGGGTGCTGACGACCTTCATGCGGGATCTGCCGATCGAGATTGAGGAGGCGGCCATTGTCGACGGTGCGACGCCCTGGGTGATCATCACCAAGGTGTTTCTGCCGCTGCTATGGCCGGCGATGGTGACAACGGGTCTTCTGGCCTTTATCGGGGCGTGGAACGAGTTCCTGTTCGCCCTGACCTTCACCATCTCGGAGGATCAGCGCACCACGCCGGTGGCAATTGCGCTGTTGTCCGGGGCCTCGGTGCAAGAGATCCCCTGGGGGCCGATCATGGCGGCATCCGTCGTCGTGACCATCCCGCTGGTCGTCCTCGTTCTCATATTCCAACGCAAAATCGTCGCGGGTCTGACCGCGGGCGGCGTGAAGGGCTGATATCATGGCAAAGATCGAACTGAAAAATGTGAAGAAGTCTTATGGTGCGGTGAATGTCATAAAGGGCATCGACCTGACCGTGGAGAAGGGTGAGTTCATGGTGTTTGTCGGCCCGTCGGGCTGCGGCAAATCCACCCTGCTGCGCCTGATCTCGGGCCTCGAGGAAATCACCAGCGGTGACATGCTGTTTGACGACGTTCGGGTGAACAACCTGATCCCGTCCAAACGTGGCATCGCGATGGTGTTTCAAAGCTACGCGCTGTACCCGCATATGAATGTCTATGACAACATGGCGTTCGGGATGAAACTGGCGAAATCCAGTCCGGCCGAGATGGACAAGCGGGTTCGCGAGGCGGCCGCGTTGTTGCAGATCGAACATCTGCTTGACCGGCTGCCAAAGCAACTGTCGGGCGGGCAGCGGCAGCGGGTGGCCATCGGGCGGGCCATCGTGCGCGACCCGCGGGTGTTTCTGTTCGACGAACCCTTGTCGAACCTTGACGCCGCCTTGCGGGTGCAAACCCGGCTGGAGATTGCCAAGCTGCACCACTCGATGGCCAATGTCACGATGATCTATGTGACGCATGATCAGGTCGAGGCGATGACGCTGGCGGACCGCATCGCAGTGTTGCGCGACGGGCTGCTGGAACAGGTAGGCTCGCCGGCGGAGCTGTATGACAGCCCGAACTCGATCTTCGTGGCCGGCTTCATCGGCAGCCCGAAGATGAACTTTCTGACCGGCAAATTCGCTGCCGATCAGGGTTGCGCCACCCTCGGCATCCGCTCGGAGCATATCGAGATCGCCGAGCATGGCATGTGGACCGGTGAAGTGGTCCATGCCGAAGACCTTGGCTCGGACAACTATCTGTTCGTCGAGATGGGCACCGAAGAGCCGATGATCGTGCGCCAGCCCGGCAAGCTGAAAGTGGCCGTCGGCTCGAAGATCGGCTTGAATCCCCTGCCGGGTCAGTTGCACAAGTTCGACGCAAAAGGCAAACCGATGCGCTGAAACGGAGGGTGGACCGGGGCCAGCCCCCGGACCCCCGGGATATTTTTGCAGAAAGGAAGCTGTGGGTCATGGCCCTAGTCCCTCAGGCTTTCTTCGCGCAGACCATCGGCGAGAAGGTTCAAGCCAAGGACCAGGCTCAT
>JBDTQR010000287.1:0-4786 GCA_039932095.1 bacterium | reverse complement strand
CGCTGCATCAACCGGCTGGAAGAGCATCAGAAGGGCCAGATCCTCGTCGAAGGCGTCGAACTGAATGCCGACAGCAAGAACATCGACCATGTCCGGCGTGAGGTCGGCATGGTGTTCCAGCAGTTCAACCTGTTCCCTCATCTCAGCATCCTCGACAATCTGACCCTCGCCCCGCGCCGCGTCCGCAGACAGTCGCGCAAAGAGGCTGAAGAGCGTGCCATGGTCTACCTGAAACGGGTGCGCATCGCCGAGCAGGCCCATAAATTCCCCGCCCAGCTGTCAGGCGGCCAGCAGCAGCGCGTCGCCATCGCCCGGGCGCTGTGCATGGAACCGCAGATCATGCTGTTTGATGAGCCGACCTCCGCTCTTGACCCCGAGATGATCAAGGAGGTGCTGGATGTCATGGTCGCCCTCGCCGAGGATCACATGACGATGATCTGCGTCACCCATGAGATGGGCTTTGCCAAGACCGTCGCCGACAAGGTCATCTTCATGGACCACGGCCAGATCGTCGAAATCGCCCCGCCCGGCGAATTCTTCTCCAACCCGAAAAACGAACGCACCCAGTTGTTCCTCAGCCAGGTCCTGAAGCATTGACCCGGGCCGTCAAACCGCTTTCGGCAACCGGATCCGCCGTTTCCCGTTGCCCACCAGCGGCTTTACCTCATGCGCCAGCCGCAACTCCTGCAGAAACGCGGCCAGCACCGGCTTCTTGACCTCGGTCTTGCGCGTCGCAAGGTAGACCGGGTTCCGATAGCCCAGCCGGTCCTCCAACAAGGGCCGCATCCTGTCCTGCGTCACCCAGTGTTGCGCCAGATGCGCCGGGAGAAAGCCGATGTAGCGGCCCGACAGAATGAACGCGGCAACCCCTTCCATCAGATCGGCCACCGCCGTCGATCCCGGCATCAGACCCGGCAATTGCTCCGGTGCCGCATAGGCGCGGCGCACGAATTGGTGGTCCTTCAACTCCGCCATCCCGACATCAGTTCGCCCGAACAGCGGATGGCCCTGGCCGCAATACAGCACCTGCCGCTCTTCAAATATGTCGACATAGTCCAGATAGGGCGAATGTTGGCCGCAGGTGCCCAGGCCCAGATCGCAACTGCCCTCCAGCACCACCCGCTCGATCTCGGACGGCGAGGTAACGCGGATCGTGATCTGCACCTCTGGCGCCATGTCGTGGAAACTCGCGACAGCCCGGTGCAAAGCACAGGCCGGATTGGTGACCAGACTGTCAACAATGCCCACCACCAGATTGCCGGTCAGACAGTTGCGCGCCACCCCGGCATCAGTGCGAAACTCTTCCAGCGCCATGAACAGCCGCTGGCTCGCCTGATAGATCAACTGGCCGCGTTCGGTAAGCCGAAACCCCGACCGCCCACGCTCGCACAGCCGCATGCCAAGGCGTTGCTCAAGTGAGGTCATATGGGTGCTGATGGTCGACTGACTGATGTTCAGGTCGATCTGCGCCGCGGAAAAGCCGCCAGCATCCACCACCTTGGCAAAGACCTTCAGCAGCCTGATGTCGCCTTCGGAAAGATTGCTCAGCATGCGGGCGGCCCGTCGCAAGGAATTCAGTCAATGCTACGCGGTTCAGTGCAGGTTCTCAACCGGCGCGTCCAGACCCGGTGCCATCGGAAGACTGCGGTCGGTTTCGTGCTGCAGGGCAATTGCCGCGATCTGACGATTTTCGCCCGGAATGAAGCGGGTAAACGCGCCAGGCAGCTGCTGCTTAATCCCGGAAGAGCGCTCATCTACCACCGCCGCGCCACATGCCTTCGGATGGTCTTGCGCCCTACGGAACGTCGTTCCATCGGTGGTGCGTAAACCCTGAGGCCACGCGCTGCTTTCTGGCACCCCGAGTTGAGACCGGGGCAATCTCGTGGCTCCTTTCCCAGTGCTCAAAGGGTCAGGCCCGCCGCCGGTCATCGCCGTCCGGGTGAAAGACCAGCGCCTGCCCGCGCCCGGCACGTTTCGAGGCATAGAGCGCTTCATCAGCATCGGCCTGCATCCTGTCGGCGGTCGGCGTCTGATAGGTCGTTGAAATCGCGATCCCGATCGAGGCTGAAATCCGGCACGCCTCGCCGTCATATTCGTGCGGCTCCGACAATTCCGCGATGATCCGCGAAGCCGTCGATTTCAGACGCATCACATCGGTAACCCCCGGTAATATCACGATAAACTCATCACCTCCGACCCGGGCAACCGTGTCCTCGCGGCGGGTCTCCCTTTGCAGGGTCTGCGCGACCGCCTGCAACACATGGTCGCCCGCCGCGTGACCCAGACTGTCATTCACCGCCTTGAAGAAATCGAGGTCTATATGCATGATCGCAAATGGCGCCTTGGACCGGAAGATCGCCTCCAGCACCAGCGTCAGGGCACGACGGTTGCCAAGCCCGGTCAGGGTGTCGGTCAGCGCCTGCGCCTCAGCGGTGACCTTGTCATCCTCCATCCTTGCGGCAAGGTTGCCAAGCGCCGTCATGGCCGCCGCATTGGATTCCACCAGATACATCATTTCAACAGCCAGATCAGTGGGGGCAAAATCGGCCTCGGTCAGGGCATAATGGCTGGCCGCGTCGACGACGTTTATGCCAAAGGACAGGTTCAACAGGAACCCGGCATTGTCCGCAAGGGCCACGGCGATGCCGCGAAAGGTGATCGGCCGCGCTGTGTTGCGCAGGACAAGGTGCAACTTCTCCGCCTCATGCTCCCGCAGCATCGCCACCGAGGTGACGCCCGCAGGTCGTCGCACTTCGAAAATATCGAACAGGTAAGTACCCAGTCCCCTGCCAGACAATAACCTGCCGATGGTTGGCCCATAGCCGATGATCACTCCCTCGGCCGACAGCATCACATACATTGGCATCAACTTGCTGAACGCCGCACCGGGCAACGTCACATCCGTGGTCAGCCTGCCCTGCTGTGCCACCTAAGCGACCGCCATGCCAAGGTTGAAGGGCCGCGGCACGTTGAAGGTTTGGTCGGCAATCTGGATGGAAATCTCTTCGCTACCGTTGCGTTCACCTCGATGTTCCAGCAGCACCAGCGCGCCATAATCGTCCGCCATCGCCCGCAACAGGCCGACAATCACATGACCGCTGCCCAGCAAAGGCGCGGTGCAGAGCAGCGAAAACTGGCCTTTGCCGTGATCGCGCAAGTCAAGGTCAGGCACCTCAAGATTGGGCAGCACCAGCCGGGCACGTTCCGGCAAATCTTCAAGCGAGGTCACGAAATCCACGAAATTGACCCCGCTGAAGCGCAAAAGCCGCCGCAGGGTCGATTGGCTTTCCCGGCTGACAAGGTAGTGGCCCAGATCTTCCAGCAGGGTTTCGCGCGGTCGGCCCAGCACGGCCACCGCCGCCGTCACCACCTGTTCGGTCAGCGCATCTTCATAAGTCAGCATGGCCTCGAAAGTGTTCAACGGCAGCCCGGCCTCACGCACCACAGCCTCCCACGAGCCCTGGCCGTAGGTGTCGTGCAGAAAGCATTGCAGAGAGCGGTTGATCAGACCGTGCATGACCTTTTCCTTTGGTTGCCGCTGACGCTAGCGCAACAAGGTTAAGGTTTGGCAAAGGCCAAAGGGACGACAGGACGACAAGCCTGCCAGAGGCATCGATTGACAGAGCGTAAATACTCGAAAGCCAACCAATTGAATCTCAACAGTTTTCTAAAATGTCCAGATTTGGACACCTCTCAGAAGTCGGTCGGCGCCCCGCCCTCTTGTTTGCGGCGGGCCACGAATTGCCGCAGTTCTTCTTGATGGTCACCATTCATCGGCGGCGGCTCGAATTCCGCCATGATCTGTTTGAAGATCCCATGCGCCCGCTCCGCCGTCCACTGCGCCCCATCAATCTGCCACGCCTCATAATTCCGCCAGTCGCTGACCATGGGCGCGTAGAACGCGCTCTGATAGCGGTCCTGGGTGTGCTGGCAGCCAAAGTAATGCCCACCGGCCCCAACCTCGCGAATGGCATCCAAAGCGATATCATCGTCCGTCGTCGACCAGGTCGCCTCTTCAAAGTAACGCTGGATCATCTGCAGGACTTCGCAGTCCATGATGAATTTCTCAGGGCTGGCGATCAGCCCACCCTCAAGCCAGCCCGCGGAGTGATAGACCATGTTGGTCCGGCTCTGCACCGCAGCCCACAGCGAGTTGGAGGTCTCCCACATCGCCTGCCCGTCCGGCACGTTGGCCGCACAAACCCCCGACGACCTGAGCGGCAGCTTGTAGTGGCGGACCAGTTGCCCGGTCATCTGGGTGGCGCGCATATATTCCGGCGTACCAAAGGCCGGCGCCCCCGACTTCATGTCGACGTTGGAGGTGAAGGTGCCGATGGCCACCGGGCAACCTGGGTTGATGTATTGCAAGAGCGCAATCGCCGCCAAAGCCTCGGCCAGCGACAACGCCACCGCGCCCGACATGGTGACCGGCGCCATCGCCCCCGCCAGCGTGAACGGCGTCACCACCACCGGCTGGCCACGCCGCGCCAACCGCATCGCGCCGTCCAGCATCGGATAGTCATGCTTCAGCGGAGAGACCGAGTTGATGTTGGTATACATCCTTGGGCGGGCCTGAAACTCCGCCTCCGACAGGCCGCCTGCAATGCGGGCCATCTCCATCACGTCCTCGACCCGCTCGGCCCCCAGCGAATAGGCGTGGACAACCTTGTCGGTCAGCGTCAGCTTTTCGTACAGGCAATCCAGATGGCGGACCGAGGGGTGGATGTCGATCGGCTCCACCGGATAGCCGCCCGCGATGTGGATGCAGTTGAAATACTGCGTCAGC
>JBDTQR010000286.1:0-4830 GCA_039932095.1 bacterium | reverse complement strand
TTCGCCTCGACCTTGAACTCGCGACGCATACGGTCAACGAGGATGTCGAGGTGAAGTTCGCCCATGCCCTTCATGATGGTCTGGCCGCTTTCCAGGTCAGTTTCCACCCGGAACGACGGGTCTTCGGCAGCCAGACGGGCCAAAGCGATGCCCATCTTTTCCTGGTCGGCCTTGGTCTTGGGTTCCACGGCGATCTCGATCACCGGGGTCGGGAAAGTCATGGTTTCCAGAACAACTGGCTTGGCCTGATCGCACAGGGTGTCGCCCGTCGTGGTTTCCTTCAGACCGGCAAGCGCCATGATATCGCCCGCAAACGCCTCGGCAATTTCTTCCTGCTTGTTGGCGTGCATCATGACCATGCGGCCAATGCGTTCTTTGCGGCCCTTGGTCGCATTGAAGATCTGGTCGCCTTTCTTGACCTGACCCGAATAAATCCGTGTAAAGGTCAGGGTGCCCATGAAGGGGTCGTTCATGATCTTGAAGGCCAGACCGGAGAACGGCTGGTCATCATCGGCAGAGCGCGCGATATTCCGGGTTTCCGTCTCGTCGCCGGGGGTGAAACCCATATAGGGCGGCACGTCCAGCGGGTCGGGCAGGAAGTCGATCACGGCGTTCAACATCGGCTGCACGCCTTTGTTCTTGAACGCCGAGCCCGCCAGGATCGGTACGAAGTCGATGGCCAGCGTGCCCTTGCGGATCAGCTTGCGCAGCGTGGCTTCGTCAGGCTCGTTGCCTTCGAGATAGGCTTCCATCGCATCGTCGTCCTGACCAACGGCCAGTTCCAGCATGTTGTAGCGCCATTTGTCCGCTTCGGCTTTCAGGCCGTCCCGGATCGGCTGGCGAACCCAGGACGCGCCCAGATCTTCGCCCTGATATACCCATTCTTCCATGGTGATCAGGTCGATGATGCCTTCCAGCTTGTCCTCGGCACCGATCGGCAGTTGGATCGGGCAAGGGACGGCGCCGGTCCGATCGGCGATCATCTTGACGCAGTTCATGAAGTCGGCGCCGGTCTTGTCCATCTTGTTGACGAACACGATGCGCGGCACCTTGTAGCGGTCAGCCTGACGCCACACGGTTTCGGTCTGCGGTTCGACCCCGGCGTTGCCGTCCAGCAGCACCACGGCACCATCCAGCACGGCCAGCGAACGCTCGACTTCAATGGTGAAGTCGACGTGGCCGGGGGTGTCGATGATGTTGAAGCGGTACTTGTCGTCCGAAGCGTGGTTTTCAGAATCGATCTGCCGCTGCCAGAAGGTCGTCGTGGCAGCCGAGGTGATCGTGATCCCGCGCTCTTGCTCTTGCTCCATCCAGTCCATCGTCGCAGCGCCATCATGCACTTCGCCGATTTTGTGGGTCTTGCCGGTGTAGTACAGGATGCGTTCGGTCGTCGTGGTCTTGCCCGCGTCGATATGGGCAATGATCCCGAAGTTCCGGTATCGGTTCAGCGCGTATTCGCGTGCCATAATGCCCTCTTACCAGCGATAATGGCTGAACGCTTTGTTCGCGTCGGCCATCTTGTGGGTGTCTTCCCGCTTCTTGACAGCGGTGCCACGGTTGTTCACGGCGTCCGACAGCTCGGCAGCCAGACGCTCTTCCATGGTATTTTCGTTGCGCTTGCGGGCAGCGATGATCAGCCAGCGGATGGCCAGAGCTTCGCGGCGCTCGGTGCGCACTTCGACCGGCACCTGATAGGTCGCACCACCAACACGGCGGCTGCGCACTTCCAACGACGGCTTCACGTTTTCCAGCGCTTCATGGAAGCAGGAAATCGGTTCGCGCTTCAGACGGGTCTGAACCCGCTCCAATGCGCCATAAACAATGCCTTCAGCGACGGACTTCTTGCCGTCCAGCATCAGGTTGTTCATGAATTTGGTCAGAACCTTATCGCCATACTTGGCGTCCGGCAGAACTTCGCGTTTTTCAGCGGCGTGACGACGAGACATGTTTTATACCCTCACTTCGGACGCTTGGCGCCGTATTTCGAACGACGCTGACGACGCTCTTTGACGCCCTGGGTATCCAGAACACCGCGCAGGATGTGGTAACGCACACCCGGAAGGTCCTTGATACGGCCGCCACGGATCAGGACGACCGAGTGTTCCTGAAGGTTGTGCTTTTCGCCGGGGATATAGCAGATGACCTCAAAGCTGTTGGTCAGCCGCACCTTGGCGACTTTCCGCATGGCCGAGTTCGGCTTCTTCGGGGTGGTGGTGTAGACGCGGGTACAAACGCCCCGTTTTTGCGGCGATCCTTCCAAGTGCTGCGACTTGGATTTACGGACCACGGCTTCCCGCGGTTTGCGGATCAGCTGTTGAATAGTCGGCATTCACATTCCTCGTTTTGCACCCTCTCAGGCGCTGTCAATACTCGCACCCAGCATGGGCACGCCACTTCTCGACACGTCCTGCGCGAATCGCAAAACGCAAAACCGCCAACGCGCCCATCCGGGTGCGGTGCGGTGGAATTCCAGAGGATCGGGGCATTTTCGGCCCGGATCATGACCACTTCTTTCAGTCGAACCCCAAACGCGAGATGTGCCCGTGTTCAAGGTAGGCGGCTTCTAGGGGGAGTCGCGCGGGATGTCAACAGCAGTCAGCTTGTTGGCGTCCCGGTAGAAAACCAGCGCCAGCAGTCGCGCCAGCAACGCGACCAACAGACCCGCAAACACCACGTCAGACAGAAAATGGCGGCCTGCCGCCATGCGCTGCCACGCAGTGACCAGCGGTATGGCCAGAACCAGCGCCAAACCCAGCCGATAGCCAACCTCGCCCAGCAGCGCCCGATTTGCCCGCACGATCATCGTCAGCACCACCGCCAGTGCCGTGGCCCCCGCCATCTCGCCGGACACGAAGGAGCGGCCCCTCAGGACCTGGTCGCTGATCTGCCACGCCTCGGTGAACTGCATATGTCCACCAAACTCGGTCACCTGCCAGGGCCGCGCCCTGCCCCATAACGGTTTGATGATGACGTTGACCAACAGTCCCGGCCCAAGCGCGAAAAGGGCGAAGCCATAAAGCCAATCCCGTGCCCGCATCGCCAGAATCGTCCTGCCGCGCCAGACCGCGAGCAGCGCTGCGCCAAGGGCAATGAACGCCGCGATATCCTCTGCCGCGTACAGAGTGAGCCGCAGGCCTTCGATCCAGCTGTTGTTTTCAACCCAGAAGCCCTGCCCGTCGAAGAACCAGCCACTTACCGCCAGATCAAGTCCGGGCATCCATGCGAACAGCAGCCAACTGGCTGCAATGGCAAGAACCAGCCCGACGACCATTCTCACGTCGCTTCACCTACCGATGGCATGTCCACCGCCTTCCGCCGCCGCTCTCGCAACAGCATATAGATCCCCGACCCGACCACCACGGCCCCGCCGATCAAGGTCCACCGGTCCGGCAAGGTACCAAACAGCAGCCAGCCCAGCAAGATCGCCCACAGCAGCGACGTATAGCGGAACGGAGCGATGATGCTGATCTCTCCGACCCGCATCACCTTGATCGCCATGATGTAACCCACGATCAGGAAGGCTGCGGCCCCCATCGTCTCGGCCAGAGCCAACTGGCTGACGGGTTGCCAGCCGGTTTGGCTGACCCCGACCAAGCCCATGATCAAAACCGCCAAAGCCGCCCAGATCGCCCCGGTGGTCGAGGGCAGACCCTTGGAAAACCGCCGGGTGGCCAAGTCGCGCAATACCACAAAGGCGACCGAGCCCAGCCCAATCACCGACCAGGTGTCAAAATCGGCAGCTCCTGGCCGGATGATCAACATCACCCCGACAAACCCTATTAGAATCGCCGAAATCCGCCGCCAGCCAATCGGCTCGCCCAAAACCACCGCCGCGACCAGCGTCACCGCCAGCGGCAAGGACTGCATGATCGCCGAGAGGTTCGCCAAGGGCATATGGGTCAAGGCTTCCAGAAACAGCCAGGTCGCCCCCAACTCGCCAATGGTCCGCAGCGACAGAAACACCCGGTCGGACCCCGCGGGCCAGAGGCTGACCCGACCACTTTGCTGCAGTGCCAGCACGATCAGGCCCAGTGACGCCCCCAACCCACGCAGCACAATCGCCTGATACAGCGGCATCCCGTCATGGGTCACCGCCTTGATCAAAGTGTCGTTCAGCGTGAACGCCAGCATCGAAAGGCACATGAAGATCACGCCGCGCGTGTTGTCCGACAGTTGCACCGCAATTCCCATCCATGAAAAAACCCCCCGCCATGTGGCGAGGGGTAAGCTGTCTTCAAACCTGGGCGTATTACTCGCCGCGGCTTTCGATGGTGTCCACCAGGCCGGTATCCTCGTCCTCGATGTCCATCACCATGTCCGGCGCCGCCAGTGCCATGGCACCCTCGGCATCGGCCTTGCGGGCCTCGATCACCGTCTGGTCGCGGTCCGACGCGATCTTCTTAACGCGGCTGGTGGCACCACCGGTGCCGGCCGGGATCAGACGACCCACGATGACGTTCTCTTTCAGGCCGACCAGCTTGTCGCGCTTGCCCTGAACCGAAGCCTCGGTCAGCACCCGCGTGGTTTCCTGGAACGACGCTGCCGAGATGAAGCTGCGGGTCTGCAGCGACGCCTTGGTGATGCCCAGCAGGATCGGCTCGGCAATTGCCGGGCGCAGACCATGTGACAACGCCTTGTCGTTGTTCTCGTCCAGTTCGGTCTTGTCGACGGTTTCACCCTTCAGGAGCGTCGTCTCGCCCGAGTCCAGAATTTCGAATTTCTGGAGCATCTGACGCACGATCACCTCGATGTGCTTGTCGTTGATCTTCACGCCTTGCAGACGGTAGACGTCCTGCACTTCGTCGATCATGTAGTTGGCAAGCGCCTCGA
>JBDTQR010000285.1:0-4840 GCA_039932095.1 bacterium | reverse complement strand
GGTTTTGGTTTTGTGCGCGTCGGGGTTGTTTGGCAGTCAAGCGGCAAAGGCCTATGCCGCAGCGGGTTGGACTGTCAGGAAATTCAAGCGCGGCACTGATATGGTGGAAGCGGCCACCGGGGTTGAGGTGATCGTCAACGCGATGAACCCGCCGAATTACCACGCCTGGGATCAGATCATTCCCCAGATCACCGCCGAGGTGATCAAAGCGGGTCTGGCGACGGGTGCGACGGTGGTGGTGCCGGGCAATGTCTATGTCTACGGCGACCAAAGCGGCCCGTGGGGGCCGGATACGCCGCAGCGCCCGGTGGCCCGCAAAGGCGCGATTAGGGTTCAGATGGAAAAGGACTACCGGGCGGCGACCGAACGCGGGCTCCGGGTCATCATCCTGCGTGGTGGCGATTTCATCCTGCCGCGCGAGCCGCGCAGTTTCTGGAACATGATCGCGCTGAAATCGGTGGCCAAGGGCAAGATCGTGGCGGCCTCGGGACCGGCGGTCAAGCGGGCCTATGCCTTTCTGCCGGATATGGCGCGGGCCGCCGTGGCGCTGACCGAGATCCGTGAGACGCTGCCAGCCTTTGCCGACATTCCCTTTGCCGGTTACACCTTGAGCATGGTTGAGGTGGCGCAGGCGTTGGAGCGGTTGACCGGCAAACCGATGCGGATGGTGCCTTTCATGTGGTGGGCGATGCGGCTGGCCGGGCCGTTCTGGGAACTGGCGCGCGAGTTGAACGAGATGCGCTACCTGTGGCAAACCTCGCATTCCCTGGACCCGACGCGGATGGCGGCCCTGTTGCCCGACTTCCGGCTGACCCCTTTGGACGACGTGCTGCGGCAAGAGCTGGCGGTGCTGGCCCCGGAATTGCTGGAGCCTCAGGGCAAGTCGATGGCGACCCAGACCGGGCGGTGACGCGACGCAGCGGATAGCGTGGCAGCGAATGGGTCACCGGCGGCAGGCCATAACACGCCCGCCGCCGTGACATTGAGGGCTGCTTGCGGCAAGATCACCTCGACCCGCAACCCGCCGACGCCTTTGGGATAGAACGCAGTGTCCAGCGCCGGGTCGCCGTGTTGGCCGGGGTCGCTGTGGCCGGAGTTGCCCCTGGGCTGCGGGTCTTGCAGGGCGGGACTGGTCAACAAGGCGGCGATGGCATCGTGCAGCCCGTCGCCGTCGATCGGGTCCAGGTTGGACTGGCCGAGCAGGACAAAGGGGTGCTGAGGCGGCGGATAAGGCAAGTCGCCCGCCAGCAGACGCAGCCAGAACGCCGCCTCATCATGGTAGCGGCGGCCGTTGCGATCCTCGGCCCCGTCAAACACTGGCGGGGTGGCGTACCAGACCAACAGGGCCAACACCTTGCCGTCGGCATAAGTCACCGGCACCTGATAGTGGCCCGAAGTTGACAGCAGTTGCACCGCTTTGGCGGCGTCGGTCATGTCGGGTGGCAGGTCGGCGCCCGGCAGGTCCTGCCACAGCAGGCCCGAATAGTCGGTGGGTTCGCCCAAAGGAAAGCGTGACAGCACCGCCATCCCGGCCGCCCCGGCAAAACGGCCATAACCCTGAGCATCGCGCGCCTCACCCAACCGTCCGTTGCCATCGAGGTCCAGCCCGGTCGGCACACCGGTGTTGGGCCGCAAGGCGAGGTGATAGGGATAGGTCAGGCCAGCCTCGCCGAGATCGGCCGCGAAAGCGGTGAGGGCGGCTTGGCCATAGTCATAATCGAAGCCGGTCAACAGCACGACATCGGCATCGAGACGGGTCAGAACGGCGACGGCGGCCTGTACCTGATCGTCATTGCGCCCGCGGATCGCCTGCAGCAGCAGGCCGGGGCCCTGGCGGGAGAGTTCGGGGTTGTAGGTGGCGATGCGAAGCATCTCGGCCGCGGCGGGCCCGGGACAGAGCCACAGGATCAGACTGGCGACAATTGCCCGGTAGTGGGAGTGCCACCCTCGGCCTTGCGGCGATTGGCGATCATGTCGGCCACCCGGCCCATCGCGATGCCGCGCATAAACAGACTGGCGGGAAGAAAGGCCCATGCCGTCATTGTCCAGATCAGAGTTTGCGGCGACGTCAGTTCCAGTGGTTGGAACCCTGCGGAAGCCACTTCGACCACAGCCGGAATCAAGAATGGCAGCAGAAACCCTAACGCAATGTTAATGCGGGCGTCACGGATCAACCTTGCCACCACATCACCGCCTGAGGTCGGGTCAAAGGTCGGCAGGTTGACCCAGACATTGAACGGCCGGTCGCGGTTGGGCCACGAGCCGACGCGCAACTGGATGGCAAACACGGCCAGCGAGACCAGCGAGATCAGATAGGACATCCCCGCCGCCGTCCGCACGGCGCCGATCTGGGCCTCGGTCGCATCGGGACCGACCATCAGGGTGGCAAGCCGCACCGGGCTATAGGGGAAATCCATCGACAGGCCGATCAGGGCGCCCACGGCGTGGATCAGTTCGGTCATCGTCGACGCCTCGGTCCGACCGCGCTCGATGGCGGCAAGGCAGAACACCGTGGCGAACAGCATCATGAACCGGATGCGGTTGAACGGCGGCGCGTCACGGAATTCGAACAGGCCGGGATAGACGGCATTGTATTCGACGAAGGTCAGCGCGCCGGCGAACAGCGCGACCAAAGCAACCATCTGCTGGGTGTCGGGCCGGACGTCGAAAAGAAGAATTGTCGGCATGGAGATGACGGCCATCACCAAAAGCCCGCGCGTTACCGCGCCTGTCAGTCGCGAAAAGACCACCCCTGCACCCTTTGCCCGGACGAACCTGATACTCTGCCAGGCACTTGTTCCGATGAATTCCCGCACATTATGGCGGGCCGCCTCAATCTTGCCCAAATTGTGCCTTCTTTCATTCAGTCCCGCAACCGCTTGGTTAACATGACGTAATTGGTGTGGCCCTTTCAGGGACAAGGTGTTGCAGGATTGAATCAATCTGATGGTGAAAAAAAGGCCGCCTCGGTCTGAAGGACCAAGGCGGCACTAGATGTTGTGGTTAAGGCTAGTTCAAGCCCAAGGGCGCAGGGCCGCCGCCCTGGTTTCGAAGGAATCGATGGCCGTGACCTTTTCCAGCGTCAGGCCGATATCGTCCAGACCATTGATCAAACAGTGCTTGCGATGGCTGTCGACCTCGAACCCAAAGACCTGCCCGTCAGAGGTGGTAACGGTCTGGGCCTCAAGGTCGATGGTCTGGCGGGCGTTGGCACCTTTGCGGGCGTCGGCCATCAGCGTGTCGACCACCTCTTGCGGCATGACGATCGGCAAGATCCCATTCTTGAAGCAGTTGTTGTAGAAGATGTCGGCAAAAGACGTGCTGATCACGCAGCGGATGCCGAAATCGAGCAGGGCCCAAGGCGCATGTTCCCGCGACGAACCGCAGCCGAAATTCTCACCGGCCACCAGAATCTCGGCTTGGCGGTAGGCGGGCTGGTTCAGCACGAAACCCGGGATCTCGGCCCCGTCCTGCGTATAGCGCATTTCGTCAAACAGGTTCTTGCCAAGGCCGGTGCGGGCGATGGTTTTCAGGAACTGCTTGGGGATGATCATGTCGGTGTCGATATTGACCAGCGGCATGGGGGCCGAGATGCCTGTCAATTTGGTGAACTTGTCCATTTAAATCTCCATTGGGCGGGAGGAACCGGCCAGGGTAAGGGTCAGGGAAGTCTGCGGGCAATGATGCCAAGCGCGATCAGCGCGATGCCATCCGCCAGAAGCTGAATGCCAAGAAGCAGGCCAAGAAGCGTGGTCGCCGCTGTCATGATGTTGGTGAACACCAGAATGCCGATCACGACCGAGGCGGCGCCGGACAGCAAAAGCGCCCAGTAGACCATCTGATCGCGCTGCCGGAACGACATGGCGATGCGGACGACGCCGTTAACCAGCAAGAGCGCGCCAATCAGCAGGGTCAGCGAGATCAGGCCCTGCAGCGGATTGGCCAGCAGGGAAACGCCCGCCACCAGTGCAATCAATGCGGTGATGATGGTCCAGACCCGGTGCGGCAGCGTGGCGTCGCGAAAGGCGAGCCACAGCTGCAACGCGCCGCTGACCAGCAGAAAGACGCCGACCACCGTGGTCACGGCGAGGGACGCCGCAAACGGGTTTGCCACTGCCATCACACCACCGAGGAACACCACGATGCCGAATATCAGAAGGATCGTTGAACTGCGCATGGTTGTCACCTTTCGTCTGGGCCGCAGCCCGTTATACCATCATCTCGCGCGCATTCGGGAAATAGCCGGAGATCGCCGCTGCGGCAATGGCTTTCCGGTCAAACTGGCGCGGTCGATAATGACCTGTTGTCTTGACGACTGGGCATTGGTGGGGAGTGTGATCGGCTTCACGCCTGCATTCGGTGATCCTGCGCCCGGCGCAATGTTCACTTGCCTGACAAAGCCGCGTCACCATTCCGGGCCCCGGAAAGCGAAACGCCGCATCTGTCCGGATGCGGCGTCTCTCACTGATGCTATCAGATCAAGTTCAGGTGCGACGCCGACGCTTGAAGGCGGCCAAACCACCCAGAGCACCGAACAGCAGGAATCCCGCCGCCGGAACCGGAACTGTGGACAACGTCCCACTGCCATTTCCGGTAATTGAAATACGGATCGCCATATCGTCATGGTTGTCGTCGGGCGAGCCATTGTCGTCGAACCACAGCACAACCGAATTGCCGCTTGTCGCGTATGCGTCAATACCATCAAAGGACAGGAAGAAATTGGGTGGCGCATTTGAACCGGGCGAACCGTTTGACCCGTTTGAAACACCAGAGCTGCCGCCGTTCGCAAGAAAGCTAAAATTCAGCAAGCCGGCAAGAACGGTACCGAGGCTCACGGCCG
>JBDTQR010000284.1:0-4893 GCA_039932095.1 bacterium | reverse complement strand
GTCCGCTTCGTCCGCATACCAGACATTCGGCTGGACCCGTACTGATCCATTGCGGCGGGACATGGGGCCTGACGGGGGCGCTTGTTGCCGTCATCAGGGGTCCTTCGGTCAGCCCAAGCGGGAGCGGATCATGCCGGTGATGTCGTAGACTTGATCGACGATGGGCCGGGCGATGGCGTCGGCTTGGTCGGCGCCCTGGCCGAGGATGCGGTCGATCTCGGCGGGGTCTTGCATCAGACGGGTCATTTCCGAGGTGATCGGCGACAGTTTGGCGACGGCGAGGTCGGCAAGCGCCGGTTTGAAGGTGCCGAATTGGGCGCCGGCGAATTGGGTCAGGACGTCCTCCACCGACATATCGGCGAGGGCGGCGTAGATGTTCACCAGATTGCGGGCGTCGGGGCGGTCTTTCAGCCCGCCGGGATGGTCGGGCAGGGGCTCGGGGTCGGTCTTGGCCTTGCGGAACTTGGCGGCGATCTTGTCGGCGTCGTCGGTCAGGTTGATGCGGGACTGATCGGAAGGGTCGGATTTCGACATCTTCTTTGTGCCGTCGCGCAGCGACATGACGCGGGTGGCGGCACCTTCGATCACCGGTTCGGTGATCGGGAAGAAGTTCACGCCGTAGTCATTGTTGAACTTCAACGCGATGTCGCGGGTCAGTTCGATATGCTGTTTCTGATCCTCGCCCACCGGGACATGGGTGGCCTTGTAGGCCAGAATGTCGGCGGCCATCAGGGCAGGATAGGCGAACAGGCCCAGCGAGGCGGCCTCGGCGTTCTTGCCGGCGGTCTTGTCCTTCCACTGGGTCATGCGGCCCATCCAGCCCATGCGGGCGACGCAGTTGAAGATCCAGGCCAGCTCGACATGGGCCGAAACCTGGGACTGGTTGAACAGGATGGAGCGTTTGGGGTCGATGCCGGCGGCGATGAAGCCTGCGGCGGCCTCGCGGGTCTGCTGCCGCAGTTTGGCCGGATCTTGCCAGACGGTGATGGCGTGCATGTCGACAAGGCAATAGATGGTCTGGATGCCCTCATCCTGTTTCTGGACGAAACGCTTCAGGGCGCCGAGGTAATTTCCGAGGGTCAGGCCACCGGACGGCTGGATGCCTGAGAAGATGCGGGTGGGAAAGGTCTGAGGCGTTTGGACCGGCTCGGACATGGGAACTCCATCTGAATGTGTTGCAAGCGCGGCATATCGCTGGCATGCGGGGGCGTCAATGAAAGGCCGTGCGATGGACGATATCAATGCCCCTCCGCTGAACCCGTTGCCGCCGGTTGTGTGGCTGCTGGCGCTGCCGATGATCGCGATGGAGGTGGTGGTCAGCGCCGGAGCGGGCGGGCTGGTTGGCGGGCCGGCGGCGATTGGCTGGCGGGCTGAGGCGATGCAGACCCTGGCTTTTGCGCCAGACTATCTGCGGCAGATGTGGGCGTTGCAGCAGTTTCCGGCAGAGCTGCTCTGGCGGTTCTTCAGCTATCCGTTCGTGCATCTGGACATGACCCATGCGCTGTTCGTGGTGGTGATCCTGCTGGCGCTGGGGAAATATGTCGGGGCGGTCTACGCCTGGTGGGCGGTGATGATCACCTATTTCGTCGCCGCGGCCTGTGGGGCCTTGGCCTATACAGCGGTGCCACTGGCCCATGCGGCGCTGATCGGCGGCTATCCGCCGGATTACGGGCTGATCGGGGCCTATACGTTCCTGCTGTGGGTGAAATTGGTCGGCGGGCAGGGCAACCGGCTGCAGGCGTTCCGCCTGATCGGGTTTCTCTTGGGCTTTCAGGTGATCTTCGCCATTGGCGGCATTGCGTATTACGGGGTGGAACGCGGTACGACCTGGGAATGGGTCGCCGATCTGGCGGGGTTTGTCAGCGGCTTTGTGGTGGCGTTTGTGGTCAGTCCGGGTGGCTGGGCCCGTGTCTTGGCAAAGTTGCGCGGCGATTGATCCACGACCGGATCGCCGTGATGCCCACAAGGGTCCAATACACCAGATAGGCCGATGAGCCGGGCTTGCCAGTGGCGGCGGCGAGGATCGTGGCGCCGACAATGCCGGTGCTGTAGAGCGTGCAGAGGATCTGCGCCGTCTCGCGTTCCGCTCTGCCTTCGGCCAGCAGGCAGGCGGTGGCGACCGTCAGGAACATCGACGCAATCAGCCGGGTGGTCAGCGGGTCGTCCGGCCACGGCCAGAGCGTGTGGATCGGGCCGTTGGGCCACAGGAACAGCACCACGCCCCACAGTCCGGCCGTGGCACCGATCACCGTCAGCGCCCCCGAAGACATGCCGCGCTCGTTCGCGGGCAAACGCAGCAGGGTGGCGATGGCGGCGACCAGCATGACGGCGACAATGGCGAAAAAGGCGTAGGTGATCGGGGCATTGGGGTCGAAGCGGTCGAGATGCAGGGTGAGGGCGGCGATGGCGAGCGGGCCAAGATAGACCGCCAGCATGGAGGCGATCAGCCGCAGATGGCCGGTGCTGCCGATCCATGCGGCACGCAAGGCGGCGATGCCGAAAGCGACGCCAGCCACCGCGAGAAAGCGGGCGGCGACCTGCGGCAGGGTCCAGGCAAAGGCGAAGGGGACGTTCTGCCACCAGGCCACGGCCCCGACCAGCCCGCCAACCCCGGTCATCAGAGCAAGCAGCCGCGCCTGTCGCTGGGCACCGGTCATCCGGTTGCTTCGCTGCAGCAGCCGGTCCGCAAGGCCGATACCGACCAGCAGCATCACCAGACCGACAATTTGTGAGGCAAGGCTGGACATCGCGCTCCCCGGTGGCATGGCCAAGGGTAAGAGGCTTGCCGCGTTGTGGCAAGGCTGGTCGGTGGGCGGAACGGTCTGCGAGACGTGCAGCATCTCCTCACAGTTGCCGGCCCCCTGAGGCACTTACGCCCTGTACCTGCTGTCCCGCCGTCCGGCACTGCGAACATTTCCCGATGCCGAAACCGCCACAAGTCATCCCGGACTAAGGGGTCGGGCGCTGACGGCGGAGCGCGGTGAAGTCGGACAGGCGGAACGCGCCGATCAGTGTGCCGCAGCCAAAATACGTGACGATGCCGAGGGTGACCAGCATGAGCAGCGCCATGAAGCGCCACAGATGCGCGGTCAGCATCGGGGTCAGGGCCCAGGCACCAAGCCAGAGCGCGGCCCCCATGAGCGCCGAGGCGAGCAGGATTCTGGGAAGACGTTGGCGGAAGCGGTCGTCCAAACCAGCCTCTGGCCCCATCCGGCGGGAACCGCGCCAGAGTTGCAGCACCATGATCCAGCCGGACAAGGTGGTGGCCCAGGCGGCAGCTGAGAAGCCGAGTAAGGGCAAAAGGCCGACGGCGATGACAGCATTGGTGATCATCGAGACGATGGCATAGAGGAAGGGGCTGCGGGTGTCCTCCCGGGCGTAATACAGCGGCTGCAGGACCTTGTGCAGCACAAAGGCCGGCAGGCCGGCACCGTAGATCGCCAGCACGATGGCGGTGGCGTGGCTGTCGGCTGGCGTGAAGGCCCCGCGCTGGTAGAGGACGGAACACAACGGCTCGGCGATGACGACAAGGGCCACAGCGGCAGGGATGGTCATGGCAAGGGCAAACTCGGCCCCGCGGTTGAACGAGACACGGCCGCCATCGGTGTCGCCCGAGCGCAGGCGGCGCGACAGGTCGGGCAGCAGGACGGTGCCAATGGCGATGCCGACAACGCCAAGGGGCAGTTGGTACAAGCGGTCGGCATAGGTCAGCCAGGCCACGGCGCCCTCGGTGAAGGACGCGACCTGGCGGCCGACCAGAAGATTGATCTGAACCACGCCGCCGGCCAGCACGGCGGGACCAGCGATCAGGGCGAGGCGCTTGAGGTCAGAAGTCCAGCGCGGCCAGCCGGGCAACAGGGTATAGCCGATCCTGTGCGCCGACCACCAGGTGAAGGTCAGCTGCGCGATGCCGGTCAGGGGCACGGTCCACGACAGGGTCAGGCCCATGTCCCAGCCTTGCAGGTTCGCCAGCCCCATCGCGGCGATGAACATCAGATTCATCAGGACCGGGACAAAGGACGCTTCGGAAAAGTGGCCATGGCTGGTGAGGACGCCGGAAAGCAGGGCGACCAGGGAGATGAACAGAAGGTAGGAGAACGAGATCCGGCCGAACTCCACCGCGAGATCGAAGCGCGGGTCACCGGCGAAACCTGAGGCCATGGCATAGACCAGCCAGGGCATGGCGAAAGTGCCGATCACCGTGAAGGCCAACAGGACCGCGGTCAGCCCGTTCATTGCGTCGCGGGCGAAGCCCTGGGCATCCTCGCCCGACTCCAGCTTTTTGGCGAACATCGGGACGAAGGCCATGTTGAACGCGCCTTCGGCGAAAAAGCGGCGGAACATGTTGGGCAATGAGAAGGCGACAAGGAACGCTTCGGCCACCGGGCCGGTGCCAAGATAGGCAGCCATCATCACGTCACGGGCAAAGCCTGCGCCACGGGACAGAAGGGTCCAGCCGCCGACAGTGAGGATGTTGCGGATCAGCGAGGGCGGTTTCATGCGATCTGGCTTGTTGGCAGGCAAAGGTCAGCGGCACCATGGCGCTCCCGCGCAGGCGGGAGCCTCGGGTCGGCGGTGGTCAGGAGGCCCCGGATCGGGTCCGGGGCGGCGCGGCGGGCTTGGGCTGGGGCGGTCGGTTGCATGCTATTCCTGTGCGCGCAGCGCCCCATCGGTGATGGCCTGACGCAGTTTGCGTTCGAGGCCCTCCTGCCGTGGTCCGGCGTGCAGTTTCAGGCCGAACATGTCCTTGACGTAGAACGCGTCGACCACCTGCGCCCCATAGGTCGCAATCACGGCCGAGGCAATGTAGATATTCGCGCTCGCCAGCGTGCGGGTCAGATCATACAGCAGGCCGGGGCGGTCGCGGGTGTCGACCTCGATGATGGTGTAGAT
>JBDTQR010000283.1:0-4901 GCA_039932095.1 bacterium | reverse complement strand
TGCGGGCTTGTCACCGCTGCCCATGCCCAGATTTGAGGTTGCGCTGACACCGGATAAGAAGGCGCAGACAGCCGCCGTGGTCTTGCGTGCGATGAGCCTGACCACAGGCCATGCCCGGCTGGTGTTGTTGGTCGGCCATGGCGCGCAGGTCACGAACAACCCCCATGAAAGCGCCTATCACTGCGGCGCCTGCAGCGGCCAGACGGGCGAGGTCTCGTCACGTCTGCTGGCCGCCCTGCTGAATGACCCCGAAACCCGCGCAGGGCTGCCGGCGCAGGGGCTGGCGCTGCCCGATGACACATTGTTTGTGGCGGGCCTGCACGACACCGTGACCGATAGGGTGACGCTGTACCGCGATGCTCCCGCCCCCGATCACGCCGCCGATCTGGCCCGGGCCGAGGCTTGGCTTGCTGCCGCCGGGCATCAGGCCCGCGCCGAACGCGCCCTTCGCCTGCCATGCGGGCAAGGCGATGACCTTGCCCGCCGCGCCGGCGACTGGGCCGAGGTGCGGCCCGAATGGGGCCTTGCGGGCTGTGCGACCTTCATCGCCGCCCACCGGTCCGCGACAGCCGGGCGCAACCTGCAAGGCCGCGCCTTTCTGCACAGCTATGACTGGACCCACGACAAGGGCTTTGCCACGCTGGAGCTGATCCTGACCGCCCCGGTCGTTGTCGCCAGCTGGATCAGCCTGCAATACTATGGCTCTACCGTGGCACCACAGGTCTTTGGAGGTGGCAACAAGCTGATCCACAACGTGGTGGGCGGCCTTGGTGTGGTTGAGGGCAACGGCGGACTTTTGCGCCCCGGCCTGCCGTTTCAGGCCGTTCATGACGGCGAAAACCCCGCGCATGAGGCCCTGCGCCTTTCGGTCATGATCGAGGCACCGGTCGCGGCGATCACCGAGGTCTTGCGCAAACATGAGGCCGTGCGGGCGCTTTTTGACAACGGCTGGCTGCATCTCTTCGCCCTGAAAGACGGCAAGATGACCTCCCGATACCGCCCGGGACTGACATGGGAAGGCAATGCGAACATTGTCGGGGTGGTCGCGTGAACCTGCCCGATCACATCGCCTTGGGCACAATGCATGGAAAAGAGGTAGCCATCGCGCCGCCGCTGGCCCGCCTTGGCATTGCGCTGACGGTGCCGCCTGGGGCTTAACACCGACCGTTTCGGCACCTTCACGGGCGAGATAGCCCGCGCGGGCACGATGATCGACGCCGCACGCGACAAGGCAAAGGCGGCCAGCGTCGCGGCTGGCCTGCCGGTTGGGCTGGGCAGCGAAGGCGCATATGGCGCCCATCCACTCATACCGTTTCTGGCTTGGGGGAAAGAAATCCTGCTCTGGCATGACAGTCGCACAGGCCATGAAATCATGGCGCATGTGGTCGATGAAGCCCCCATCTATGACCATATCGAAGTGATCCGGCCCGACGAGGCACACAGCTTTCTATTGCGCATCGGCTTTCCGGCGACAGCCGTGATCGTGGCCCCAGCTGATGCCCGAAACCGACCGGTCGCGAAGGGGGTTCAGGATATGGACCACCTTGCCATGGCAATCCGCACCGCCGCATCAGGCGGACGTGCCTTGATCCAAACCGACATGCGCGCCCATCTGAACGCACGCCGAATGTCAACGATCCAAAAGCTTGCCGATCGTTTTGCACATCGGCTGGCAAAACACTGCGACTGCTGTGGCGCCCGGGTTGGGGCTTCTTGCGACCTGCGCCGGGATTGCCCTGTTCCTGCTGTGGTGAGCCCAGCGTCCTTGCGAAAGGCGAAATCCATGGTTGCACTGCCTGCGGTACAGACCACACTATCGCAAGACCAGATGGGCAAACAGAGGCAGACCCGGCCGATTGCCCACGCTGCAATCCCTAAGGACGCCGCAAAAAATCGCCAAGTCATTTGGACAAACGTAGCGCCAACGGTCAGTCCGGTTTCCGGGGCGGTCATCACAATTGGACCGGCTCCGGTCCCTGTCTGCATGTCCACTTTGGGCCGGGCGCGTCGATCTTGGTCGATCGGCTGCGCAAGGGGCGGAAAACAGGCGTTCATCCTGCAGCACTTGCTAACCCGATCCGAACGAAGCGGTCGCTCAAACCATCTTGCTTATGGGCAGCATTCGGTGTGAGGAAAATATCTCGATCGGTGTTGTATGATGTTCGGAGACATCACTTGTTTTTAGTGAAAATTTGATAGGCGATTGTTGCCAGTGGTTGCGGAGGCTGACCCCGAGGAATGCGTTGTCGACCTGCGCATGACGCGGGAGCAGGCCCACTATCACCCCATCTGTCCTTTGGCCGCTCGAATCATCTTTTGTCTCATTTTGACGGGATTTCCGGGGCGTGGGTTATCTGCGCTAAGCGAAAATGCGATGACAGCCAAGACTCGAATGCCTGAATCACGTCTTGGCGAGGGTCATTTAGTCTGTGAACCGCGTAAAATGTGAAGCCTTCCAAGGCCAAGGTCGACACCCTGACCAGCGTGCCATTGATGAGGTCGCGGGCGACGAGAACATCGCTGCAGATTGCAATCCCATAGCCTGCGACCGCCGCTTCGATGCCGTGCAGATCCTCACGAAAGCTGAGAGCAGCGTGTTTTTCAAGGTTCGGAACATCCATTCCCATGGCGCGGGCGACCCGGGCCCATTCGAACCACATTGGAGGATTGAGGAAATCGTCGCTCCATTGACCATCGATCAATGGAAAGCGCAGCAAATCTTGGGGAGAAAGGTCTATTGTGCCCGTCCCGACCAAGGCCGGACTCGCGACCAGGATATAGGCATCCTTGCCAATCGCGGAACACATAACGCCCTTTGGCGGCTGGCGGGAATAGCGGATCGCAATGTCGACCGCACCGCCCGCAAGATCGAGCACCTCATCTGTTCCCATGATGTCCAAGCCAACGTCCGGATGAATCGCCAACCAAGACGGCATATTCGGCATGATCCAGCGCACGGCAAAGGCATTTGTTGCTGTGACCCGCAACCGCTTGTTGGCCAGATTGGTTGCCAGGGCGAGCCCTTCGGCAAACAGGTCCAATCCCTGACTGATCGCAGGCAACAGCCTCGCTCCGGCGACGGTCAGCGACAAAGGACGGGGGCGACGCTGAAACAAGGGCTTGCCACAATAGTCTTCCAGCAGACGGACCTGATGACTGATTGCCGTCGGGGTCAGGGTCAGTTCCTTGGCGGCATCCTTAAAGCTGAGCAGGCGCGCCGCAGCCTCGAAAGCCCGCAGTGCGGTTAACGGTGGCAGCGTGCGCACGGTCGGAATCCTCCTAGATGAATGAAATTCAGCCTAACATGAAAACATCGCTTTTGCATCACGGGCAATGTGGGTGCAAAGCTAGCGGCAATCCGGCTGTGGGATGGAGGACGATCATGGATGGCGCGACCCAATACCTGTTGCCGGATGTGATGGACCGCATCCGAAGTCTTGCCCCGCTTGTGATGCGCCATCGGTCCGAGTCGGACAGCCAGCGCCGGTTATCCCAGCCCGTGGTCGATGCGATGATTGACGCGGACTTGTTTCGCCTTTGGACGCCGCGAGCGCTTGGCGGGGCCGAAATCAGCCCGCAGGATTTCGTTGAGGTGATTGAGGCCGCCTCTGCCATAGACGGCAGTTTTGGCTGGTGCCTGACCAATGCCAATACAATCGGCCGGATGGTCGCCTATCTGGCACCCAAGGTGGCGCGCCCCTGGGTCAACGAGCCTGATTGCCAGATGGCTGGGTCGACGGCGGGTATGGGCAAGGCTGTCCGTGTCGGCGACGGCTTTAGGGTCAGCGGGCGTTGGTCCTTTACCAGCGGCATTCTGACAGCGCGGCGCTTGATGGGCCTGTGCCAGATCGAAGGCGAGGGTGACCCGCAGAACCCTGTGTTGGTGTTCTGCCACTTTGCCGCAAGTGACGCGAACATTATTGATACCTGGTATGTCTCGGGCCTCAAGGGCACGGGAAGTCACGATTTTTCGGTTGAAGACCTTTTTGTGCCGCTGGAGCACACTCACGGCTTTGTTGACGCCGTCCCGCATCATGGCGGCGCACTCTACAATTTTCCCATCGTCCCGATGCTGACCCTGAGCGTGGGGATCGTGCCTTTGGGTATCGCAAAGGCTGCAGTTGAGGCGTTCATAGAGGTGTCTGGCCGCACGACGGCGGGCACCTTCCAACCGATGCGCGAGCGCGAGATGATCCAGACCGACCTTGCCCGCGCCGAGGCGCTTCGCCGGTCGGGAAAGGCGCTGATCCTGTCGGCCTTGCACGACCTGCAACACGCTCTTGCCATTGGAGGCCAGGAATTGATCGAGGCACGCGCCTTTTTTCGCGTGGCGCTGGCGCATTCCGCAGAATCCTCGCTTCGTGCCGTTGAGTTATTGGCCGCCGCAGCCGGGGCATCTGCGATTTCCGAAAACGGCCGGTTGGAGCGATGTCTGCGCGACATTCAGGCTGCCGTCAAACATGTCGCGATGTCGCCGCACAACTTTACCATCGGCGGGCAGGTGATGTTGGGTCTGGAGATGACGGGGAAACGGTTCTGAACCAGTGGGGCCCTGAGATGGCACCTGACGCACGACACCGCACTCAGCACTATCGACCATGAGGATTTGGAAGTGCAAATCGAAGGAAGAATGCCCGGTTTAGAGAAAATGCAGTTGATGAATTGGCCGCGTCCGAACGTCCGTTTAGGGCCGAAAACGACCGAACCCGGCGGGTTTCTCCGCCGGGCCTTGGGGAGCCCCTGTTCTGTTCAGAACGGGATCTCGTCGTCGCGGTCGACCAGCTCGGGGTTTTCTGCCTCGGCCGACTTCGGACGGCTCAGGAAGTCGACCTTCTCGGCGATGATTTCGCAGCCGTAGCGGTCGGTGCCGGTGGCGTCGGTCCACTTGGTGTAGTGGATGC
>JBDTQR010000282.1:0-4901 GCA_039932095.1 bacterium | reverse complement strand
CTTGGCCGCCACGAAACCCGCGACAAGAACTGGTTAATGCGTTGGCTTCGCAGCGACGGCCGCACCCTCGGCGATCCCGAAAAACTGCCGTGGTGTGCAGATTTCGTAGAAACCTGCATCCGCATGGCGCTGCCCACCGAGCCTTTCCGCGGCCCGCTGGCTGAAAACCCATATTGGGCGTGGAACTGGCTGCGCTTCGGTCAGGCGGCCCAGCCAACCTATGGAGCGGTGCTCGTCTTTGAACGGAGCAGCGGTGGACATGTCGGCTTTGCCGTCGGCCAGGACGATGACGCCTTGTTCGTGCTTGGCGGCAACCAATCAAACGCCGTCACCGTCGCCCGCATTGCCAAAGCCCGCCTTCTCGGCGCGCGCTGGCCCGCCATCGTATCTCCCTGCTAGGCGTAAATGACCACAGGACTCCGGTCGTCGCTGGATAAAAGACCAGTGGCAGGTCAGTTGACCTATTGTTGACCTGGAATTTGTAACGCAAAAAGTCGCCCGGAGGGAGGCCTGTAACGTCTTGATGTGTATGGGAATTTTGGTTGCGGGGGCGCGCAACCGCCGTTGTCTACCTCGCATATCATGCCTAGTTTGAAGATGAACGGTCCGCTACCGGCCGAGGCTGTGTGGAAACGCGTCGGCGATGCAGGGTGACTTGCGCGGACCGGCATCTCAGGCGACGACGTTCGTCTGAGGGTCACATCGCTTCCCGAAGCGCCTCTGGGTGGCTTCTGACGCCTATGGTTCGGCCTGATGGAGTTGATGCAGACCGTGATCAGCCCTGCATGGCCCGCATCAGCCCCCTGACGCCGAGCAGGGCAACCATTCGTTTGATGTTGTAGGCCAGCACGTTCAGCGCCATCTCGCTGCGGACGTTCTTCAGCCTGCGCGTCAGGAAATGGGTGCTGCCCATCCATGCCTTGATCGTGCCGAACGGGTGCTCGACCGTGCAGCGGCGCAAGGTCATGTAGTCGGGGTCACGGTCCAGGCGGTCGGACATCTCGTCAACGAGGTGTTCATGTTCCCAGCGTGAAATCCGCCGTTCGTTGCCGGTCGTGCAATCGGTTCGGAGCGGGCAGGTCTTGCATCCGTTGATCCAGTATCGCCGGATCTGGATGCCGCGTTCCTCGGTCGTGTATCGGTAGGTCAGGTCGTCGCCTGCGGGGCAGACATAGACATCGCGGTCGGCGTCGTAGACGAAGTCCGCCTTCACATACATGCCCTTGGCCGCGTTGCCAGAGGTCGCAGGACGCGGCACGGTCGTGGTGATACGCGCCTCGTGGCAGGCCAGGATTTCGGTGCCACTAAAATAGCCCTTGTCGGCGATAGCGTGCAGTTCGTCCCGGCCAAGAGCTTCCTTGGCCGCGGTTGCCATCGGGCTGAGTTGGTCGCGGTCGAAGCCCTGATTGGTCACCTCGTGCGCGACGATGAGATGGGTCTCGGTATCGACGGCGCTTTGGACGTTGTAGCCGACCATCCCGCTGTGCCGCGCGCTGGTCGCCATCGAACGGGCATCGGGATCCGTCAGGGATACCTGGCCGTCCGGCGCGTCGGCCAGGGCCTTGTCCATTTCCTTCAGCCGCGCGATCTCCTGCCGGATGCGGCCGTAGCGGCGGGACAGATGCTCAACCTTTTCCACCCGCGCCGCGCCTTCCTCTTTCCGGTCGATGCGGACCATCTCGGTGATGTAGCGTTCGACATCTGCCTCCAGATGCGCAAGGCGGCTGGCGATCTTGCCCTTGGTGAAGTTCTTGTCACGGTTGTTCACGGCCTTGAACTTGCTGCCGTCGATGGCCACGCAATCGCCCTTCAGCGTGCCGATCCGGCGGCAAAGCTCGACAAATTGCGCACAGACCTTGCGGATGCCCGGACCGTTGTCGCGCCGAAAATCCGCGATGGTCTTGTGATCAGGAGCCAGCCTGCCCGTCAGCCACATCACCTCGACATTCCGCCCCGCCTCGCGCTCCAGCCTGCGGCTGGACGGGACGCGGTTTAGATAACCGTAGATGAACAGCTTGAGCAGCACCGCTGGGTGATAGCCGGGCCGTCCCGTCCGCGCAGGGGCCGAGCGGGCGAAGCCGAGAAGCGGCAGATCCAACTCTTCGACGAAGAGGTCCACGACGCGGACGAGGCTGTCCTCACCGATCCAGTCGTCCAGCCGGTCCGGGAAAAGTACCGACTGGCTGCGATCAACACCCTCGATGAAACCCGCCATGTTCACCTCCGCCAGACCTGAGAAAGTATACCACAGCCGCCGGTTTCCACACAGCCTCGGCCCTTTACCGCCGTTCAGGCGCAAGTGCGCATTGCGTTGTGCCTCCACATACCGGTCGTTCGTTCGGGTCGCAGCATTTTCGGCTGGGCAACGTCAGTTCTGCGGACAAAGCCGTCATGGTCAGGAGGCCGTCTTGGCGGCGTGAGCGATGTCTGCAAGAGTTGTTGCCGCGTATCGGATCAGCATCATCTCGGTAACAGCATCATCGACGTCGGCCAGTGCGATGTTAACCGCTGCCTCGACGGGGCAACCTGGATGATCCTTGGCCGTTTGACCGACATTTATCCCCGGGCGGTCCATGGCATCAAAGATGTCCCGCAGGGTCATGGCGTTGAGCGATTTGACAACCCGCCAACCGCCGCCGGGCCCTTTTGATGTTTCGACAAATCCTCCATCGCGCAAACCTGCCAGCATCCGGCGCACCACGACTGGGTTCGTCCTAAGCATCTGAGCGATTTCGGCCGAGGACATGACCCTGTCGCGCAGCGCCATGTGGATCAAGACGTGCAGCACACGGGGGAAACGGCCATCACGATTCACATCTTGCCTCATATCGTAACAGATGGGGTTACATCCTGCCCGCAACCCTCTATAGGTAACCATACACGTTACACTATAGGAGCGCCACCATGAACCGTCGAAACGCCCTCATGCAGTTGGCAACTTTTCCACTCATCACACTGGGTTTGCCCGTAGGCGCAACCAGCCAGTCAAAAGGAATAGATGATATGACCGACATGCCTTATCGCGACGTTGAAGCAAATGGCTTACGGATGCGGATCGCAGATCAGGGGACTGGTCCCGTGGTGTTGCTCTGCCATGGATTTCCGGAATCAGCTTATGCTTGGCGGCACCAAATCGAGGCGCTGTCGGCGCAAGGATATCGCGTGATCGCCCCCGATCTGCGGGGCTTCGGTGGGACTGACGCTCCAGATGCCGTCGAGGCCTACGCCCTCCAGATACTTGTCGGCGACATGGTAGCGTTGCTTGATGTGCTGGAGGTGGCGACCGCTGTCATCGTGGGCAACGACTGGGGCGCCACACTGGCTTGGCAAGCCGCCTTTCTGCGGCCTGACCGGTTCAGCGCCGTCGCCGCGATCGGCGTCCCCATGATGGGGCAGCCGCCTGTGCCGCCGACGCAGATTTTTCCGGGGACGGATGAAGCGCTCTTTTACACACTCTATTTTCAAGAGCCCGGCCTCGCAGAGGCTGAGTTTGAGCAGGACGTGCGCACAACCCTTCTGAAGATTTTCTACGCAGCCTCCGGAGAAGCCGGTCCGCGGCGCGCAGGTGATAAAACGCCCAACCCGTTTGCGATGGTGTCGCGACAGGATGGTCTGTTGGCACCTTTGCCGATGCCAACCCACACACCGGACTGGTTGACCCCGTCGGATCTGCAAGCCTTCAAGGACGATTATACGAGGAGCGGTTTCAGCGGACCACTGAACCTTTATCGCAATCTGGACCGCAACTGGCACCTTCAAAAGGCATTTGCTGGCCGGACCGTGGACGTGCCCGCGCTCTACATCGTGGGAAGCCGCGACACGGGGCTCACGATGCCCGGAATGAGAGCCATCATTGACGGACAGCGCGACCTTGTCCCGCAACTGCGCGATCCCGTCTTTCTCGACGGCGTTGGCCATTGGGTGCCACAGGAACGACCCGATGCGGTGAATAACGCATTACTGACCTTTCTCACGGACGTCGCGCACTGATTGCGATCAGAAAGAAATACTCTCCGTGTCGGCAATTTGAGATCTTTCAAGCTGCCGACATAAGCCGCGATGCAGAAAATTGGTAAATAGGGCTCGAAGCGGTCATGCGGCAATGCAGCATCGGGTCGGTCTAGGCCTGACCGCGGACGGGTTGACGTGTTCGGCCCTAAGCGGCCGACCAAGTTCCGTTCTTGCCGCGAGGCTGCGCTCCCGGAAGCTGTCACTTGGACACTCCGCCACGAGACTGATGACATTATCAAGGCCGACCACCAGAGGTGCGATGCATACCGTCAAGATCACAATGATTCATTTCGCAGGGCGACAGGCGGTCGGCATCGTGCTAAAGTTCCACCTTTAATCGGGGTCGACAATTATGACCGATTTCAACACCCTGTACGTGTGGATTGGTGCTTCAGGCGGCGACTGGTACGACAATGTTCACAACTGGAAGCCGGGCTATCCTCTAGCGTCGCCGCCCGGCTATGGCGACCTCGTGATTTTCAACAACGGGGTCGCCGAGACAGTTACCGGGAGCGGTGCGGCCTCCCAGGCTGATGTCGTTCTTGGAACGACGCTGATAATCAAGGACAGCCTGGGGCTGGATGGCGCCGTAAGCGGTGTTGGTCTCATGGTCGAAAGCGGCGGCAGGGTGATCCTGGCCAGTGGCGCCACTAAGTCCGGTGTGCCGAACCCAGGCGGCGTATCGGTCGACGTGATCGGCTTCATGGGCGAGGGCTCGCTGGATGTCCGCGCGGGCGGCGCAATGGACGACACCGGGATGGTCCTCGGTGACCGGTCCACGAGTTCCGGCACTCTGACGGTGGAAGGCATTGTCATTGTAGCACCTGCCAACGCACCGAACGGGCTTTTGATCGTCGGCAACGCCGGCTCCGGTGTCGTGACCGTCCAAG
>JBDTQR010000281.1:0-4915 GCA_039932095.1 bacterium | reverse complement strand
TCGATACCGCCGTCCATCAGGCCGAGACGAGCCAACGCCTCTACGCCCGTGGCGCGCTGCCCGAACTGCAACTGCAATCGTCAATCGCCGCCCGTGAGGCGACCCGGTCGCAGTTGGAGGCGGCACGCGCCGAGGTTGACCGGCTTGAAGTCCACGCGCCCTTCGCAGGGATCGTCGACAAGGTCTTTGTCGAGGCGGGCTCCTGGGTGCAACCCGGCACTGAAGTGGCCGAGTTGCTGGCGCTGGACCCGATTGTCGTTGTCGGCGAATTAAACGAGCGCGATCTGCAGGCGGTCGCCAAGGGCACGCAGGCAACCGTGATGTTCGGCGACGGTACCAAGGCCGAAGGCACGGTACGCTATATCCGGCGCGAAGCTTCGGGTGTGACCCGTACATTCCCGATCGAGGTCGCCATCCCCAATCCCGATGGCGCATTCTCGGCAGGCATGTCGGCTGAGATTGATCTGGCGGCCAAGACCGCGCCTGCGGTCATTCTGCCACGTTCGGTTGTGACGCTTGACCCCACCGGCAATCTGGGTGTGCGAGTGTTGACCGACGCCGACACCGTGACCTTCCTGAAGGTCGCCATCGTCGACGATACGCCCGACGGGATGGTGTTGTCCGGGATCGCCGAAGGTACAAGGATCATCGTCTCGGGTCAGAACATGGTCACCGAGGGGCAGAAAGTCGCGGCAGTGGTTTCCGCTGAAGCGGCGATGCCCACAAGTGAGTCCAACTGATGGATATCGTCGGCACCGCCATCCGCAACGCCAGACTGACAATCTCGGTCATGTTGTTCCTGATCCTGTCCGGGGCGCTCGCCTATATTTCGATTCCGAAAGAGGCCGAGCCTGACGTCCAGATCCCGATCATCTATGTCTCGATGGGCTATTCGGGCATCTCGCCGGAAGATAGCGAACGCCTGCTACTCAGGCCGATGGAATCGAAGCTGAAGTCGATTGCCGGCATCAAGAAGATGACCTCCACCGCCTATCAGGGCGGCGGCAACGTGCTGATCGAGTTTCAGGCCGGGGCCAATCTGGCCAAGGCGCTGGACGATGTCCGCACCGGCGTTGATGACGCCAAGCGCGACCTGCCACAGGGCGCGGATGAGCCTTCGGTGCATGAGGTGAACATTTCCGCCTTCCCGGTGCTGGTGCTGACGCTGTCGGGCGACCTGCCGGAGCGGACATTGGGTGAGGCGGCGCGGCAGTTGCGCGACGCAATCAAGGAAAATGTGCCCGGCGTTCTGGATGCCACCTTGCAAGGCGTGCGCGATGATCTGGTCGAGGCGGTAATCGACCCCGGCAAGCTGACCAGCTATGGCATCAGGCTAGACCAGTTGACCCAGGCTATCGGGGCGAGCAACAGCCTGGTCGCGGCCGGTTCGATGGAAGGAACGCAGGGCAGCTATGCCGTCAAGGTTCCGGCGCTGATCGAAAACCTTGACGATGCCGCCAACCTGCCCATCGTCGTCGGCCCCAACGCCACGGTGAAAGCCCGCGAAATCGCCGACATCCGCATGACGTTCAAGGACGCCACCTCGATCACCCGGCTTGACGGCAAGCCTGCGGTTGCCATCGAAATCTCCAAACGGACCGGTGCCAATCTGGTCGAGACCATCGACGCGGTGAAGGCAGTCGCCACGGCCGCCGAGAAACTTCTGCCGCCCGGAACCGTCGTCACCTACAGTCAAGACAAGTCAGTGATGATACGTCAACTCTTGAGCGATCTGCAGAACTCTGTGCTGACCGCCGTCGTTCTGGTGTTCATCGTGATCCTGTTCGCGCTGTCGGGCCGGGCGTCGTTTTTCATCGGCATGGCGATTCCGACTTCGTTCCTGATGGGCATCCTGTTCCTGTCCTTGGCGGGCATGACGGTCAACCTTGTCGTGCTGTTCAGTCTGATCCTCGCGGTCGGGATGCTGGTCGATGACGCCATCATTGTCACCGAATTCGCCGAACGCCGGATGCATGAGGGCATGGACAAGGTCGCGGCGTTCCGACTCGCCGCCCAGCGGATGTCGGGCCCGGTGATCGCCGCCACGATGACCCGGGTGGCCGCCTTCTCGCCCCTGCTGTTCTGGCCAGGCATCGTTGGCGAGTTCATGAAATACCTGCCGATCACCCTGATTGCCACGCTGTCGTCCTCGATGCTGTATGCGCTGGTCTTCACGCCGACGCTGGGGGCAATCTTCGGCCGCGCCACCAAGGCCGAAGCGCCGGCCAAGGACGGCCTCTACATGTGGTTCGTCAAACGGGCAGTGCGGCATCCGTTCTTCGTGCTGATCTTCGCCATCGCCTCGCTGGTCGCAGTGCCGATGGCCTATGGCACCTATGGCAAGGGCATCGAATTCTTCCCCAATGTCGAGCCTGACTATGGCCTGCTCTATGTCCACGCCCGCGGCAACCTTTCGGTCACCGAGAAGGATGCGCTGGTGAGTCAGGCTGAGGCCCGCATTCTGGGCTGGCCGGGGATCAAGAGCGTTTATACGCGGGTCGGTGCGTCGGGCGGCGGCTTTGGCGAAAGCGCCGACGCCGATGTCGTTGGCACCATTCAGTATGAATTCGTCGACTGGCGAGAACGCAAGGGTGCCAACGAGATCCTCGCCGATCTGCGCGTCGCCATGTCGGGCATTCCGGGCGCGCGGATCGAAGTCTCGGTGCCGCAAGGTGGGCCGCCCACCGGCAAGGCTATCCAGATCCTGCTGTCGGCCGACAAGCCGGATCAACTGAACAGAACTGCCAGCGAAGTCGCGGCAATGCTCGGCAAGATCCCGGATGTCATCGACATCTCCGACGGTTTGCCGCCCCCCGGCATCGACTGGGAGCTGCAGGTTGACCGGGGCAAGGCCGCCCGCTATGGCATCGGTCCCTATTCTGTCGGCACCATGATCCAGCTGGTGACCAACGGAGTGAAGCTGACCGACTACCGCCCGGCGGGCAGTGACGATGCGGTCGACATCAGGCTGCGGCTGCCCGAGGACATGCGCACGCTGTCGATGCTGGATCAACTCAGGATCGAAACGCCGCAAGGCTCGATCCCGATCTCCAATCTGGTCACCCGGCAGCCGGTACCCTCGACCGGCACGCTGACCCGGATCGACGGCTCTCGCACCATCACGGTGGCGGCTGGTATCACCGAAGGGGTGCAAGCCGATGCCGTGCGGCAAGAGGTAACTGCCAAGCTGGACGCCATGAACCTTGCCGACCGAGGCATCCACTGGAAAATGGCCGGAGCCGACGAAGAGCAGGCCGCTGCGGGCGCCTTCCTGGCCAAGGCCTTCATGGCCGCGATGTTCCTGATCTTTGTCGTGCTGCTGGCCCAGTTCAACCGGTTCCTGTCGGTCGGGCTGGTGCTGATGGCGGTGATCATGTCAACCATCGGGGTCTTCCTTGGCCTGATGATCATGGGTCAGCCCTTCGGCATGGTGATGTCTGGCATCGGGGTGATCGCGCTTGCGGGCATTGTGGTGAACAACAACATCGTGCTGATCGACACCTATGACCATCTGCGACGCGAAGGCATGGACAAGCTGGAGGCCATCCTGCAGACCTGTCGTGAGCGGGTCCGGCCAGTGGTCCTGACCGCAATGACCGCCATTCTCGGCGTGTTGCCCATCGCCTTCGGCTACAACCTTGAACTCCTGTCGCACGAGACGACCTATGGCGCGCCGTCGACCCAGTGGTGGATCGCGCTCAGCAGCGCCATTGTCTTTGGCCTGGCCTTCTCGACCATCCTGACGCTCATCGTGACGCCGTCGATGCTGATGATCGTCACGCGGTCGAAGGACAGCAAGGTATACCGAATGATGAAGCGGGTCCGTGGAGTATTTGGTCGCAAAGATCGTGTGGGCGATGAAACGGAAGCTGAAACTCAGGCGCAATGGTCCGAGCCGATCGATTCGATGCGGTCAGGCGAGATCGTTACCCTGTCGAAGCGCAAATGATGCCCGTCCTGTAGGACTGCGCGTGGATTTGCTGGCCGGTAGATCAGCGCCCGGATTTGGGCGTCTTCAGACCAATCGTCCCCACAAGTCATATTCGCCGGCTTCTTCGACCTCGACCACCACCATGTCGCCCGGTTTCAGCTGGTCAAATTGCGCATCAATGTAGAGGTTGCCGTCGATTTCCGGGGCGTCGGCCTGGGTGCGGCAGGTGGCACCCTCTTGGTCAACCTCATCGACGATGACGTGCAGCCTGCGGCCGACCTTGGCCTGCAGCTTGGCTTCGGAAATGGCCTGCGCTTTGGCCATGAAACGGTCCCAGCGATCTTGCATGACGTCTTCGGCGACATGATCGGGCAGGGCGTTGGAGCGGGCCCCGGCGACGTTTTCGTATTTGAAACAGCCGACGCGGTCGAGTTGCGCCTCATCCATCCAGTCGAGCAGGGTCTGAAACTCTGCCTCGGTCTCGCCCGGATAGCCGACGATGAAGGTGGAGCGCAGGGTGATGTCGGGGCAGACCGCGCGCCAGGCGGCGATCTCATCCAGAGTGCGCGCGGCGGCAGCGGGGCGCGCCATGCGTTTCAGAACGCCCGGGTCGGCGTGCTGAAACGGGATGTCGAGATAGGGTAGCACGAGACCATCGGCCATCAAGGGGATCAGGTCGCGGACATGGGGGTAAGGGTAGACATAATGGAGGCGGGTCCAGGCACCGAGCTTGCCAAGTTCGCGGGCGAGGTCGGTGATGTGGGCGCGCACCTCGCCACCTTTCCAGAGGCTGAGATCATGCTTGCGATCGACCCCGTAGGCAGAAGTGTCCTGCGAGATGACCAGCAGTTCGCGGACCCCGGCTTCGACCAGCTTTTCGGCCTCGCGCAGCACGGCATGGGCGGGGCGGGACTGCAGGCGGCCGCGCATGTCGGGGATGATGCAGAATTTGCACTTGTGATTGCAGCCCTCGGAGATCTTGAG
>JBDTQR010000280.1:0-4919 GCA_039932095.1 bacterium | reverse complement strand
TTCAGATCATCCTTGACCATCTGCACGATACGCCGCCCGGTCAGCTGCGCCATCACCCGGCGCCGACTGTCCACCGCCGGAATTGCGGCATTGCCCGACAGCGCCATCCCCAGAGCCTCGGCCATCGAGGCCATCGTCGACGCCGTTCCCATGGTGTTGCAGGACCCCGGAGAGCGGCTCATCGACGCCTCGGCCTCGACGAACTCGGCTTCGGTCATGGTACCGGCCTTGATCGCCTCGGAGAACTTCCACAGATGGGTGCCGGAGCCGACCCGTTCATTCTTGTAATAGCCGTTCAGCATCGGCCCGCCGGTCACCACGATCGACGGCATGTCGGTCGAGGCGGCGGCCATCAGCAGCGACGGTGTGGTCTTGTCGCAGCCGACCATCAGCACGCAGCCATCCATCGGCAAACCGCGCATCTGCTCTTCGACCGCCATCGCAGCCAGATTGCGGAACATCATCGCCGTCGGCCGGAAGCCCGACTCGGAGGTTGAGAACACCGGCACTTCCACCGGAAATCCGCCCGCCTCATAGATCCCGTTCTTCACCCGCTGCGCCAGATCGCCAAGATGGGCGTTGCAAGGCGTCAATTCGGAAAACGTGTTCAGGATGCCGATCACCGGGCGACCATCGAACATGTCGCGCGGAAAGCCCTGATTGCGCATCCAGCTGCGGTGATAGATCTGGTCACGGCCATTGCCGCCGAACCATTCTTGCGAGCGCAGTTTGCGGGGCCATGCGGCGGGTTTGAAGGTCATCTTACAGGGCTTTCACGGTTGTGGCACCAGACTGGGCCGGGGCGAAGGCAAGGGCGTTGCGCAGGGGCTGGCCGAAGGTGGGCGAGTCAATCTCGAAGATATCGCCCACTTCGGTCTTGATGCCGTCCGCGACGGACAGGGTGGCGGTGCCGAAGAAATGCACGTGCAGATCGCCGGGCTGGCAGAAGATGTCGTATTTGAAGTGGTGGTGTTCCAGATTGGCGATGGTATGGGACATATTCGCCTCACCCGACAGGAATGGCTTTTCCCAGATCACCTGACCGCCACGCTTGATGCGCGACATGCCCCGCACATCGGCCGGCAGGTTGCCGACCAGAATCTCGGGTCCATAGGACGCCACCCGCAGCTTGGAATGGGCCAGCCACAGATAGTTGACCTTTTCCACCACATGATCGGAAAACTCGTTGCCCAAGGCCCAGCCGATCCGGTGGACAGTACGCTGGGGCCCGACCAGATAGATCCCGGCAATCTCGGGCTCCTCGCCGCCATCCTCGGCAAAGCCGGGGGCCGTCAGCGGGGCGCCGGGGGCGACCGCGGCGGTGCCGTTGCCCTTGTAGAACCATTCCGGCTGGGCGCCCACGGCACCGGCGGCCGGTCGCCCGCCCTCCAGCCCCATGCGGAACATCTTCATGCTGTCGGTCAGGCTCTCGGCACCTTCCAGCTTGGCATGCATCGCATCGCGCGCCGAGGCCGATCCCAGATGGGTCAGCCCGGTGCCGGTCATATGCAGATGCGCAGGGTCGGGATGGCTGACCGGCAGGTCGAACTTGCCGGCAGCCGTCGCCTTGGCCAGATCGACCGCCTCGCCCAGCCCGCGCGCCGCAACTTCGGCGGCGATGCCGTGGCCCGCCGCGATGGCCGCCGTGGCCAGTTCATAAACCGACATGGTGTTCTGCACGACATTGGCCTTGTCACCCGTTCTGGCGACAACGGCACTGCCCTGCGGCAGACGGATTTGCGAAAGATGCACAGCGGCCCTCACTTCGATTTGTTGTAAACGTCAAAAATCACGGCGATCAGCAACACCAGTCCCTTGATCATCTGCTGGTACTCGATGCCGATGCCCATGATCGACATGCCCATGTTCATCACACCCATGATCAGGGCCCCGATCACCACGCCGACGATCTTGCCCGACCCGCCGGTCATCGACGCCCCGCCGATGAAGACCGAGGCGATGGCGTCCAGCTCGAACCCGGTGCCCGCCTTGGGTGTGGCAGAGTTCAGCCGCGCCGTCACTTCCATCCCGGCCAGCGCCGCCAGCACCCCCATGTTGACGAAACACAGAAACACCAGCCGCTCGGTGCCGATGCCCGACAGTTTCGCCGCCTTTTCATTGCCGCCGACCGCGTAGATCCGCCGCCCCATCGTAGTGTTCTCGGTAAAGAACGCATATAGCGTGGTCAGCACCACCAGAACGACCAGCACATCGGGCAAGCCCCGGAAATAAGCCAGCTGATAGCCGACAAACCCGGTGCCCGCCGCCACGATCAGCGTCCGGCCCAGAAACAGCGCCATCGGCTCCGGCGCCAGACCAAACTCCGCATCCCGGGCGCGGGAGCGAAAGCCCAGCCAGAACTGCAATCCGATGGCGACCGCCACCACGATCAGCGCCAGCACATTCGGCTTGCCCACCGTGAACGGATCCGGCACGAATCCATTGGCCAGCGCCTGAAAGCCGCTGTCGAACGGCCCGATGTTCTGGCCGCCCAGCAGCCACAACGTCGCGCCGCGAAACACCATCATCCCCGCCAGCGTCACGATGAACGACGGGATGCGCCAATAGGCCACCCAATAGCCCTGCGCCGCCCCGATCAACCCGCCCACCACCAGCCCCATCGGGATCACCAGATAGAATGGCAGATGCAGATTGACCGACAGATAGGCCGCCACGGCCCCGGTGAATGCCGCGACCGAGCCGACCGAAAGATCGATGTGACCCGACACGATGACCAACAGCATGCCCAGCGCCAGAATGATGATATGGCCGTTCTGCAGGAAGATGTTGGTGATATTGGCCGGCACCAGAAACGACTTGCCGTCGAGGCTCAGCATGATCGTGAAGAATGCCACGATGGCGACAAGTGCCAGCAGCATGCCGTTTTCGCGCAGACGTCCGCCCAACAGATCGCTGATGTCCTTGCCGCCCGCCGTGCTTTTCTTTTCTACCGTAACGTCAGCCATTACGCAGCCTTCCCTTCACCCTTCAGGATCATTCCCATGATCTTCTCCTGGCTCGCCTCATCGCGGGTCAACTCGCCCACGATCCGGCCCTCATTCATCACATAGATCCGGTCGCACATGCCCAGCAATTCCGGCATTTCCGACGAAATCATCACGATGCCCCGGCCCTGTTCGGCCAGTTCGGTCATGATGGTATAGATCTCGAACTTCGCGCCGACATCGATGCCCCGCGTCGGCTCGTCGAGGATCAGCACCTGCGGATCGGTGAACAACCACTTCGCCAGAACCACCTTCTGCTGATTGCCGCCCGACAGGTTCACCACCTTCTGCTGCACCCCCGGCGTGCGGATGGTCAGCTGTTTGCGATACTGCTCGGCCACCTGCGTTTCGCGCCGCTTGTCCAGCACGCCATTCGCCGACACGCCCGGCAAGTTGGCCAGCGTGACATTCTTGGTCACCGGCTCTTCCAGGATCAGCCCCAGCGCCTTGCGGTCCTCGGTCACATAGGAAATCCCGGCGTTGACCGCCCGTGTCACCGTCGAGACGTCAACCTTGTGGCCGTTCATCGACACCGCGCCCTTGTGGCCCTTGCCATAAGACTTGCCAAAGATCGACATCGCCAATTCGGTCCGCCCGGTGCCCATCAGCCCGGCAATGCCGACGATTTCGCCCTTGCGGACGTTGAGACTGACATCCTTGATGATCTGACGGTCGGACTGTTCCGGATGCCAAACCGACCAGTTCGCCACTTCCATCAGCACCGCACCGGGGTTCAGCACCCGCTCGGGATAACGGTGCGCCATGTCGCGGCCCACCATGTCACGAATGATGCGGTCTTCGGAAATGTCATGCGCGTCGATGGTCGACACCGATGTGCCATCGCGGATCACGGTGATCCGGTCAGCGACCTTGGCAATCTCGTTCAGCTTGTGGCTGATGATGATCTGGGTGACACCCTGCGACTTCAATTCCAGCATCAGGTCCAAAAGCTTTTCGCTGTCATTCTCCTGCAAGGCGGCGGTCGGTTCATCAAGGATCAACAGCCGGACATCCTTGGCCAGCGCCTTGGCAATCTCGATCAACTGCTGCTTGCCGACACCCAGCTTGCCCACCACGGTGCCCGGCGGCTCGGACAGGCCGACTTTCTTCAACCAGCCCTCGGTCTGGTGGAAAGCCTTGTGCCAGTCGATCACGCCATTGGTCGCGACCTCATGGCCCAGAAACAGGTTCTCGGCGATGGACAGCAACGGGATCAGCGCCAGTTCCTGATGGATGATGATGATGCCGCGCTGTTCGCTGTCGCTGATCCCCTTCAGGGACAGCGGCTTGCCGTCGTAAATGATCTCGCCCTCATAGGTGCCATGCGGATAGACCCCGGACAGCACCTTCATCAGGGTCGACTTGCCGGCACCGTTCTCGCCGCAAATTGCATGGATCTCCCCCTGTTGGACGTTCAGGCTCACCTTGTCCAAAGCCCGGACGCCGGGAAAGGTCTTGGTGATCCCGCGCATTTCCAGAAGTGTCGTCATCGCGTATTCCCTGCAATCTGGTCGGGTTGCCCCCGATGAATGACGAACGTGGCCGCCGCCGGGAGCAGGGCGACGACCACGGTCTGCTGAACGCATTCTGATCCGTCCTCACCTCTGGCAGACACCTGTGATGAGGACGGCAATGCAGATCCGCCCGCCGGCCCCGAAGGACCGGCAGACAGACGTCAGCTTACATCAGCTGGTCTTCGGTATAATAGCCCGAGCCCACCAGAACTTCTTTGTAGTTGTTGACGTCAACCGGAACCGGCACCAGCAGATAGGACGGCACGACCTTGACGCCGTTGTCATAGGTCTTGGTGTCGTTGATCTCCGGGGTGCCGCCCGACAGCGTCGCATCGACCAGTGCCACGGTGACCTTGGCCAGCACGCGGGTGTCCTTGAACACCGACGAATACTGCTCGCC
>JBDTQR010000279.1:0-4972 GCA_039932095.1 bacterium | reverse complement strand
CGCAAGGGGTATGCACGCGCCCCGAATTCCCACTAGCATGCCAGCCAACATGGGATGGAGAGGCAATTGAAAACACGCAGCTGGGACCGCCATGGCAAGGGCGCACTGACCTTCACCGAGCTTGGCTTCGGCACAGCCCCGATTGGCGGGCTCTACCGCCCGGTCAGCGCCGATCAGGCGCAGGCCACCATGACCCGGGCCTGGGACCTTGGCGTGCGCTATTTCGACACCGCGCCGCTTTACGGTCTGGGTCAGGCGGAAACCCGACTGAACCACCAGCTGCAAGGCCGCAACCGAGATGAGTATGTCGTTTCCTCCAAGGTCGGTCGCTGGCTGCACAACTGCGCCCCGGGCGAGACCCGCGAAGGCATCGGCAAATGGTTCGACGTGCCCAACCGTCAGGGGGTTTATGACTACTCTCGCGACGGCGTGCTGCGCTCGGTCGAATTCACGCTGGAGCGGACCGGGCTCGACCGCATCGACGTGCTCTATGTCCATGACCTCGATGTCTGGACCCATGGCTCGGTCGCCAAGCTGGAGCATTACCGCGATCAGTTCATGGCCGGTGGCTACGGCGCCCTGATCGAACTGCGCGATCAGGGCGTGGTCCGCGCCATCGGCGGCGGCATCAACGAATGGCAACAATGCCAGTGGCTGGCCGAGCGCGGCGATTTCGACATCTTCCTGCTGGCCGGCCGCTACACCCTGCTGGAGCAAGAGGCGCTGACCAGCTTCCTGCCGCTTTGCCAGCAGCGCGGCATCGGCATCGTGACCGGTGGCCCGTACAATTCCGGCATCCTCGCCAGCGGTGCACGGCCCGGCGCCTTTTACAACTATGACCCCGCCCCCGAGCCCATTCTGGCCAAGGTCCGCAAGATCGAGGCGGTCTGCGCCGCCCATTCCGTCCGTCTGGTAGATGCCGCTTTCCAGTTCCCGCTCCTGCACCCCAGCACCCTGTCGGTCATCCCCGGCGCTCAGACCCCGGCCGAGGTCGAGGCCAACGGCCGTGCCGCCGCCGCCACGATCCCGCCCGCGCTCTGGGCCGATCTGAAAGCACAGGGCCTGATGCGCCCCGATGCCCCCACAGGACCCTGAACCCGGCCGACAGTCTGGTACAAGCAAGGAACACGGTTACCCGTGACGCGCGGCACTACTCCGGTTCGAACAGATCCGGCCGGTTGCGCGCCAGCGGTTCCAGTAGGCCGATCAACCGGCTGAGGTGATGCCGCATCGCCGCGCGGGCCGCCACCGGGTCACGCGCTGCAATCGCCGCCACAATCGCCTGATGTTCAGCAAGCGTGGCAAGGTTGCGCCCCGGTTCCGGCAGGGTCAACTGCCGCGCCCGGTTGACTTGAACCCTTGCCGTGTCGGCCAGCGTCGCCAGCCGGGTAAAGCCGGTGAACGACAGGATCAACTCATGCATCGCGGTGTCTGCCAGATAAAAGCCCGAATGATCGCCGTCCTCGACCAGCCCGACCTGCAGCCGCAGATTGCGGCGCAACAACACCAGCTGATCCTCCTGCACCAGCTGCGCCACACGCTCGACCGCCGCCAGTTCCAGCGCCTCGCGCAGAAACGCCCCTTCGCGGATCTCGGCCAGCGACAGCCGGGCGACATAACTGCCGGCCTGCGGCACGATCTTCACCAGATGCTCTGCCGCCAGCCGGGCAATCGCCTCGGACACCGGGCTGCGCGACACGCCCAGAGTGGCGCAAATCTCGGGTTTGCGCAGCACTTCCCCTGGCCGCAGGCTCAACGACTGGATCGCCTCGCGCAGACTGCCATAGACCCGCTGTGCCAAAGAGCCATGAAACCCCGACAACGGCCGCAGCTTTTGCTGGTCCGGCAGGGCGGTTTGGCCTATGCCCTCTTGAACTGCCACGGCTTCTCCAAGTATCATGCTAGCATGTTAGCCGGTGCCACCTCCCTGTCAAGCGCCGCCCCCCACAGCCCCGTTCCACAGCCCCGTAAAGGTCACCTCCCGATGCATCCTACCGTCATCCGCCTGCACCCGACCGACAACATCGTCATCGCCCTCGCCGACCTGGCCGCCGGAACCACGCTGCCCGAACTGGACGCGCCGCTCATGCAAGCGGTACCCCGTGGCCACAAGATCGCCACAACGGCCATTGCCCCGGGTCAGACTGTCTTGCGCTACGGCCAGATCATCGGCGTCGCGACCCAGGCCATTGCGGCGGGCGAACATATCCATACCCAAAACCTCGGCATCGGCGCGCATGACCTGGATTATGCCTTCGCCTCTGAACACAACCCACAACCGGTGGTGACCGAAAAGCGCACATTCATGGGCTATCACCGTCAGGACGGCACCGTCGGCACCCGCAACTATCTGGGCGTGCTGACCTCGGTGAACTGCTCGGGCTCGGTCGCCAAATTCATCGCCGAAGCTTGTGAGAAAGACGGCTGGCTCGACGATTTCCCCAATATCGACGGTGTGGTGCCCATCGTCCACGGCACCGGCTGCGGCATGTCCGGCAAGGACGAGGGCTATGACACCCTGTTCCGCACCCTCAAAGGCTATGCCCAGAACCCCAATTTCGGCGGCATCCTGCTGGTCGGTCTGGGCTGCGAAGTCATGCAGATCCCCGATCTGATCGGCGCGGGCCGGATGCGCAAGGACGGCAATTTCCGCTACATGACCATCCAGCAGACCGGCGGCACCCGCAAATCCATCGAGCGTGGCATCGCCGTGCTGAAGGAAATGGCCGTGGTCGCCAATGAATTCGCACGGCAACCCGCCGGTCTGGAACACCTGATGATCGGCATGCAATGCGGCGGCTCGGACGGCTATTCCGGCATCACCGCCAACCCGGCGCTTGGTGCTGCATCCGATATGGTGGTCGCCCATGGCGGCACCACGATCCTGTCGGAAACCCCCGAAATCTACGGCGCCGAACACCTGCTGACCCGCCGCGCCGTATCGCGCGAGGTTGGTGAAAAGATCGTCGCCCGCATCAAATGGTGGGAAGACTACACCGCGCGTTGGGGCGGTGAGATGGACAACAACCCCTCGCCCGGCAACAAGAAGGGCGGCCTGACCACCATTCTGGAGAAATCCCTTGGCGCGGTCGCCAAGGGCGGCACCGCGCCGCTGACCCAGGTCTACAAATTCGCCGAACCGATCACCGAACGCGGCTTTGTCTACATGGACAGCCCCGGCTACGACCCGGCCTCGGTCACCGGCCAGATCGCCTCGGGCGCCAATCTGATCGTCTTCACCACCGGCCGCGGCTCAGTGTCGGGCTACAAACCCACCCCCTGCATCAAACTCGCCACCAATTCCGAGATGTACGCCCGGATGTCCGAAGACATGGACGTCAACTGCGGCGACATCATCACCGCAGGCGTCTCGTTGCAGGCCAAGGCCGAAGAGATCTTCGAACAGTTTCTGCGTGTGGCCTCTGGCGAAAAGACCAAATCCGAAGAACTGGGCTTTGGCGGAGCAGAGTTCGTGCCTTGGGCCATGGGCGCGGTGATGTAACACCGAAACGGGTTAGGGTGCGACCGAGGACGGATCCTTGACTGGACTTCAGGCAGGTACAAGATCGACCTCAGCGCCATCGGCAACACCGGGTTTTCCCAGAGTGCGGGCGAGCGGCGGCGCAGCGCAAGCCGTGCGCCGTCAAACCCCTGTTTCGCGTCTGGCCAACATCGCATCGCGGCGCGCCAGGCTCGCGGCGGGCCAATAGGTCTTGCGGTCATAATACTCCGGCAATACCGGCACCCTTTCGTCCAGCACCACCCAGGGCAGCTTGGTCGAGGTGAAGATGTGAATGTCCGGCGGGCAGTCGCCGGGTCGCACCAACGTGCCGACCCTCACGAAAACCACTTTGCGCCCGGCCCCGCCATAATGGCTCCACAACGCGACCCGGCAGAACGGACAGCGCAGGATGATCTGGCCCTTGCCCGAGGCAGAGGGCGTCAGCACCTCTTCCGGCACGCCGTCCAGCACCTCGAAATACGCGGCCTCGATCATCGCGTTCACAGCGAAGGCCGACCCGGTCTCGCGCTGACACCAGCTGCAGTGACAGGCGTGCACGAACAGTGGCGTGTTTGTCATCCGGTAGTTGACCGCGCCGCAGGTGCATTTGCCATCCAGTGTCATCACGCTATTCCTTTTGCCCCAGCCAGACCGAATGGCCCCCGGCCAACGGATCTTCGGCCACAAAGATCATGTCCGCCAGCCCGGCCGCCGCGCAGATCTCGCGGTACTCCGCCGGGTCCAGGCTGGCATGCCACACCGCTGCGCCCGCCGCCCATCCCCAAGCCTCACCCGCCGCCGGCCCCGAGGTGAACAGCAACCAGCCGCCCGGCCTTAGATGCGCCGCCAATCGCGGCAAGGTCACACGCTGCTCGGCTGCCGTCAGATGAAACAGCGAATCCCACGCGATCACCGCATCAAATTCATCGTCCAGCGCCAGCCTGCGCATATCCGCCAGCCGCCAGTCTGCCGCCGGAAACCGCGCTTTGGCCAATGCAAGCATCCCCGGTGCAAAATCCACCCCGCACAGCTGATACCCCGCCGCCAGAAACGCCGCCGCAATCGGCCGCCCCGACCCACAACCCACGTCCAGCACACGCCCCGCCTGTGGCAGCCGCGCCATCACCTCGCCAACCCAATGCGCCTCGACCCGCAGTTCCGCGCGGCCCGCGTCCCACTGGGCAGCACCCTTGTCATAGATCGCCTGATGATCGGGCAGGTCAACAGCCATCATCCGCCCCCTTCGGCAGGCAGAATGTCATCCTACCCTGAACGGTGCAAGCCCATGGCGGCGCGCTGCAATCTGCAACCATGGTGTGGAAGAGCTGCAGATTACAATCCGCCGCACCCAAACGCTCCTCAAGCGTGACCGCTTTCTTCACTCACCCCGTTTCTTCACTCAGCCCGTTTCTTCACTCAGCCCGTTTCTTCACTCAGCCCGGCACCCAGCGAAGAAAGTGGTCACGCTTG
>JBDTQR010000278.1:0-5004 GCA_039932095.1 bacterium | reverse complement strand
ACCAAGGAATTGTTCGTCGACAAGATCAAGGATTTCGACCTGATCATCTTTGACCGCTACCGGATGCGCGGCATTCTGCCGCTGAGCTACATCGACAATGTGGTCGATTATGTGAAGGGCGGCGGTACGGTTCTGGTCGCGGCGGGGTCGGAGTTTGGCGAGGTCGACAGTCTGTGGCGCTCACCGCTGGCGGCAATTCTGCCGGTGTCGCCGACCTCGCAGGTGATCGAGGAGGGTTACCGTCCGGTGGTCACCGATCTGGGCAAGCGCCATCCGGTGACCGAAGGGCTGGAGGCTCTGGCGCCCAAGGGCGGCTGGGGGCGGTGGTTCCGGCTGATGGAGGTGACGGCGCGGTCCGGGCAGGTGTTGATGACGGGGCCGGGCGACCGGCCGCTGCTGGTGCTGGACCGGGTGGAAAAGGGCCGCATAGCCGTGCTGGCTTCGGATCAGGCGTGGTTGTGGGGGCGCGGGTTCGAGGGGGGCGGGCCGCAGCTGGAATTGCTCAGGCGGCTGGCGCATTGGATGCTGAAGGAACCCGATCTGGAAGAGGAGAACCTGACGGCCACAGCGGTCGGCCAGACGGTGACCTTTACCCGGCGGACCATTCTGGACGTGCCGCCGGGCGATCTGGTGATCACGGCGCCCGATGGCACGATCAGCAAGTTGACCTTGCCCGAGGTCAGCCCCGGCAAGTTTTCGGCCGAATGGCAGGCACCGCAACTGGGCCTGTACCGGCTGACCCAGGGCGATCTGAACCGGGTGGTCGCGGTCGGGCCGTCAGCGCCGAAAGAGTTTGAAGAGACCATTGCGTCGGGCGAAGGCCTGACCCCGGCGGTGACGGCGACCAAGGGCGGAATTCTGCGGCTGGAAGCCGGGATGCCGGACATCAGGCAGGTCCGCGAGGGTCGCCCGGCCGCGGGGCGCGGCTGGATCGGCATTACCCCGCGGGCGGCCTATGTGACCGGGGACATTCAGGTCAGCGACCTGTTGCCAGCTTGGCTGTGGCTGCTGCTGGCGGCGGTTGCAGCGATTGCGGCCTGGGTGGTCGAGGGGCGGCGGGGCGGCAAGGCAGTGTGAGCTTTCTGGGCCGGTCCGGCCCGCCGGCAAGTCCTGCCGGTCAGCCCATCGTGGCAACATGGGCCGCCAACTGGCCGAGCGCCGCGCCCCATCCTTGCTGAAAGCCCATCTCGTCATGCTTGTTGGCATCGTCCGCATTGCGGTGCAACACCCGGGCGGAATACAGCGTGCCATTGTTTTCGGCGGTAAAGGTCATGATCGCGGTCAGGGCCAGCCATGGCTCGAACGGCTGCCAGTCTTCGGTCAGGACGGTGGTGAAGACGACACGGGCGGCGGGGACAATCTCCAGAAAGCAGCCCGCGACATGGGGCTGAAACGGGCCATCGCCTTCGCGCATCCGTGTCTCGAATCCGCCGCCGGGACGCAGGTCCAGCTTGACCACCTGACATTCGATCGGTGCCGGGATCCACCATTTCGCAAAATGGTCGGGTTCGCTCCACGCGCGCCAGACGGTGGCGGGCGGTGCCTTGATATGTCGGGCGATGGTCAGGGCGGTGGTGTCAATGGTCATCATCACGGATCCTTGTTCAAATGGGTTTCAACGTAATCGGCCAACCGGTCGGCGCTGGCCTGCCAGAGGGCGCGTTGCCCGGCCAGCCAGGTCTCGGCGGCGGCCATGCGGTCGGCATTGACCCGGCAGGTGCGGACCCGCCCGATCTTTTCGGTGGTGATCATGCCGTCCGCTTCCAACACGCGAAGGTGTTTCATGAAAGAGGACAGTCCCATGCCATGCGGTTGCGCCAGTTCGGTGACCTGTGCCGGCCCTTTGGCCAGACGGCTGAGCACCGCCCGGCGTGTCGGATCGGCCAGGGCATGGAAGGCGGCGTCGAGCGGGGCAGAATGGTGTTCCATATGGCACAGTATAGGCGACAGTGTTCCATTTGGCAAACTGTTTTTCAGGTGGTGCGCAGCCGGCAAATGTCATGTCGGGCCAACCTGCGGGACAGACCATCAGAGCCCGGGCGAATGTGGTGCGTGAAAGATCTTGAAACCGATCTGTCGGCTTCCCAAATGAGGGATGTGCCGGGTGCCAATGATGGGTCCGGCGCGTCAACCGCCCGTCCCCTGTGGGGAGGGCTAACCCTCATCGCTCCTTGGAGGATGCTATGCAAACTTTGAATTTCGCCCCGTTGTACCGTGCCACCGTTGGCTATGACCGGATCGCCGATCTGATGGACCGCGTGCTGTCGACCGAAGTCGCCCAGCCGACCTATCCGCCCTACAACATCGAAAAGACCGCCGATGATGCCTATCGCATCTCGATCGCGGTGGCCGGGTTTGGGCCGGATGACCTGACTGTCGAGGTCAAGGACGGCGCGCTGCTGGTGTCGGCCAAACGGTCGGACGAAGCCGCGCAGAAGGCCTATCTGCACCGTGGCATCGCCACCCGTGCTTTCGAGCGCCGCTTTGCCCTGGCAGACCATGTCCGGGTGACCGGTGCCAATCATGAAAACGGCATGCTGCACATCGACCTTGTGCGCGAGACGCCCGAGGCGTTGAAACCGCGCCGGATCGAGATTGGCCGTCAGACCGGGACGGAAGTGCCCGCGCTGGAAGGCCAAGCCGCCAACTGATCTGACCGCGGATCATTGAAAGCCCGGGCGTTTTGCCCGGGCTTTTTCAGGCGCGCCTGTCACGCATGGGGCGGTGTTCGCGGCAAGTGTCTTGGCCAACAGCGACCGGGCGGGCCACGATTGCGGCGATGCTTTCGCCGGAACGCTGATCCATTGCGGGTCCGGCTGGAAACTTAGGCGCGTTTGAGCAGACGCCAAAAAGGCCAGATCGTCCTTGCGGCGTACCAGCGTGGTGGGCCTTGCGGAACCGGCGCGGGGTCAGCGCGGAACTGCGCCCAGTAAGTTTCATCCGACGTGTATTTCGGGGCGATGCGGCCTTGTGCCAGCGAGGTGATCGTGAAGGGCGTGGTCATCGGTGTCTCCTGCTTGAGGTGGATCATGCAGGCAGGATGCGACGACGGCGTGTTTCATGTCCTTTGGCCCAGGATTAATTTGGGTGAAAAGTTCCAAATCGCAGCTTAGTCTTCGGCCAAACCGGCCAGCCGCAGACCCTCGGCGACGGCGGTGAAACGGTCGCTGTAGCGGGCGGGTTGGCGGGCCACGATGCGCGAAACCCGTGCGTCGGGAGAGATTGCCAGCAGGGCATTGAGCCAGACCCGCGCTTGATCGGGGCGGCCAAGATGAGCGTTGGCGGCAATCAGCATCCAATAGGTCGCATCGAAACGGTCGTTGATCGCCAGCGACCGCGTGGCAAAGTCGAGCGCTGCGGCATTATTGCCCTGCACCAGTTGCACATGGGCTGAGCCGGTCAGTGCAAAGCGGCTGACGGGCTCGGTCGGGCCAAGCCGCAGCATCCAGGCAAAATGCTCCATTGCGCGGTCAAGTTCGCCGCAATGCAGTGTCATCACTCCAGCGTGCGCCCGGACATAGAGGTCATGCGGGTTGATCTGCACGGCCTGTTCAAGGACGGACATGCCAGCGTCATAGTCCTTGCCAACCTGAATAAGCGCAACAGCGCAGCGTGCCATCACCAGCGGGTCGCCCGCCGCATTGCGGATGCCGCGCCGCGCATAGTCGATCAGACATGTGACGTCATCTGGTCCGGCAGGATGCCAACCCATCACGTTGCGATGTTCCAGGGCCCAGGTCAGCAGGCTGAGGATCGAGCCGTTGTCAGGCTCCCGCACCAGCGCGTCCTGCAGCAGGATAAGGGCCGCGGCGTTGTCGGCCTCATCCTCGGTGTCGATCAGCGCCCTGGCGCGCAGCGCGGTGTCATAGGTGGTGACATGTTCGGGGCGCTTTCGGCGCGATTGCAGCAGTTCCTTGGCCTGGATGGCGGGGGCGACGAGGGTGGCGACGGTTTCGGTGATGCGGTCCTGAAACTCGAACACCTCAGCCAGATCGCCATCGAAACGATTGCTCCACAGCGTTCCACCGGTCTGACCGTCGACCAGTTGCGCGGTGATCCTGAGGCGGCCTGCGGCGCGGCGGACCGAACCCTCCAGCAGATAGGTTGCCGACAGTGCCTGGGCGACCTCACGGGCATCGAGGTTGCGGCCCTTGTAGGCGAAGGCGGAGCTGCGCGACACCACGGACAGCAGGCGAAACCGTGACAAGGCGGTGATGATGTCGGCGACGATGCCATCGGCGAAATAGTCGGTCTCGGCCTCGCCACTGAGGGCCTGGAACGGCAGCACGGCGAGGGTGGGCAGTGCGGCCGGCGCGGAGGCCGGGGTGGTGGACTGGATCAGTCGGTAACCGACGCGCGGGACGGTGACGATCCAGTCGTGGCCGTCCGGTCCGGGGCCGAGCAGTTTGCGAAGCTGGGCGATCTGGACAGTAAGGTTACCTTCTTCAACGGTGGTGTCTGGCCAGACGCTGTCCATCAGATCGGCTTTTGATACCGGCGCACCCCTGGCATCGAGCAGAGCAGCCAGGAGGTCGGCTGTCCGTTGGCCAAGGTCAGTTGCAGTGCCGTCGCGGGTGAGCGTACGACGGACCGGGTCGAAGATGAAGGGGCCTAAGGCGAACGTCATCGGGGGAGCCTAGCTTTTGGCCGATAGAATGCAACAAAAGCCGGGGCGACGCGGCCCGAGGCAACAAATCCCGCGGGGGCAAAGTTGCCCCTGCGGGATCTTTGGCCAGTTCGTCGGTTTGCGTTCGTCAGGGGCAGGACAAACGCAACCCGTCTCAGTTGGTCAGGCTTTGGGCGAGGCGCATCAAGGTAACGGCCTCGGCGCGGTAGCCGAATTCGTCGGAACCCTTGGCCGCGTTGGCCAAGGCGATGGCCTGATCGTAGCCCCAGTCTTGCAGATAGGTGGAGTGTTGCAGGATCTGGCCAAAGCCTGCGATGGCGGCGGCGAAACGGGCGTCGTCGGTGGCGTCACCGGTGCCGTTGATCGGGGTTTCGATC
>JBDTQR010000277.1:0-5029 GCA_039932095.1 bacterium | reverse complement strand
CAGGCGGGTCAGTTCTCGATGGAAAACCCGGGTCAGTTCTGCGTGAAAATCAACAGCTATCGTCCATGACGCTCAAACTGTCACCGTTCGACGTCGGAGTTCTCCTCGGTATGGGGACAATCCTGCTGCTGGGAATTGCGATAGCGATTGCACGACTGCGGCGGCATAGACCTGCTGGCGCTTGCCGGAGTCCGCCGCATCGCTTCGCTGAGGCAACAAGGCAACGCCGGCCTGGCGGGACGACGCAGCAAACTCCACCCTCTTGAACCTGAGCAACACACGGAAAGGAACCGACCATGCTCATCGCCCACCTACGTTTTCCGATCGCGCCGGAGAACCGGCAAGTCGCGACAGAAGCGCTCGTTGCAAGTGTCGAAACGGTCCGCGCGATGCAGGGCTGCATCGCCTTCCATCCCATCCATGACCCCACCGATGCAGCCGTGCTTGGCGTGGTTCACGAATGGGAGACCGAAGCCGATTTCGCGGCCTATACGGCCTCCGACGTATTCAAGGCCTTTGGTCAGCGGATCCGGCCACTGATGACGGGTAAGCCGGTGAGCCGGCGGTTTCGCTCAGAACTGATCGAGGTCGTGAACTGAACCCGGCTGGAGCCGGACCCAATGGGCAGGTCCGGCTCCTCCTATGAAGAGCCCAAAAGGAGCTGGCACGGTTGTGCCGCAGGTTCGGCTACCGGCGACTGCATGTGTTCCCGCGCTGCGAGGTGCATGAGGTGAACCACAAGCGCCTGTTCCAGTCATTGGATCATGCCGGCGTCACGCTGGCCGCCTGGCGCACGGATTACGACACCGAACGCTCGCACTCGCGCGTCGGCTGGCAGACGCCTGCCGCCTTCGCATAAACCTTCACCCCGCAACGGGGCGTGCCGCTGCGCAATACGCAAAGGCCCGCACCAGCCCCCGCTGCCCAACCCACCCAAAAGGGCAAAACTCGACCCCAGGGTCTCGCTCACGCTGGATAAAACTTGGGGGCAACGTCAAGGTTTGGCCCCTTTGGGAACCGAGCTTTGACCATTTTGGACCTGCGGATCTGGTCGAGCAAGGTGTATAGCCCCAAGTCAGGTCAAGTGAGCTGCTGCCAATTGAGGGGTCAAACCTCGCGCCGAAACAAAGCCAGTGCTAAGCCTTGCGCGTTTCCGCCACCAACAGATCGATCGCGTGGGTCAAGTCGGTCGAATTAAGCGGCTTGGAGAGACAAGAATCGAATCCCATGATCAAGTACTCGGTGACCTGGTCGGACATCGCGTTTGCCGTGACAGCGATCACAGGCACATGCGCTCGCCCCAATGAATCCTCTAATGCCCGGATTTCCTGCAAGGCCGTCGGCCCGTCCATAATCGGCATAGCGATGTCGAGCAGGATCACATCGAAGGCTTCGGCCAGCCAGGCGCTCACGGCTCCGGCTCCATCTGCAACCGAAACCACTTGGGCGCCGCGCCCATTCAGCATCAATTCGAGCACCGCACGGTTCGTCGCATTGTCGTCCGCGGCAAGAATCCGCAAGCCCTGCAGGCTGTTAGGGTCCCGCAGTTGCTGAGGAGCCGCGGTGGCATTCTCGTTTGAGACCCGCAGCGGCAGGAAGATTTGCGCGGTGGTACCCTCACCAAGCACGGAAGTGACCTGGATCGAGCCGCCCATCATCTCTACCAAGGTCCGAGTTATTGCCATGCCTAAACCTGTTCCGCCAAAGCGCCGCGTCATCGAAACGTCGGCCTGATTGAATTCCTCATGCAGCCGTCCCAATTGGGCCGGCGTCATCCCGATGCCGGTGTCGCGCACTTCGATGTGCAGCGGTTTGTCTGCGCGGGCGGTAATCTTGACCACCACCTCGCCGCGCTCGGTAAACTTGATCGCATTGCTGACGAGGTTGTTCAGGACTTGCTGCATCCTGTGCGGATCGCCCAGCAGCCTGCCTTCCGAACCCACGCCAATCAGCACTTCGAACCCCAGTCCCTTCTCTTCGGCGCGAAGCGCGTGCGACTCTTCAACCCTCTCGGCCAGATCCACCAGACTGAAGGGCACACTTTCCAGCTCCAGTTTGCCGGCTTCGATCTTCGACATGTCCAGAATGTCGTTCAGGATACTCAGAAGTGATTCACCCGACCGTCGGATCGTGCCGATCATTCGCTTGTGGTCGCGGTCGCTCAGGACGCCGTCCAAGACTTCAGCCATGCCCAGCACTCCGTTAAGCGGAGTGCGGATCTCGTGACTCATGTTGGCGAGGAACATCGATTTCGAGCGGCTGGCATCTTCGGCGCGGGCCCTGGCAACATAGAGTTCAGTTACATCAGCTCCAACGCCGCTATAGCCAAGGAATGCGCCATCTTCGCCGGTGATTGGCGTGCCGGTGATCCGTCGCCATCTGGTGACACCATCGGGTGACTTTGGGGCGCGATACAGGAAATCGCGGAACGGCTGGTGCGCCTTTATGGCGGCCAGAAGGCTGTTCCAGTCAGCGCCCGACCACATATCGGGATGTGCGTCGAGCCATTCTTCCTGCGTCCTGCCCAATCGGTAATCCATCGGCAAGCCGCCGTCTTCGAAATGCGACCCACTTAAAACAAAGCTGTATCGACAGTGGCGGTCCATCTCCCACAGCCAACCGTCCGACACGCTCGCGATAGCGACGAGACGCTGTTCGACAGCCGCGCGCTCCTCCTTGACCTTCTGCTGTTGACGATAGACTTTGATCTTTTCCGCCGCCGCGCGTGCCTCTGCTTCCTTCAGGGACGTGATGTCGGTATCAGTCCCGATGATCCGCGCGACGCTGCCGTCAGCCATCCACTCGACTGGCCGACCACGGCTGAGGATCCACATCCAGTGCCCGTCACGGTGGCGCTCGCGATACTCGAACGAGTTCTGTTTCAATTCGCCGGAGTTCTGGCGATCCGCTTCGTCAATGATGCGCTGACGATCATCGGGATGCATTCGCGCCAGCCAGGCATCGCGCGACGAGTCGAAGTCTTCGTTAAGTCCGATACCGCGCATTTTCCGCCAAACTGGCGAGAAGTAGGCGGTCGAGTTGCGAATATCGTGATCCCACACCCCCTGGCCGGCACCAGCGAGCGCAAAGTTCCATCGACTCACACTTGCTTCCAGCGCATCCTCGGCATGCTTGCGCTCAGTAATGTCGCGACTGACCCCAACGATACCGATGATTTCATCCTTCACATTGCGCAAGGGCAATTTGGTCGTTGCCAACCATTTCTTCTGGCCGGCAGCCGTGATGACAAATTCCTCCAAGTCGATCTGCAGTCCGGTCCGGACCACCTCTTGCTCATCGCTCAAGAACTTCTTCGCGAGTGTGGGCTCGTGAAGATCGAAGTCGGTCTTCCCGATCAGATCCGCAACGGAAAGTCCCAAGTCTTCAGCAACGGCCGTGTTGGCCACAACGAAGCGGCTCCTGGTGTCCTTGACGATCAGATAATCAGGCACCGCGTTGATCAGGGCGCGAAGCAGAAGCCGTTCGATGTTCTGATCACCACCTGACTCGGTTGGTTCGAGGACGGTTGCTTGAAGGTGATCCTGCACATCGACTGGCGCGTCCGGTCCGTCGTCCCGGGCAACATCGCCTTCTGGAGTACGGTCTGATTCAATAGCCAAACTTCAATCCTCATTTCTCTGCAAGGAAAACTGTTGGTGGCTGTTGCGGCGGGCATTTCGAAAGTGGAATCTTTGCTTCTTCAGTCTTTCCAATCAATTAAAGGGCGTCACAAAGCTTCCGGAGGAGAGCCTGCGCCACAGCGAGGTACGGCCCTTTAACGGCGGCAACACCCTGGTCACTGAACGACAATAGGCTTCATAACGCTGGCGGCGCAAGCCCAGCCAGAAGCGACCACTTGGAGCAGCGAGGAGGCGCTTGCAGCGGCAAGCAAGGTCGCCTGGCCGATTTTCTGAGTGAAGGCGGATCACGCCCTGAGTTCGAATTCGCGCGGGAGGGGGGCAAATTTGGATGCCGATAAGGGGTCAAGATTGGGTGCCGATTGACAGGCTGAACTGTGCTATGTATGTTTTCAGGAGGCCATGATCGAGCGGCGGCCAATTCGCGCGCACTGCGAAGAATAGGTGGCACACGCGGAATCAAGTGAAACTCGTCAACTGAATCCCCCGACTTATGGTCGGGAATCGAGGCAGAAGGTCCATTTCGCCTTCTACGGCCTATATCGGGACCTTGGTTTCTTAAAAGTCAGCAACCCATGAACAAGCATCTCCTTATCGCAGACGACAATGAGCAGTTCTCTGCAGTGGTTGCCAATGTGGCAAGCCGGAGGGGGTGGCTTTGCTCAATTTATCGCAACGGACGTGACCTTTTGTCTGGGCTGCGGGAAATGGACGGTCCAACATTACTTTTCCTGGACATCTTGATGCCTGATCTCGATGGAATTGAAACAATCGTGAAACTGAAGAGTTCCGCTGTGGCGCAAGGACTCCGGGTCAGGTTTGTCACCGGTGGGGTACAGACGAATGCAGAGGCCGCTCGCATGATTGCGGATGCCCTTCGCTTTGATGTCGGAGAGACAATTTACAAACCCGTGACAATACAGGAATTGGATACCATCCTAGGTGAGGAAAGCAACATTATGGATCACCGCCAGAGCCAAGCCGACTGAATCTATGCTGATGTTGCAATTTCTGTAAATTCGATCCGTCATCCGTCATCCGCCTCTGCCTCAAACTCAACGACATTTTTCTTGCTTTTCAGAGACCAATCAAATTCTGGGGCATCATTTCCGTCTCGACGAACCCATGCGGGTTTGTCTGAGGGCCGGGGCGGTGCTAGGTTCCGGACTAGTTGATCCTCAAAGCCAGAACAGACGGTTGCTGCGAGGGCTACGGCTGATAGGAAGAGTTTCGGGCATCTGTCGTAGCGGGTAGCCACCCGTCGCCAGTCGCACAAACGCCCGAACATGATCTCGATGCGGTACTGAAGCGCAAGTTTGATCAAACCACGATCGAGAGTTATGGTTATGAAGGCGGTTGAGGGGATCATGAATGCGTAAATCGGCAGAGCT
>JBDTQR010000276.1:0-5120 GCA_039932095.1 bacterium | reverse complement strand
GTCAGGTTAACCAACATCCCGGCGACAGGGTTGTCGTTCTGCTTGGGCGCGGGCCATGCTATGACCAGTTGACCGGACAGGAACAGGGGCGGCAATGGCGGCGAGGATTGTTCTGCATTTGCCAGCCGAAGGGGCCAATCCGGCACTGGAGGGCTGGCATTTGCGGCTGTACCGGGTGATCCGCGACATGGCGCTGGTGGAAGGCATCGAGGTCGAGATCCGGGTACGGGACGGGGATATCGCGCCAGCCACGCGCACCATCACCGACGGGCGGTTTGCGGATGGCAATCTGCATATAATTGACGACCGCTCGGTGCAGGCGGAGGGGGTGCTGAACGCCGCGGTGGCCTATTTCTGGGAGTTCTGGCATCTCGACCCGGTGGGAACCAAGGCGTATTCGTCGATTGGCGGGCTGATCTACGATCCGGGCCAGATGCCTTTTGCCCGGGCCGAGGTGTTCTTCAAGACCCAGCGGACCCGGTTGTTGCAAGAGCGGCTGTCGAAATATGACCAGAAGGCCGAGGCGAGTGCGGTGCCGGCTGACTGCCTGGCGGTGTTTTTGCAGGGCAATTTCCCGATCAGACAGGGGGCCACGACCTTTGACGACCTGGCGATGGTCGCGGCGGTGCTGGGGCAGGGCGACGGGCCGGTGGTGGTGAAGCCGCATCCTTTGGTCAACGACCCCTACACCTTGGCCGTGTTGAAGAAATGGGCCAGACGCGAGCCGCGATTGACGCTCACCGACGCCAATGTGCATGACATTCTGCGGGTTTGCGCGGCGACGGTGTCGATCAACTCCACCGTGGCGCTGGAGGGTTTCTTGCACCGCAAGCCAGCTGTGCTGTTCGGTCAGTCGGACTTTCACCATTTTGCCGGACGGGTCTGGGCGGCGGAGGATTTCGGTCCTGTGCTGGCGGCGGAACTGGATCGCAAGGGCGGCTATGCCCAGTACCTGGCGTGGTATTTCCTGCGCCATTGTCTGCGGATTGGCAGCGCCGATCTGGAGGCCACACTCTGGGGTCGGTTCGCGGCGGCGGGCTTTGCGAAAGAGCGATTTCTGGGTATCTAGCCGGACGGCAGACTCGCGGCAGCGGTTTCGGCGCGGACCAAGACCGCCTGCACGCTGGATGTCGAAAAGTGCGCGATCAGCACGGCGGTTTCCAACACTGGCTATGTGTTCTCCAAAGTGATCCACTTCGCGCAAGGACACGGCGGCCAAGATCCCCGAGATGACCTATCGCGGCACCTGTTTCCGGTCGACGCTTGGGATTGATATCCTTGGCGGCCCGGCAGGAAATCCCCATTCCTTTCAGGCCAGAGGCACCTGCGCGCCCTGTTCAGGGAAGTCGCGGCGCGGGGGGCGCTTTGACGATTGTCGGCGCCGATTTGAACCCGGCGCTTTGGCTGCCAGTGCAGGCGGCTGACGGCAGCCGAAGCCAGGGCGATTTCGCCCGGATCGGGCGGGCTGCTCTTGACCTTCGCCCTGCAACGCTCCTTATTGAGAGTAACGAACACCCTGAACAGGAGACTTCCGATGGCTTTCACACTTCCCGATCTGCCCTATGCGCATGACGCGCTTGCCCCCCTTGGCATGTCCAAGGAAACCCTCGAATTTCACCATGATCTGCACCACAAGGCCTATGTCGACAACGGCAACAAGCTGATCGCCGGGACTGAGTGGGAGACCAAGTCGCTCGACGATATCGTCAAGGGGACTTATGCGGCGGGCGCAGTCGCGCAGAACGGCATTTTCAACAATGCGTCGCAGCACTGGAACCATTCGCTGTTTTGGGAGGTGATGGGGCCGGGCGGCAAGGCGATGCCGTCGGCACTTGAATCGGCGCTGGTTGCGGCGTTCGGCTCGGTCGCCAAGTTCAAGGAAGATTTCTCGGCGGCAGGCGCTGGTCAGTTCGGCTCGGGCTGGGCATGGCTGGTCAAGGACGCCGGCGGCACGCTGAAGGTCACCAAGACCGAGAATGGCGTCAACCCGCTGTGCTTTGGTCAGACCGCGCTCCTTGGCTGCGACGTTTGGGAGCATTCCTATTACATCGACTTCCGCAACCGGCGCCCGGCCTATCTGACGAACTTCCTCGACAAGCTTGTCAACTGGGATGCCGTTGCCGCCAAACTGTAAGTGCTTACCCGTCGAAATCTGCTGCGGGGCCTGCTGGGGACATCCTTGGCGGGCCTTTTTGCCGGGCTTTATGGCGGGTTCATCGAGCCGGACCTGTGGCTGAGGGTGCAGCACTGGGCGTTGCGGCCTGCGGGCTGGCCGCGGGGTCGCAAGCTGCGGCTGGTGATGGTGGCCGATCTGCATGCCGGGGTGCCGAACATGTCAGAGGCGCGCATCGCCGAGGTGGTGGATCTGGCCAATGCGCAAGGCGGCGATGTGATTGTGCTGATGGGCGACTACCGGGCGACGCATCCCTGGCAGGTTGCGACGGTGCCGGTGGAGACGGTGGCGGGGTTGTTGACCGGGCTGACAGCGCCGCTGGGGGTTTATGCGATCCTCGGCAATCATGACTGGTGGGAGCATATCCGCCACACCGGCAGCGCGGTGCCGCCGATCCACACCCAGACCGTGTTCGAGGCGGCGGGGATTGCGATGCTGATCAACCAGGCGGTGAAGCTGGGGACGGGCGACGCGGCGTTCTGGCTGATGGGTTTGGACAGTCAGTCCGGGTTGCAGGTGATGCGGCATCACGGGCATGACTGGATCGGCATGGCAGATCTGGCGGGCACGCTGGCGCAGTTGGACGATGATGCCCCGGCGATCCTGCTGGCACATGAGCCGGACATCTTTCCGCAGGTGCCGAACCGAGTGGCGCTGACGCTGTCGGGCCATACTCATGGTGGGCAGGTGCGGCTGGGGCCGTGGGTGCCGGTGGTGCCGTCACAATTCGGGTCGCGCTTTGCCTATGGCAGCATCCGGGAGGGGCTGCGGCATCTGGTGGTGTCAGGCGGGTTGGGGTGTTCCGGCATGCCGGTGCGCATTGGCGTGCCGCCCGAGATCACGGTGGTCGACCTGTCCTGAGCCACCCCGGGATGCGGGAGAGGTGCCGGAGGTCGGGCCGCTATGCGGAAATCTGGCGCAGGGCTGGTTCGATTGCTGCGATGTCGGGCAGTATTGTGAACTGACGGCGCAGCGAGGGGTCGGCAAAACCCTGCGATATCACATGATCGAGCAAGGCGATCAGCGGGTTCCAGTAGCTCTGGATGTTCAGCAGGTAGATGGGTTTGCGGTGCAGGCCGATCTGGGCCCAGGTCAGCACCTCGAAGAACTCGTCCAGCGATCCCGCCCCACCCGGCAACACGGCGACGGCGTCGGAATTCATGAACATCACCTTCTTGCGTTCATGCATGGTTTCGGTGATGACAAACTGGCTCAGATCGCGTTTGCCGACCTCCATCTGCAAGAGATGGACCGGGATTACCCCCAAGGTTTGCGCGCCGTGGCTCTGGGCGGCACGCGCCACTTCGCCCATCAGACCGACATCGCCGGCGCCGTAAACCAGCCGCCAGTTCAGCGCGGCGATCAACGCGCCCAGATCCTGCGCTGCCTTGGAATAGGCCGCCAGACCGCCGACACGCGCGCCGCAGAACACACAGAGCGAAGGAAGCGGTGTCATAAGGCCAAAATCCGTGAAAATCTGTTGCAACTGGGCTAATAACCGGGTTTCTGACGAAAGAAAAGCAGGGGTCGGAAACAGGCTCCGCTTGCACTGGGGGAAATTGGATGGCGTCTTGGTCGGAAATGAGTGCTGGGTCACGGACCACTGCGGGGGCGGTGGTGGTGATTTTGTTGGGGGGCGGTCTTTATGCCCTGTGGCAATCCAACCATCGCCCGGTCCCTGCCAATGATCCTGTCCCGGTGGCCGTGACCGGCCCTGCCGCGCCGGTTGCCGAAGCGCCAACCGCGCCTGAGGCGACACCCGCGCCGATTGCGCCGCCGGTTACGGCAGAGGCGGTGCCAGAGCCGGAAGCGCCCCTTGCGGCGACACCCGACGTTGCGCCGGTCGAGCCACCGGTTGCGGTCGCAAGTCCGGATGCTGCGCCCGTCGCGACACCGGATGCGGCCGCGGGAACCGATATGGCGGCGGTAGCGCCTGCTGATACCACGGCCGCCGGCTCTGATGCGTCGGCCCCGGCGGATGCTGATGCGGCCGCTGATGAAACTGCGCCGGCGGCGCCCGGCGATGCGGCAACCGGCAATACGGCGACCGGCGATACGGTGACCGGACCCAATACGACCACGGCCGGGACTGCTCCGGCCACGGGCGAGGCAGCAGCGCCGGATGCCACGACTGCCACGGCAGACAGCGCCGTTGTGGCAACGCCCGCCCCTGACGCGACACCGGCCCCCAACGCAGTATCGGCCCCCAACGCAGTATCCGCGCCCGAGGCAGTACCTGCTTCGGTGGCCAGTCTTGATCTGGTGCGGATCGAGCCGGATGGCACCTCGCTGGTGGCTGGGCAAGCGCCTTCGGGGGCGCAGATTTCTTTGATGGCAAATGGTGTGGTTGTCGCGACGACGACGGCGGATGCGGCGGGCAAGTTTGTCGTCATGTTCAACCTGTCGCCGGGCGACTCGGGCCAGTTGCTGACCATGGTGGCCAAACTGTCCGACGGTACGGAAATCGCTTCGGGCAGCGAGATTGCCATTGCCACGATCACCGCCGCTCCGTCGGCAGTCGTGGCGGATGCCGGGACTTCGACAGCTGACGCCGGGACCGGGACGGCTGACGCCGGGACCGGGACGGCTGACGCAGCGACTGCAACAGCGGATGCCGGGACAGCGCCCGCGGCTGACAGCGGAACAAGCATGACGGCGGATGCCGGAACCATGACGAACGCAGACGCTGGAACAGCGGCGACAGCGGATGCCGGAACTGCGATGGCGGCGGATGCCGACGCTGCGGCAACAACGGCTGATGCCGGGACTGCGACCACGGCGGCTGATGGCGGGACTGCGGCAACGGCCGCTGATGGCGGGACTGCGGCAACGACGGCAGATGCCGGGACTGCGGCAACGACGGCAGATGCCGGGTCTGCGGCAACGACGGCTGATGCCGGGACTGCGGCGACGTCGGATGCCGGGACTGCGGCGACGTCGGATGCCG
>JBDTQR010000275.1:0-5122 GCA_039932095.1 bacterium | reverse complement strand
TGCCGGTCATCTCGACGATGATCACAAAGGCGGTCATCGGCGCCTGCACCACGCCGGCGAAATAGCCTGCCATGCCAAGCACTGCCGCCAGCCCGGCGCTGGAGCCGAATATTACCCCCATCACCGACCCGACGCCCGCCCCCACCGCCAGCGACGGTGCAAACAGCCCGCCCGGAATGCCCGAGACGGTCGAGGCCAGTGTGGCGAGGAACTTGGCCGCAAAGAAATACCATGGCAGCGACTGCCCCTCGACCACCGACCGCGCATGGTCATAGCTGGTGCCAAAGGTCGCCCCGCCGGTCAGGATGCCGCAGACCGCCACGATCAGACCTGCCGTGCCCGCGACCAGCACCACCTTCTGCCATTGCTGCACCCCGCGCCACCGCCGCACCTGGCGGACCAGCGCAATCGTCAATCGACTGAACGTCGCCCCCAAAGCGCCGCCACCAACCCCGCAGGCCAGCACCAGCCACCAGTCGGCCGGAAAATGCGTGACCGCATGGGCGACGCCAAAATAGGTATACGACCCCAGCAACCCCAAAGAGGCGACCCCGGCGATGATCACCGCCGACAACACCACTCCGTTCGACCGCGAATCATAGGACCGCGACATTTCCTCGATGGCAAACACTATCCCGGCCAATGGCGTGTTGAACGCCGCCGCGATCCCCGCCGCCGACCCGGCCAGGATCAGCCCGCGCGCATGGGCCATGCCGCCGACCCGGGCCGACAACAGCATCAGCGTCGCACCAACCTGCACCGTCGGCCCCTCGCGCCCGATCGAAGCGCCCGAGGCGAGGCCGAGGATCGTCAACCCGATCTTGCCGAACATCAGCTTCACCGACAACAGATGCGACCGCTCGTCATCGTCACGCAGATGGCGGGCGGCGATGGCCTGCGGAATGCCGCTGCCCTGCGAGCCGGGAAAGTAGCGGTCCGACATCCAGGCGCAAAACATCATGCCAATCGGGGTGATCACCAGTGGCAGCCAGATGTGCCAGCCGCCGGTCGTCACGGCTGTGAACAACCCCTGCGCCCAGTCCGCCGCCACCGCAAACCCGGCCGAGATCACGCCGGTCGCCAAAGCCCCGGCCCAGAACACCAGCCGCGATTTCCACAGCCGCGACGATACCATCAGTGCCCGCGACCGCCGCATCATGCTGAAATTGAACCGGCGCTTGGTTGGCATTGCTCACTCCTGAAGGGGTCGACTTGGGGATGCGACGGAAGCGGCTGGGGATCAACCCCGTTCTGCCCATCCTGCCATCAATTGCGCCACAAACCAATGTCAGCCTCTTGCCCAATGCCGATCTCTGTGGCGTTATGCCGCCATGGATGAAACCTACGCCGCCCTGCATGCCGACTGTGCCGCCCTTGGTACGCTGCTGTTCACCGTCACGGTTCATGACGCCGACGGCAGCCTTGCCCGCCGCACCTATACTTCGCTTCCCGCCGAATACCCGGTGTCCGGCACCAAACCGCTGACCCGTGACGGCTGGTATGAGCATTGCATCGAGGGGCAGCAGACCTTCGTCGCCAACACCGCGCCAGAGTTTGCCAAGTATTTCTTCGACCACGAACTGATCACTTCGCTTGGCCTCGGCTCCTGCATCAACGTACCGATTGTCAGCAATGGGGTGGTGCTGGGCACCGTGAACCTGCTGGCCGAAGAGCGGCATTTTTCCCCCGAAAAACTCGCCGCCTATCACGCCACGATCACCCGGCATTACGATGCGCTGACCGCCGAAATGGCCAAGGGGTGATCTGGACGCGGCAGGCGTGGGATACGCGCAGCGCCCACCGATCCTGCCCGCAATCCCGCAAAGGCCCCAGATGAAGCAAAGCCGCGTCACATCGCAAGACGGCCTGAGCCTCGCCGTCTATGAGGCGGGCAACCCGGACGGGGCGGAGATCCTGTTCCTGCACGGGTTCTCGCAATCTGCCCTGTGCTGGCACCTCCAGATGGAAAACCCCGCCCTGCTGGCCCGCTTCCGCATGGTGGCCTATGACATCCGTGGCCATGGTGGGTCGGATCAGCCCGACGACCCGGCGCGCTATGCGGCTGAGGCCGACTTTGCCGCCGACACCATGGCGGTGATCGCGGCCATGGGGTTGCGGCGCCCGGTGCTGGTCGGTTGGTCCTACGCCGGCCGCCTGATCAACGACTATCTGCGCGCCCATGGTACCACGGGCATTGCGGGCATCAACTATGTCGCCGCCCGCACCAACAGCGACCCCTCCCACAATGGCCCCGGCAACGCCTTCCTGCGCGACATGATCCGGCTGGATCTGGAGCGCGAGATCAAGGCGACAGAGAATTTCCTGCGCGCCTGTTTCTTCTTGCCGCCACCGGAACACATGCTGACCCGCGCCCGGTTCTACAACATGCGGGTGCGCCCACAGACCCGCCGTGCCCATCTGATGCGCGCACCTGACGATGGCGCAGTGCTGGCGACCATCGATTTGCCAGTGCTGGTGACCCAGGGCAGCCGCGACCAACTGGTGCTGCCCGGCATGTCGCAGCATACCGCCACCACCGTCCCCGGCGCCGAACTGTCGCTCTACAGCGGCGTCGGCCACATGCCCTTTGCCGAGTCCCCTGACCGCTTCAACCTCGAACTCACCGCCTTTGTCAGCCGCTGTCAGAACCGTTGAACCAGATTTCAGTTGCGTCACGCGCCGCACTCTCTAATTTGATCATATGACCGCAAAAGCGGCACGGCGCAGCAAGCGCGTTCAATAGGGAGACTGCGATGAAAAAGCTGAAACTGATGGGCACCTCGGTGCTGGCACTGGCTCTGGCCACCGGACCGCTGTTGGCGCAGATGACCGCCGTGGGTGATGGTGAGGGCGAGTTGGACATCGTGGCCTGGCCCGGCTATGTCGAGCGCGGCGAAAGCGATGCGGCCTATGACTGGGTAACGGCGTTCGAAAAAGACAGCGGCTGTGCCGTCAAGGTCAAGACCGCCAACACCTCGGATGAGATGGTGTCGCTGATGAACGAAGGCGGCTTTGATCTGGTGACGGCCTCGGGCGATGCCTCGCTGCGGCTGGTCGCTGGCAAACGGGTGCAGGAAATCAACACCGACCTGATCCCGTCCTGGTCGAAACTCGATGACCGGCTGAAGGACGGCGCCTGGTTCACCGTCGGCGGCAAGCATTACGGCGTGCCCTATCAATGGGGTCCCAACGTGTTGATGTACAACACCGATGTGTTCAAGACCGCGCCGACCTCTTGGTCGGTGGTGTTTGAAGATCAAACCCTGCCTGACGGCAAATCGAACTCCGGTCGGGTTCAGGCCTATGACGGCCCGATCTACATCGCAGATGCAGCACTCTATCTGATGGCCCATCAGCCCGACCTGAAGATCACCGACCCCTACCAGTTGAACGAAGATCAGTACAAAGCCGCCCTCGACCTCTTGCGCGGTCAGCGCAAACTGGTCGGTCGCTATTGGCACGACGCTGCGATCCAGACGGACGACTTCAAGAATGAGGGCGTCGTGGCCTCGGGGTCGTGGCCCTATCAGGTCAACCTGCTGGTATCGGAAAAGGCTCCGATTGCCTCGACCATCCCCGAAGAAGGTGCCACCGGCTGGGCCGACACCACCATGCTGGCCGCCGACGCCGCCCACCCGAACTGCGCCTACAAATGGATGGAGCATACGCTGAACTCCAACCTGCAATCCGACCTGTCGGTCTGGTTCGGCTCGGTTCCGGTGGTGCCCGCCGCCTGCACCGACAAGTCGGGGATGCAGACGGCAGAAGGATGCACGGCGAATGGCATGGAGGATTTCGACCGCATCCACTTCTGGACCACCCCCACCGCCAACTGCGCTCAGGGTGACGGCGTCTGCGTGCCGTATTACCGCTGGGTGTCGGATTACATCGCGGTCATCGGCGGGCGCTGACCCGGATAAATCCTGATGGGCCGGTTGGCCCACGCGGCATCAGCCGGGCAGGGGTCCTCCCCGCCCGGCCACCCAACCCCGGATCATCGCATGACCGCTGCCGTCGAATTTCGTGCCGTGTCGCGCCACTTCGGTCCCGTAAAGGCGGTCGATGCGGTCGACCTGACCATTGCCGAGGGCGCATTCTTTGCCATGCTCGGCCCGTCCGGCTCGGGCAAGACCACCTGTCTGCGTCTGATTTCCGGCTTTGAACAACCCACCGCCGGTCAGATCCGCATCTTCGGTCAGGACGTTTCGACCACGCCGCCGCATCTGCGCAATGTGAACACGGTGTTTCAGGATTACGCGCTGTTTCCCCACATGAACGTCCGCGACAACGTGGCCTATGGTCTGATGGTCAAGGGCGTCGCCCGCGCCGCCCGCTATGCCAAGGCGGATGAGATGCTGGCGCTGGTCAAACTCGACGCCTACGGCGACCGCAAGCCCGGCCAGTTGTCGGGCGGTCAGCGTCAACGCGTCGCCCTTGCCCGCGCCTTGGTCAACGAGCCGCGGGTCCTGCTGCTCGACGAACCTCTCGGCGCGCTCGACCTGAAACTGCGAGAGGCGATGCAGGACGAACTGAAATCGCTGCAACAGCGCCTCGGCATCACCTTCGTCTTTGTCACACATGATCAGGGTGAGGCGCTCAGCATGGCCGACAGCCTCGCCGTGTTCAACGAGGGCCGCATCGCCCAGATCGGCACCCCGTCCGAGATTTACGCCCATCCCCGCACGCGCTTTGTCGCCGATTTTGTCGGCTCCTCCAACGTCCTGCCTCCCGCCCTGACCCAATCGCTCGGCGGTCCGGCCAAATGGTCCTCCCTCCGCCCCGAAGCGCTGCACCTCTCGTCCAGCGGCCAGCTGACCGGCACGGTCACCGCGCTGCGCTACCTCGGTGCCGGCAACCGCATCACCGTCAGGACCCAGGGCGCCGAAATCGCCGCCATACTCCCCACCGGCACCCCGACGCCCGATCCCGGCAGCACCGTCACCCTCGCCTTCGCCCCGGATGCCCTGCACGTGATGCAAGATGCCTGACCTGTCCAACCCCAAGGCCCTCCCGCGCTCCCCGGATTTGCCCAGCCGCCATCCCATGGCGCTCCGGCCTGCCCCCTGCATATTGGCACCAAATATCCCCGCCGGAGGCATCCTGCCGCCACCACCCGCCCCGC
>JBDTQR010000274.1:0-5154 GCA_039932095.1 bacterium | reverse complement strand
CGATAGTTGGAGTGTGCGACGTCAACGCCCCGCCCAATGTGCAGGTTACCACCACCACCACGGTGCGCTGTCACCTGTATGCCGATGCGGTAATGGAGGCGGCACAATGAAGGACTCGCCTGCAAACGACGAATTCGTCCTGAAGGTGGAACGGCTTGAAAAGTCCTACCCCCTTGGCGGCGGGGCCTTTGCTGCCGAACGCGGGCTGGTCAGGGCGGTGGATGATGTCAGCTTTGCCATCCGCCCGGGCGAAACGCTGGGGCTGGTGGGCGAAAGCGGTTGCGGCAAATCAACCGTGGCACGGCTGGTGTTGCGCATTGTTGACGCCACCAAAGGCGCGATCTGGTTCAATGACCGTGATGCCGGTTGGGTCGATCTGAACACCATGTCACAGCGGCAAATCCGGCCCCTGCGCAAGAATGTGCAGATGATCTTTCAAGATCCCATTGCATCATTGGACCCGCGAATGCCCGTATCGCGGATCGTTGCCGAACCTCTGCGCGCCAACCCCGATTTCCCAAAATCCGACATCAACGACCGCGTCGCGGACGCTTTGCGCATGGTTGGACTGCGCCCTGAATACATGAACCGCTTCCCTCATGCCTTCAGCGGCGGCCAGCGGCAGCGCATCGGACTTGCCCGCGCCATCATTTCAAGTCCGCAGCTTGTCGTGGCGGATGAGGCGGTGTCCGCACTGGACGTATCGGTGCAAGCGCAAATCCTGAACCTGTTCCGCGACCTGCAACAGCAGTTGGGGCTGGCCTATCTGTTTATCTCGCATGACCTTGGCGTGGTGCGGCATGTCAGCGACCATGTGGCGGTCATGTATCTGGGCCGCATTGTCGAGATGACCACCAAATCGCAACTGTTTGACGGGCCAAAGCACCCCTATACCGAGGCGCTTTTGGCCGCCATCCCGCGCCCCAACCCCCTGATCCCGCGCCGCCCTGGCATGGCCCGCGGCGAGATTGGCGATGCCAGCCGCAGGCCAACCGGCTGCGCATTTCACCCGCGCTGCCGCTATGCGACCGACATCTGCAAAACCGCCGTGCCGCCACTGGTCGAGGTAATGCCCGGCCATCTGGCGGCCTGCCACCACGCCACTGAATTGTCGCTGGAAGGCACCGCAGCCGGTGCGGGCCAGCGCCCCCTGATCCCAGCAAAGGTGATATGATGCCCCTGATCGAACATCTTAATCAAGCAACCCTTTTGGCATCCTCGGGCGATCTGGGCGGCGCGGTGCAGCACTACGAACATGTGCTGACCGAGCTGTTTGCACGCGGCGCCGCGCGGCCCGCCGATGCGATGATGCTGGCCGATGTGGGACGCGACCTGACCGAATTGCTGCACTGGCACCGTCGCTATGACGAGGCGATTGACCTGATGGTGCAACTGGCTGCGGCGCTGCCAGATCAGGCGACAGAATTTGGCATCAAGGCCGCCAACTTGCAGATCGAGAATGGCGATGTGGATGAGGGGTTGGCCGCCCTGACCGACCACGCGCAAAGCCTGGATGATGCGGCGGCAGGCCTGCTGATGGGCACGGCCCATCTCTGGCTAAACCAAACGGATGACGCACTGTTGCATCTGCGCTCCGTCTATGCGGCTCCCGCCGCCAGCCCAGACGACCGCGCAACGGCCGCGCAACTGATGTTTCAAATCCAGGCCGCGCGTCAGGATATCCCTGCTGCCGTCGTCGCCTGGACGCAGGCGCGCGCCCTGGATGGCCTGGAGCAGGAAAACCTGCCCGAATTGATCGGCATGCTGATCTACTGGTATCAATATGCGCAAGCCGAAGCCTATGTGCCGCAACTGGCATCCGAACTGCAACGCAGCTATTTCCGCACCATACTGGCCAGCAAAACCGCCGCACTGCCCAGCCGTCATGATTGGGCTTGGATTCACGACCACGACCCCGCCACCCTGACCAACGACCACGACGACTATGCCGAGGCGGCGCTGCGCGGTCTTGCCCCCGACCTCGCCCTTGCCGTGGTTATGCCGCGCATAGAGGCGGGCGAGATGGCGCGCCGCTCGCTGGTTCTAGCCGGTCTGGCCTTTGCCCAGCAACGCGACATTGGCCGGGCGAAATGGGCGCTGGATCAGGGCCTGCGCCTCGCCGATCTGGAACGGCCACGCCGCACGCGGCCGGGTGCTGGCACTGCACGGATATTCGACGCGCCGACACGGATGTTGTATGGCGACATCCCGCTGGACAATGACATCCGCGCCCTGCTGGACAACTATTTCATGCCCAAACCGCCGCTGCATTAAGGGTGCTGCTGCAACGACAAAGCCTGTGAAAGTCCCAACCCCATGTCGCGTGGTATCCTGTAGGGTCTGGCCGTATTTCTGATCTATTCTCTGGCCGATACCATCATCAAGGGTCTGGGCGGCACTCTGCCTATTTGGGAGATTTCGTTTTTTGTCTCAGCCTTTGGCCTTATCGCGGTCTATGTCACCAAGCCCCGGTCAGAACGCTGGCGCGACGCGCTGAAACCGCGCAACCCTTGGCTGCTGAACCTGCGTTGCATGGCGGGGTATCTGGCGACGATGCTGATCATCTATGCCTTTGTGCATGTGTCGATGGCAGAGGTCTATTCGCTTGTGTTCCTGACACCGGTCTTTGTTGTCTTGATCAGCATTGCGGTGTTGAAAGAGCGGGTCGATGCCGTCCGATGGCTGGTGCTGGCTGTCAGCCTGATTGGATCGCTGCTCGTGATAAAACCGGGGTTCCAGGTGTTTCAGTTGGGCCATTTGGCGGCGGTGGGCCATGCGATCCTAGCCGCTTCCACCTCGTTGATGATCAAGCGTTTGGCCGCAACAGAACGTCAGACCGCGATGATGGTATTTCCGGCGCTGTATGCGATTCTGCTGAATGGGGCCATCATGGCCTTTGATTTCGTGATGCCCACTGCGGGGCAATGGCTGGGGTTGGGGCTGGCTGGTTGTCTTGCGGCCAGCGGTAACCTGTTGTTCATATTTGCCGGCCGCATCACGCCGATCAGCCGACTGCAATTGGCACATTACAGCCAGATTGTTTGGGGGGCGATGTTGGGTGCACTGATTTACAAAGAGATGCCCGATGTTTTGGCTTTCGTCGGTATCGTCGTCATTTTAGGCGCAGGCCTCATGAATGTTGTGATCAGCGGACGACCAACGTTGGAAAGTGCCCCGACTGTCTGACCTTTTTGCCAGACAGCAGGAACTACATTTCGGTTTTTTCGGCCACCAGATGTTCCACCTCGACCGAATGTCGCTGGGCTGCAGCCAGATGGCCCGTCACCAATCCGCCAGCAGCCAAGGGGTTGCCGGAATTGATCGCCTGCACCAATTCTTGATGTTGGCGGTACAACCTGTCCCAACTGCGCGGTCCAAAAAGGCTTCCCTGCATCACCACCAGAAACATCACCCCGCGCAGGCTGCGCAAACAGCGTTCCAGATAGGCATTGTCGGCCTGCGCCCAGATTTCCTCATGCAGGGCCAGATCGGCCGGGGTGGTCAGGGTTGCATCCTCGCGCTCGCAGGCAAAGCGCAGATCGTTCAGCTTTTCTTCCAACTTGCGCGCGCGTTCGGGCGTGGTGTTTTCAGCCGCCTGCGTTACCGCCAGATGTTCCAGTGTTGACCTGACCCGATACAGCCCTTTGATCCGCTCGGGCGTCAGTTCCAGCACATAACGCGCCTCGGATTTGCTGGTGATCAGGCCCTCATGCTCCAGGCTCATCAAGGCTTCGCGGGCGGGCATCCGGCCAATGTTCAGCATGGTGGCGATATCGCGTTCGGTGACTTTTGTGCCGGTTTTGATGCGACCGTCGATGATGCGTCGGCGCAATTCGTCCGCCGCAGCCTCGGTCAGTGAAATCGATTTCAGCCGACCGCCATCAAATTCAGCCATCCAAACGCCCCGCTTGTCAGGTAGATTGACATACCAAAGTAAGCTGCGGCTGGAACCCTGTCAACCAGTCATGGCCAAGGCTGATTTTCAGATGGTGTCGCGGAAGGGCGAAGCGTTGTAAACGCTGCTGGGCGCGACCTCGCCGGGATAATGCCGTTCGGCGGCGGCCAGCATTGGGCCGCCAGAGGTGTGGATCGCCATGGCCTTGCCAGCGGCATCGGCATCACCGGCCTTGATCGCCGCAAAGATTTCGCGGTGCATATCCATCGAATGTTTGGTGCTGCGGCTTTCGGTAAAGGTCGCCTCCATCCAGGTGCGCAGGATTTGCTGCATGGTGACCAGAACGGTCGCCAACATCTCGTTATGCGAAGCCTTGGCAATTTCCATGTGAAAGGCCAGATCCAGCGGAACATACCTGGCCTGATCGTCCTTGTTGTCTTCAAGGTCTTGCAAAAGCACCGCTATTTTAGCAACCTCTTCCGCGCTGGCCCGTTCCGCGGCCCATCGCGCCAGCGAAACCTCGATTATGCTGCGCGCTTCGATCACGCCCTTGACGCTGGCCCCGCTAAGCAACAGGCCCCATTTCAGCGGGCGGGTCAGCATGGATGTGCTACCGCTGCTGATGAACGTACCGGTGCCATGCCGGATTTCAAGAATACCGAGCGCACAAAGGGTCTTGACCGCCTCGCGAAGTGATGACCGGCTGACGCCCAATTTGGCAATCAGATCACGTTCGGTAAACAGTTGGTCACCCGGCTTCAGGCCTTCTTCGATGATCAGACTGGTGATGCTTTCGATCACATCATCAACAACGGTGTTGCGCCCGGTGTGATCGGCCCCCACTTCGCCGTTTTTGGTGATGGAACTCATGGCAATCACTCTGACTTGTGGCTCGGCGCAAAAATGGTCAGCCAAGCCTGAACATTATCCCCCGATGACGCATTGTAAACCGGGAATGAGGCGACGTGTCTGAAAAGCGACGACCAGTATCGGATGCCGCCGCTGCGTTGTTTTGCCGCAACATGTGGTCACCGTGTCTGGAGGCCCCGGACTGCCGGCCTCGATAGGCCTTGTCAAATCACAAATCGCTCAGGGGTGGCTCGTATTTAGTTCAGGATCATTGTATGAATTAGGTATGAAGAATCATTAAAAGGAGGCGTCAATGATTGTCCTGATAGCGCGATATTTCGTCAAGGCGGGTAATGTGGCAACTGTTCTGGCGCATCTGCGTGATATGAAGGTTTTGGTGGACCAAACTG
>JBDTQR010000273.1:0-5184 GCA_039932095.1 bacterium | reverse complement strand
CGGCGCCGATGCCGTCAGCCTGATCAACACCATCAACTCGATCACCTCGGTCAATCTCGACGCGTTCTCCCCCGAGCCGATGATCGACGGCAAGGGCACCCATGGCGGCTATTGCGGCCCCGCCGTCAAGCCCATAGCCATGCATATGGTGGCCGAGATTGCCCGCAACCGGGCGACCCGCGGTCTTCCGATCTCGGGCATTGGCGGCATCACGACGTGGCGCGACGCGGCAGAGTTCATGGCGCTTGGCGCCGGAAATGTGCAGGTCTGCACTGCAGCGATGACCTATGGCTTCAAGATCGTGCAAGAGATGATTTCCGGCCTGTCGGAATATCTCGACAGCAAGGAAATGACGCTTGACCAGCTGGTGGGCAAAGCCACGCCCAATGTCACCGACTGGCAGTTCCTCAACCTCAACTACGTGACCAAGGCCCATATCGACCCCGACGCCTGCATCGGCTGCGGCCGCTGCTTTGCGGCCTGTGAGGATACCAGTCATCAGGCCATCGCGATGTCCACCGACCGCAAGTTCACCGTCAAGGATGACGAATGCGTCGCCTGCAACCTCTGCGTCAACGTCTGCCCGGTGGAGGATTGCATCACCATGATCGAACTGCCGCAGGGGGCGATGGATCAGCGCACCGGGCGCAAGGTCACCGAATACGCCAACTGGACCAGCCATCCCAACAATCCGTCGGTCAAGGCGGCGGAATAGGCCATAGCGGAGGCCGGGCTTGCGCATCCTGAACATCACCCGCTGGCCGGCCTTTCTGGTCTTTGTGGCCGCCGGGCTGCTGGCGGTATCGTCGGCCTTCGCCACGGTCAACCTGTTCGGCCAGACTATGGCCAACATCGCCTTCTTACGCCGCGCCGGGTTCGAGGCGGTCCGGCTGGGCGCGCTTGGACAGCTGTTCTGGCTGACCCTCTGGGGTATGACGGCGCTTGCCTGCTTTCTCGGCTTCAAGGTCTGCGAGGTCGAACTGGTGCAGCGCTATCGCAACTGGGCCAGGCCGCAGGGACCCGGAAGTGACGGCGTTTAGCCCCTTGGCCCCGCCCTGCGCAATGCCTATGTCAGGCCAATGAAATACTCCCTCCTCGACCTCGCACCCGTCGCCGAAGGCTCTTCGGCCGTCGACGCCTTGACCAATTCGCTCGACCTCGCCCGCCGGGCCGAGAGCTGGGGCTATCACCGCTTCTGGCTGGCCGAGCATCACAACATGCCCGGCATCGCGTCGGCGGCCACCGCCGTCGTGATCGGCCATATCGCGGCGGGCACCAGGACCATTCGTGTCGGTGCCGGTGGCATCATGCTGCCCAACCATGCGCCTCTGGTCATCGCCGAGCAGTTCGGCACGCTCGCCACCCTGTTCCCCGGCCGTATCGACCTTGGCCTTGGCCGCGCGCCCGGCACTGATATGGCCACAGCCCGCGCCCTGCGCCGCCATATGGAGGCGTCCGACCAATTCCCCGAGGATGTGGTGGAACTGCACGGCTATCTCGGTCCCGCCCAACCCGACACCCGGGTCCACGCCTTTCCGGGTCAAGACACCAATGTCCCTTTGTGGATCCTCGGCTCCAGCCTGTACGGCGCGCAGCTGGCGGCCTATCTCGGCCTGCCCTACGCCTTTGCTAGCCATTTCGCGCCGGCCATGCTCGACGATGCCATTGCAACCTACCGTGAGACGTTCCGCCCCTCACCTAGCCTGCAAAAGCCGTATTTCATGCTCGCCGCCGGAGTGTCCGCCGCCGACACCGATGACGAGGCGCAGTTTCTGCGCTCTTCCCAAGTTCTCGCCTTTGCCCGGCTCAGAACCGGCCGCCCCGGCAAACTGCCGCCACCCCAGCACGACCTGTCCGAGATCCCGCCGCAAGTGATGGCCGGCGTCAACGAGGCGCTGTCCTGCGCCGCCGTCGGCTCCCCTGCCACCGTCAAGTCCCAGCTTGCCGACCTGATCGCCCGCTACAAACCCGACGAAATCATGTTGACCGGGATGATCCACAACCACCAGTCCCGCCTGCGCAGCTTTGAAATCGCTGCAAGGGCAATGCAGGAACTGGCCTGAACCTATAGCATTTGACTAAAGTTCTGCCCCGTTGCACCTGCTCAAATACTCTGCGGGGGGACCCCATTGGGGCACCCAATGGGGTATGGGGGTGCAAAACCCCCAAGCGCGCTCGATGACGCAAAGCCCCCGGTCCGATCAAGGCAACTCTCTTAAAATCTGGTTAACGAAAACCGTCAACCCATTGATTATAATGAATTATAAAAAGTGCCCACGCGTGGACATTTCTCAGATCGCCATCTGCTGACCCATCTCGACCACCCGGTTGGAGGGCAGGCAATAGAACGCGGTTGCGTCAGCAGCGGATTTTGACATGGCGATGAAAATCCGCTCTTGCCAGAACGGCAACCCCTGATGCCGGGCCGAGCGGAAGCTGCGGCGGTTCAGGAAGAACGAGGTAGTCATGATGTCGAACTTCTCCCCCCGCTTGCGCGCCACGGACAGCCCCTTCGGCACGTTCGGGGTCTCCATGTAGCCAAAGGTCAGGATGACCCGCAGGAAGTTGTCCGACAGCCGCTCCAGCGACACCCGGTTGGCGTCGGACACGGTGGGGGTGGGGGCGACGGTGACGGTGACGATAAAGTTCTGGCTGTGCAGCACCCGGTTGTGTTTCAGATTGTGCAGCAGCGCCGACGGGGCGGTGTCGGGATCCTGGGTCAGAAACACCGCCGTGCCCGGCACCGCAATCGGCTGCGACTTGGCCAGCATCGAGATCAGCTTCATCAGCGAAATCGCACTGTCCGCCGCTTTCATCTTGACGTGGTTGCTGCCCTTGACCCAGGTCCAGATCAGCATGCACATCGTCGCCGCAATCAGGATCGGCACGAAACCACCATCGACCAGCTTGGTCATGTTGGCGGCGAGGAACATCAGTTCCACCATCAGGATCGGCGCGATGATCGCCGCGACCACCGGGATCGGCCACTTCCACGCCCGCACGAACAGGATCGAGGCGAGGACAGAGGTGATCACCATGTCGCCGGTGACCGCAATTCCATAGGCCGAGGCGAGGCTTGACGAAGATTCGAACGCGATCACCAGAATGATCACCGCAGACATCAGGATCATGTTGACCCGCGGCAGATAGATCTGGCCATGCTGGGTTTCCGAGGTGTGGCGGATCTCCAGTCGCGGCAGCAGCCCCATCTGGACCGCTTGCTGCATCATCGAGAAAGCCCCGGATATCACCGCCTGGCTGGCAATGACGGCGGCACAGGTGGCGAGGATGACCAGCGGAAACAGCCATCCGGGTGGTGCCATCAGGAAGAACGGATCGACCGCTGCCTCCGGATGTTTCAACACGAAGGCGCCCTGGCCGAGATAGCTGAGCGCCAGGGCCGGGAACACGATCAACCCCCAGGCAAAGCGGATCGGGCGGCGGCCGAAATGGCCCATGTCGGCATAAAGCGCCTCGCCACCGGTCACGGCGAGGAAGATCGAGCCGAGGACAAAGAACGATCCAAGCTGGTGACGGGCGAGAAACGAAGCCGCATGCAGCGGGCTCAAGGCATAAAGGATCGTCGGGTCGTCGCGCAGGTGCGCCAGACCCATGCCGCCCAACACCAGAAACCACAACAGCATGATCGGGCCAAACAGGATCGACACGCGTTCGGTGCCCTGAGCCTGAAACAGGAACAGGGCGACGATGATGACCAGGGTGGTCAGCACCACGAAGGGTTCGAAGCTGGGTGCCACGATGGCCATGCCTTCGACGGCGGACAGCACCGACATCGCCGGGGTGATCATCGCGTCGCCGAAGAACAACGAGATCCCCACCACCCCGATCGCTATCAGCCAGCCAGGACGCCGCTTCAGGGCCTGTTGCACCAGCGCGACCAGCGACAGGGTGCCGCCCTCGCCGCGGTTGTCGGCCCGCATGACAAGGGCGACGTATTTCACCGTCACGATCAGGACCAGCGTCCACAGCAGCAGCGAGACCACCCCGATAACCTCGATCCGCTGGCCGGTGGAGCCCTCGGCGGCGCGCAATGATTCCCTCAGCGCGTAAAGCGGGCTGGTGCCGATATCGCCATAGACCACGCCGATACAGCCGAGCACCAGTTTCCACAGGTTTTGTGGCGCGCTGTGCGGGGCAGGTGAGGGAGAGGGCGGTGCGGTATCGGCCTTGGGCGGGCCTGCGTCACTGGGTGTGCTTGTTTCGCTCATGACCTTGGGCCGTGGACCATCTGGCGTGCTGCCTACACTGGTAGAGCCTGAAGGTCCAGCGATGCTTCACCCGCGGTTGTTCACTGGACGCGGGGTCAAGTGGGGGTCAGCAGGCGTCGGAACAACAGGTCGAGAAACTCTTGCGCCTCGGCATAGGGATCGTGGCCCTGGCCCAGAACGCCACGGACCTGCACGTCAAAGTCGGCGTAATGCTGGGTCAGTGCCCAGATCGAGAAGATCAGGTGAACCGGATGGGTGCGGGTGATGCGGCCCTCGTCCATCCAGCGGGTCAGGACCGTGGAAATCTCATCAACCAGCGATTTCAGCGGGCCTTCGATCTCGGCCATCACCCGGGGTGCGCCTTGCAGGATCTCGTTGGCAAAGAGTCGGCTTTCGCGGGGAAAGTCGCGGCTGAGTTGCAGTTTGCGCCGGACGTAGCCGAGGATTTCCGCCACCGGCTCACCTTTGGGATTCATGTGGCGCAGCGGGTCGAGCCAGGTTTCTAGGAGCTGGTCCAGCAGGGCGAGATAGACCGCGTCCTTGGAGGGGAAATAGTATAGCAGGTTGGGTTTCGACAGACCGGCGGCATCGGCGATCTGGTCCAGCGTCGCGCCTTTGAAGCCCTGTTGGGAAAACACGTCCAGCCCGGCCTCCAGAATGGCCTTGGAATTGCGTTCCTGAATGCGGGTGCGGGGTTTGAGCATTTTTGCCAGTGATTGCGGTCCGGGGTCCTATCAATGCCGCAAAGTTGGGCGTCTTGCAAATGGGCTGTTGGGCTTTGGGTCATTTTCCGGATCTGGGCAGGATTGCGTGGTCGGACCTGGCGGATTGGTCATGATTTTCACGTGTGGAATAAAGTTTTTTTATAATAGTATCAAACTATTACGCGATAGAATTAACCACACTCGGACTCTAGATTGAAGCGGAGCAGTTTCGGTTTGGGCGGAGGGGAGTT
>JBDTQR010000272.1:0-5186 GCA_039932095.1 bacterium | reverse complement strand
CTCTTCGCCATCGGCCCGCAGGACCGACAGTTCATATTCCCCCCATGTCACCGCGGCCGAAATGACGGTGGGAGAGGTGCCCAGATCGGCATCACCCTCGGCTACACGGTTGCGGGCCGAGACCGACTGCCAGTTCCAGTTGCCGTTTTCCTGATACCACTGATAATGTGTCTCGATCCGGGTCATCTCCCAATGCACCTTCATCGGGATGGCCTTGGTGTCGGGGCCGATGCCGATCAGGTTGAAGCGCGCCTCGTCGCCTTCGGGCACCACATCATCGAACAGCGGTTTGACCCCGATCATCGGGGCCGAGGGCGTCAACAGACGGGTGATCCGGCGTTCGACCGGACGGCCCGAGCCTTCGGCGACGCGGGCGACGAACAAGCCTTCCAGCGGGCGCTTGGGATCGGTGACCTCGGGCAGGGCGACATCAACGGTTGCCTGCCCCGCCTCATCGGTGCGGTAATCGCTGAAGCTGTTGACCCTCGTGTCAAAGGGTTCGTCATATTTGCCAAAGACATAGCCGGGCCAGCTGTCAAGGTTCTTGGCAGCACGCAGCAGCACCTCACCCTCGATAGCAAGGTCGGCACCGGGTGCGCCGAACAGATATTTGGCATCGATTGACAAGGCAGGTACGTCGCCCAGCCGGATCGGATCCTGCGGCAGTGACATGGTGAAGTCGATGCGTTCGGGCAGGAAGTCTTCGACAAGGAAGGTTTTCGAATTCAGCGCCGGGGCGTCCAGATCGCTGAACACCTCCATCCGCCACATGCCGCGCGGGGCGTTGCCGGCAATGGGGAAGTCGAACACATGGCCGCCTGCCCCCACATCATCCGACAGGGCGCGGACATATTCGACACCGTCCGGCCGGTACAGGATCGAGGTCAATGGCAGACCGGGCAGGGCGGCGGTTTCGCTGTCGCGCGCCAGGGCGGTGGCATGGACAGTTTCGCCAGCCCGGTAGGCGCCACGGTCGGTAGTCAGGAACACATCGACCGGCGGGGCGGCCTGATGGCCTTCAACCCCACGGTCGGACAGGTCGAATTCCGGGTCGGTCAGCGACAGGAAGGCGGTGTCGGTGGCATCCTTGGCAACCACCAGGGCGGGCGCGGCAGCGTCGACGCCACGGATCAGTCCGGCGTCAAACCGGGCATAACCCGCGTCATCGGTGGTGGCGGTGCCCAGCACTTCATTGGCGACCGACAGCAGTTGCAGGACAACACCGGACTTGGCCTCGGCGGTGCCAAGCGAGCGGACGAAGACATGCAACCCGTCAACGCCCGACAAGGTGGTCAGGCCAAGGTCAGAGACGACGAACCACTGCCATGACGGCGCAATGGTATAGGGATCTGCCCCCGGAATCGCGGCGCGCAGGGCGTAGATGCCGGCGGGCTGGTCCTTGATCGCGTCATCCAAGGGCAAGCGGGTGGTGACATCCTTGTTGACGGTCTGGCCGACGGTGGCGCTGCCGGTCCAGATCTTGGTGCCCATCTGCTCTTCGAACTGATACTCGTCATAGTCGAACATCGGCGAGTCGAAATAGCCGTTCTGCATCACGCGCAGCAGGTTGCGGTCGGTGACGCGGTAAACCTCAAGGTCCAACTCGGTGGTGTTAACGGTCACCACCGGGATCGCGGCGTTGCCAGTGCGCGGCAGCACATAGCCGCGCCCGGTAAAGCGGACCCCGGCGCTGCGATCCTTGATATAAGCCGTGATCGGCACGGATTTGGCCAGCGTCTGGCCATCGGCGGCAGGCAGGCCCTGACGGAAGGTGACGGTATACCGGGCGCCAGGTTCGACGCCCTCGACACAGAGCTGGCGGTAGCCGTCGGACGACACCGACATGCCGGGATCGGGCAGTTGCACGAAGGTCGAATAGTCAACACCGGTCCGCACCAGATCGTCCGAGAAATTGGCGCAGATCCGCGGGCGGTCGGTGTCGGTCTGCACCTGATTGTCGACCACCCGGAAGCCGTATTTGCCGATGGCATCGTCCAGCGCGGCGGCGGTGTCGTCGCGCGGTTGCAGCGCCTGCGCCAGCATCAACGCTTTCACGGTGTCGCTGCCCCGGCTGATCGCCTCAAGTGACTGGCCCATCACCACAAGGATGTTGTGCTGCTGGGCGACATTGCGCGACCGCAGATAGGCGTTGATCGTGGCGCGGAAAGCGGCGTCGCGCAGGTTGCCGGCGTTGTTCTGGTCCTTGTCGGCGGCCAGCAGCTGCAGGCGGGCGTATTCCAGCCAGTTGTCAGCCGAATCCTGCAGCACCGTGGCGGCCCCCATAAAGCGGTAGGCGCTGTCGAAATTGCCAGACTTCTCGGCATCGCGGGCGGCAGTCAGGTCGTCATCGACACTGTAGCCATTGGTCACATGCAGATTGTGCAGGTTGGCGGCCAGTGCGGTGGCAGGCTGAATGTCCCAGTCCTGCAGGAAGGTCAGTTCGGTGCGGCGGGTTGCGGCCAGATCCTCGGCCCCCTTGTCGCCCTTGATGACATAGCCCGAATAGGCGCCGTCGAAATACGTGGCCGTGCCTTGGGCTTTTTTCGGGAAGCAGGCACCGTTGTGGGTGTTGAAGGTAAAGGCCTGACACAGTTTGTTGGTCAGACAGGCCGCCTCGCAGGCGTCCAGCGTGGTGTCGAAGATGGAGGCGATGTCGCCCCCCGGCATGTCGGTATTCTCGCTGAGCGCCAGACGTTTGGCCGGGATCAGGTCATCGGCGCGGCTGGCGGTCGCACCGACCGAAAGCGCCAGGGCCATGATGGCAACGGGCAGAAAATGGAAACCACGCATCGAAATACCTCCGCAAATTCTTGCGAGAACATCGCATGGCGACGCGCCGCCTTGCAAGGATTCTGATCGGCGCAACTACGTGTGAAATTTGGCCAGACGTTAAGCGCGCGTTCACCGAATTGCGACAAGGTGCCTTGATCACGGACGGGACCATGGGCAGGGCTTATGGCAGCAGGCGGCACGGTTTAGATGGATATCGCAGAACGGCTGGCCAAGGAACGACGTGCCCGACTGGCGGCCGAACGGCTGCTGGAACAGAAAAGCCGGGAGCTGTTTGCCGCCAATGCCAAACTGGGCCTGCACGCCCGCTCGCTGTCCGATCAGATCGTCGAACAACGCGAGGTGACCCGTTCCGCGTTGACCGAGGCAGAGCTGTTGAAAGGCCAGAACTCGCGCTTTGTCGAGGATCTGGACCGGGCCCATACCACCGCCGTGATGGCCGAACGCCGGTTGTGGGATTCGATCAACACCATAAATGACGGGTTCGCGGTGTTCGACGCCGATCTCAGAATGGTGGCGGCCAATCGGGCGTTTCTGGCGCTGTGCGACGGTTTGCCGGTCGCGCCCGGCATCAGCTACCCCGAGATGATGACCCTTGCCGCCAGCCATGGCCGGTTCGAGATGGGCGACACCAGTGCCGTCGATTTCGTCAACAGTCTGGTGGCACGGCTGGATGCGGATGTGATCGAACCGGTCACCCTGCAATGGCGCGACGGAGTTTGGATCCGGCTGGTCAACCGCAGGGCTCGCGACGGCGACATGGTGACACTGGCGCTCGACATCACCGAACAGATGCGGATCTGGGCCGCGATCGAGGCCATTCCGGACGGCTTTGTGCTCTTTGACAGGGAGGATCGACTTTTGACCTGCAATCAACGTTACCGCGACCTGTATGCGGCTTCGGCGCCCGCCATCCAGCCGGGCGCCAGTTTTGAAGACATCCTGCGCTATGGTCTCGCCCATGACCAATATCTGGCCGCCGCCGGGCGTGAGGACGACTGGCTGGCCGAGCGGCTGGAACAGCATCGCAACCATGTTGGCTCGCTTGAACAGCAATTGGGCGATGGCCGCTGGATCCGCACCCAGGATCACCCGACGCCCGATGGCGGCAGGGTTGGCCTGCGGGTCGACATCACCCGCTCCAAGGAACAAGAGGCCGCATTGCTTGCGGCACGGGAGGCGGCGGAGACGGCCAGCCGGGCCAAATCGGCCTTCCTCGCCAATATGAGCCATGAGATTCGCACGCCGATGAACGGCGTGGTTGGCATGGCGGAACTCTTGTGCGACAGCAGTCTGTCGCAGGAACAGCGGCTGTTCGCCGAGACCATCAAATCCTCGGGTGAGGCGCTTCTGGTCATCATCAACGACATTCTGGACTATTCCAAGATCGAGGCAGAGCGGCTGACGCTCTACCCGGAACCCTTTGATCTGGAACGCACGATTCACGAAATTACCATGCTGTTGCAACCCAGGGCCCGGGCGCGCGGCATCGACCTGATCATCGACTACGACATGTTTCTGCCGACCCGTTTTGTCGGCGATCCGGGGCGGCTGCGGCAGGTCCTGACCAACCTTCTGGGCAATGCGGTGAAATTCACCGAAAGCGGCCATGTGCTGGTCCGCGTCGTCGGGCTTGAGGCTGACCTGCGGCAGCAACAGCTGCATGTTACGGTGGAAGATACCGGCATTGGCATCGCCCAGGAAAACCTCGACCATATCTTCGGCGAATTCAATCAGGTCGAAAGCCAGTCCAACCGCAAGTTCGAGGGGACGGGTCTGGGTCTGGCGATCACCCGGCGGCTGATCGAACGGATGGAGGGTGCGGTCTGGGTCGACAGCGAGGTCGGCAAAGGCTCGTGCTTTGGCTTCAGGGTGACGCTGCCGGTGGCCGAGGATGCGGTCGCGCAGCATCAGCCGATCAACCTGCGCCGGGTGCTGGTAGTCGACGACCAGTTCATCAACCGGACCATTCTGGAGCGTCAGCTGGAGCCCTGCGGCATCGCCAGCCAGTTGTGCCGGTCCGGGGCCGAGGCGTTGGAGGTTCTGGCGCAGGATCAGGCGTTCGACGTAGTGCTGACCGATCACAAGATGCCCGACATGGACGGGCTGATCCTGACGCAGCGGATCAGAGAGTTGGGGCTGACCATGCCGATTGTGCTGCTGTCCTCCAATCCATCCGAGGCGCGCGGCGCGCCGGCGGCGGCGGACCTCGCGGCGATCATCCAGAAACCCATCCTGCGCTCTGATCTTTACCGCCAGTTGAATGAGTTGAGCGTGGCGCTGGCCCCGGCGCCGGACGTTGGGGCCGCGATGGTCGAGCCGCGCCAGATGCGGGTGCTGACGGCCGAAGACAACCGCACCAACCAGCTTGTGTTTCAAAAGATGGTCAAGGAGCT
>JBDTQR010000271.1:0-5215 GCA_039932095.1 bacterium | reverse complement strand
GCCCGCGTGACGTGCTCTGCCAGCACATCCTCGCCACCGCCTGCGCCGGGCCGTTCGACGGTGGCGAACTCTACTGCGAAGTCATCCAGGCCGGCCCCTACGCCCATCTGACAAGGCCCGACTTCGATGCCTGCCTCGATTTCGTCGCCACTGGCGGCTACGCGCTGAAAGCCTATGACCGTTGGCAACGCCTGATGATCCGCGATGGCAAATGGACCTTGCGTGACCCCCGTGCCGCCGCCCTGATCCGCCAGAACCTTGGCACCATCATCGACATCGAAACTCTGAAAGTCCGCCTGCGTGGCCGCAACCTGCCGCTGGGAGAGATCGAGGAAGCCTTCGCCGCCTCCCTCACCCCGGGCGACACTTTCCTGATCGGCGGCGAGGTGGTCCGCTTTGATGGCCTGCGCGAAATGACCGTCGAGGTGTCGCGCACGCCGGGTCGCCCGCCCCGCATCGCCGTGTTCTCCGGCACGAAATTCGCCACCTCCACCCAGTTGTCGCACCGCATCCTGCGTAATTTCGGACAGCCCGACTGGCCCGACCTGCCGAGCCACACCGCAGGCTGGCTGGAGCTGCAGCGCGACCTCTCTCGCCTGCCCGAACCCGACCGCCTGCTGTTGGAAAGCTTCCCGCAGGATGGCCATGAACATCTGGTCATCTATGGTTTTTCGGGTCGCAACGCGCAACAGACCCTTGGCCTCCTGATCACCAAGGCGATGGAGGAACAGGGCTTGCACCCCCTCGGTTTCGTCGCCACCGACTACGCCACGATGATCTGGGGCCTCGATCCGGTCACCGACGCCGCCGCGCTGTTCGACCTCGCCACACTCAGGCAAGGCGTCGAAACCTGGCTCGCCGGCAATGCGGTGATGAAGCGCAGCTTTCGCAATGTCGCCCTGATCGCTGGCCTGATCGAACGCGCCAACCAGGGTCGCCGCAAATCCGGGCGGCAGGCCACCTTCTCCTCCGACATCCTCTACGACACCCTCCGCCGCTACGACCCGCACCACCTTCTGCTGCAAATCACGCATGAAGAGGCGATGCGCGGTCTGGTCGATTTCGCCCGGATCGAGGAATTGCTGACCCGGATCGGCCCGCGCATCGATCTGGTCCGCCTCAGCCATGTCACGCCGCTCGCCGCGCCCCTGTTCTTCGAACCCGGCAAGGTCCCGGTCCACGGTGCCGCCCGCGACCGCATCGCCGAAGACGCCGCCCGCCAGCTGTTGCGCGACGCGGGCCTCGATTGACCCCTTGCGCTTCGGCCGGAATAGTCGACAACGCCGAGCCGGTTGGCCGCAGGCCAGAGGCGAGAAATAACCACGCGCCGGCGGCGCTCCGCTTGATAACCGCGGTCAAACAGGCCAAAGGTCCGGGATGAGCAGCTATGCGTTCACCCTCGGCCCTGCCCGCCTGACGGCCTTGCCCTCGGGCGGTTTGCACTGGCCAGAGCAGAGCCTGCTGGTGGTGTCTGACCTGCATCTCGGCAAGTCCGAGCGTCTGGCGCGGCGTGGCGGCTCGCTGCTGCCGCCTTACGAGAACCGCGCCACCTTGCAGAAACTCGATCAGGATATCGAGACGAGCGCGGCCCGCCACGTGCTCTGCCTCGGCGACAGTTTCGATGACCTGACCGCTGCTGGACAGCTGGACGAGGCGGATTATCTGTGGCTGACCCGGTTGATGGCCGGACGCGACTGGACCTGGATCGAGGGCAATCATGATGCCGGCCCGGTTGATCTTGGCGGCACCCTGCGGGCCGAGACCCTGCTGGCCGGCCTCAGCTTTCGCCATATTGCCTCGCCGCAACTCTTGGAAATTTCAGGGCATTATCACCCCAAGGCGCGCCTGCCCGGCCGCACCGCGCCGTGTTTCCTGATTGACAACGCCCGAGTCGTGCTGCCGGCCTACGGCGCCTTTACCGGTGGCCTGTGGTGCGATCATCCAGACCTTGTTGCCCTGATGGCTCTTGACGCCCGTGCCGTACTGACCGGATCGCGCTGCCTGACTATTCCGATGCCGCGCTAGCCCCAACACTGGGCGGCAGCGCGGGGCGGCAGCACGGGGCACTTGACGTCCTGCGGCCCTTAATATAAGAATTATCTTATATAAGGAATCACCTATGCTTGATACCACCCTCCTCGCCCTGTCCGACCCGACCCGCCGCGCCATCATTGCCCGGCTGGCGCAGGGGGAGGCCAGTGTCAACGACCTGGCCGCCCCGTTCGCGATCAGCCAACCAGCTATTTCGCAGCATCTGAAGGTGCTCGAAAACGCCGGCCTGATCCTGCGCCGGATCGACGGCACCCGCCGCCCGTGCCGTCTCGCCCCGCAAGGCCTGTCGGCACTGGAGGTTTGGCTGGCCGATCTGCGCCAGGTGATGGAGACGAATTACCGCCGGCTGGATGACCTGCTGGCCACACTGCCCCAACCCCAACCGCTCACGAAAGGCAATTGAGATGACCGAACTGACCATGGACCTGATCGGCGACACCGAGATTCTGTTCACCCGCCATTTCAAAGGCACCCCCGAACAGGTCTACCGCGCCCATACCGAGCCCCGGCTGCTGCAGCAATGGCTGCTGGGACCGGAGGGCTGGTCGATGCCGGTCTGCATCAGCGATCCGCGCCCCGGTGGCCATTTCCGCTATGAATGGGTCAAGGGCAGCCAAGGCTTCCACATCACCGGCGAATATAACGACGTCAGGCCGAACAGCCACATGGATCATGTCGAGCGGATGTTCCTGCCCGAACGCACCCCCGACAATCACGTAATCACCGACTTTGTCGCCGATGGCACGGGCACCCAGATGACGATGCGGATGAAGGTGCCGGACCGCGCCACCCGCGACGCCATGCTCGCCACCGGCATGACGACCGGGATGGAGGCCAGTTACGCCCGGCTCGACGGCCAGACCGTGACCGAGACCGCCTGACGCAAGGTTTACGCCGTCAGGCCGACGGGTTCCGGCAGACCGTTCGCGCGGCAGCAGGCGGTCAGGGTATTGGCCAACAGACAGGCAATGGTCATCGGCCCGACACCACCCGGCACCGGGGTGATCGCCCCGGCGACCGCGGCAGCACTGGCATAATGGACGTCGCCGACCAGCCGGGTCTTGCCATCGCGCTCGACCCGGTTGATGCCGACGTCAATCACCGTGGCCCCCGGTCTGACGAAATCGCCGGTGATCATCTCGGGTCGCCCGACCGCCGCCACCAGAATGTCCGCGCCACGGCAGACCGCAGCCAGATCCTTGGTGCGTGAATGGGCAATCGTCACGGTGCAACTGTCGCCCAGCAACAACTGCGCCATCGGTTTGCCGACGATGTTCGACCGCCCCACCACCACGGCGTTAAGGCCCGAAAGCTTGCCATGATGGTCGCGCAGCATCATCAGGCAACCCAAGGGCGTACAAGGCACCATCGACTTCTGCCCGGTCCCCAGCAGCCCGACATTCGAAATGTGAAAACCGTCGACATCCTTGGCCGGGTCGATCGTATTGATGATCAGTTCAGAGTTCAGATGAGAAGGCAGCGGCAACTGCACCAGAATGCCGTGAACTTTCGGATCGGCGTTCAGGCTGTGAACCAGGGCCAGCAACTCGGCCTCAGCCGTGTCAATCGGCAACCGATGTTCGAAAGATGCCATGCCAACTTCGACAGTCGAAGCATGTTTGTTGCGGACATAGACCTGACTGGCGGGATCTTCCCCAACCAGAACCACCGCCAGACCCGGCGTGATGCCGTGGGTCTCTTTCAACTTGGCAACCTGCGCCAGCACTTCACCGCGCACCTTGGCCGCAAAGGCCTTGCCGTCAATAACCTGAGCCGTCATCTGTCCTGCCTATGGTCTGAGAGAGTTTAAGGTCGTCAGCGGTGCATGCGCTGCAGGGTCAGCCAGAACGGCAACGACCCCAAAGCAAACAGGCTGGGCATGCCCGCCAGCACCACCATCGAGATTTGCCCGGTCGTCCGACCGGTATCCATGATCCAGATCGCCGCCTGATAGCCGATGATCAGCAGCAGCGCAGTCACGCCAATCGAGGTGACCAGCAGAACCAACGACATCGACCGAAACACGATATTGCGCAGAACGGACATGGAAAACTCCTTCAAGACCGCCAGGATTGTAGCACGCGGCACGAGCGGCTGCCACAGGGCAACCGCAGGCAACCCTGCGCCACGACGGCGTCGTCCACCCGGTAAATCCCGGTCATTGTCCTGCCATTCGCCGCTGGTCTGTTCATTGCCATCGCGCTCCCCGGTGGCATCGTCTGGTCTTCGCCGCCACCGGGACCTTCATCGGCTTAGAACAACCCTTCGACATTGCCGTCCGCGTTCAGCCGGATCACCTCGGCCGACGGCACTTTGGGCAGGCCCGGCATCGTCATGATCTCACCGCAGATCGCCACGACAAACCCCGCCCCTGCCGACAAACGCACTTCGCGGACCGGCACCGAATGGCCGGTCGGCGCGCCGCGCACCAAGGGGTCGGTGGTGAAGCTGTACTGCGTCTTGGCGACACAAATCGGCAGATTGCCATAACCGGCAGCTTCCCACGCCTTCAACTGGTCGCGGATCGACTTGTCGGCCAGCACACCGTCAGCATGATAAATCCGCTTGGCAATGGTTTCGATCTTCTGGAACAGCGGCATTTCGTCAGGATAAAGCGGCGCAAAACCAGACGGTGCCTCGGCCATCGCCACAACCTTGTGGGCCAGCTCTTCGATCCCGGCAGAACCCTTGGCCCAGTGTTGGCACAGGATCGCCTCAGAGCCCTGCGCCGCGACATAGTCCTTTACCGCCTGAATTTCAGCATCGGTGTCGCTGTGGAAATGGTTGATCGCGACGACAACCGGCACGCCAAAGCCTTTGACGTTGCCAATGTGGCGGCCCAGGTTCGGGCAGCCCTTCTTGACGGCTTCGACATTCTCGGTCCCCAGATCAGCCTTCGCCACTCCGCCATTCATCTTCATCGCCCGCACCGTGGCGACAATGACGGCCGCCGACGGCTTCAGCCCGGCCTTGCGACATTTGATGTCAAAGAATTTCTCGGCACCAAGGTCCGCGCCGAACCCGGCCTCGGTCACCACAAACTCACCCAGCTTCAGCGCGGTCTTGGTCGCGATGACCGAGTTGCAGCCATGGGCGATGTTGGCAAATGGGCCGCCATGCACGAAGGCCGGGTTGTTTTCCAGCGTCTGCACCAGATTGGGCT
>JBDTQR010000270.1:0-5304 GCA_039932095.1 bacterium | reverse complement strand
CAACCCTTCGACGCCAGCCGGAAGCTGTTCCTGAAAATCCGCCAGCAGGCGATGGACAACGGTCTGATCTGCTATCCGGTCGGCGGCAATGTCGATGGGGTGAACGGCGACATCGTCATCCTCGCCCCGCCCTACAACTGCACGGATGGCGAACTGACCGAGATCGTCGACAAGACCGCCCGCTCGATCCGCGAGGTCCTGGTCGTCGAAGGTCTGGCCTGACCGCCGCGCCAACCCCGGATTTTCGCAGAAAGTCTGCGTCCTGCTGAACGTTTGCGGGGCCACGGATTTCCTGCGAAAAACTACGACTCCGACCGACTATCAGCCCTGGTTCCAGATGCGAACCAATCGCAACATGCTTTCGTTCCGGATAACAAAAATTCTTACAGGATTGATATTGCAGCCTAAAAGCCAACGTCGCGCAGTGCGAGACGCGCACAAATCCTCTCGCCAAGCCACCCACATTTCGCTATGCCAAACCGCAGCCAGATAGGAGTCCGCTGTGACCCAAACCCTCGTCCTGCGCGGCGGCCGTATCATTGATCCGTCGCAAGACCTCGACCGCATCACCGACATCGCCTTCTCTGACGGCAAGGTTGCCGCCATCGGTGACAGCCTGAGCGGCACCGAGGCGCGCGACGTGACCGGCCAGATCGTCACCCCCGGCCTGATCGACCTGCACACCCATGTCTATTGGGGCGGCACCTCCCTCGGGGTTGAGGCCGACGCCTATGGACGCAGTTCCGCCGTCACCACCTGCGTCGACACCGGCTCCGCCGGTCCCGGCAATTTCGCCGGTTTCCAGACCCATGTCATCGCCCGCGCCCAGACCCGGATCCTCGCGTATCTGAACATCTCTTTCGCCGGGATCTACGCCTTCTCGCCGACCATCTCGGTCGGTGAGGCGCAGGACATGCGCCTGATCGCCGCCCGCGACGCCGCCCGGGTGGCCGGCGAATACCGGGACAGCGTTATCGGCATCAAGGTCCGGATCGGCCGCCACGCCAGTGGCACCTCCGGCCTCGCGCCCTTGCACATCGCACTCGACGCCGCCGACCGCGCCGACCTGCCGCTGATGTGCCATATCGACGAAGCCCCGCCGACCTATAGCGAAACCGTGGCCCTGCTGCGTCCCGGCGACGTGTTGACCCATTGCTACCGCCCCTTCCCCAACGCCCCGATTCTGGCAGACGGCCAGATCCGCGATGCCGTCCACGCCGCCCGCGCCCGCGGCGTCCTGTTCGACATCGGCCATGGCATGGGCTCGTTCTCGTGGGAAACCGCCCGCGCCATGATGGAAGCAGGCTTTGCGCCTGACACCATCTCCTCCGATGTCCACGCCCAATGCATTCGCGGCCCGGCCTGGGATCTGTTGCGCACGATGACCAAGTTCCTCGCCCTCGGCATGACCCTGCCCCAGGTCATCGCTGCCACCACCCAAGCCCCCGCCGCAGCCCTGCGCCGTCCCGCCATCGGCACACTGAAACCCGGCAGCATGGGCGACGCCAGCGTGATCACTCTCGACCGGGTCGCCACCGATCTTGAAGACGTGCTGGGCAACATCGTCCCCTACCCCGAGCGGCTGATCGCCAGGGGCCGCGTCATGGCGGGTGTGTGGCAGGGCTGAGCGTTCTGCGGCCACGATCCGCCGCTCACAGAAGCTTGATGCGTCTTGCCCGACAATCCGGCGCTAAGCTCTCAGTGTTCTCACAGGAGCCTGACCATGGAATCTGCCACTCTTCACCTCTTCGCCATCGTGTTCGGCTTCTTTTCGGTCTTTGCGGCCCCAGCCTTCGCCGCTGGCAACTCCGACGGCAGCAGCACCGAGTCCGCAACCGCCGCCAGCTATGTCGACGCCAAGGCCAAGGTTGATGCCGGTGATTATGACACCGCCTTGCCGATGCTGCTGACCCTCACCGCGGATGAGCCGAAGAACGCCGACGCCTGGAACCTGCTCGGTTTCACCCACCGGATGCTCGGCCATATGGACGAGTCCTCGGCTGCCTATCTGGTGGTGCTGCAGATCAATCCCGATCACCTCGGCGCCTTGGAATATCAAGGAGAGCTGTTCCTGCAAACCGGCAAGCCCGACCTCGCCCGCGCCAATCTGGATCGGCTGAAATCGCTGTGCGGCGATTGCGAGCAATTCGAGGATCTGGAAAAAGCCATCGCCGCCACCGGCGCCTGACCCGGCCACTGGCGGGACGGGCCGCCTTTCTGGGCCCGGATGCCCCGCTTTTGCTGCCACTTTCGCGGCCTCTAGCCCGTGATTACCCCGACCGTCACCTTGCCCGAAAACCCAGTCGACGGATCGCCAATCAGCTTGATCGTCTGGACCGCGATCTGCTCGGCGGTGTTGTCGCCAAAGACAATGTCCCGCGCCAGACTTTGCCCTCGCAGATGGGCCGCGCTTGCCGGATATTGGCTGTCCGCCGCGTAGACCGCCGCACTCGGCCCCTGCGGCAGGGCGAATTGCGAGATCAGCAGGCTGGCTTTACCGGACACCGCCGCCTGCAGAGTGCTGAACACCTCGAAATGAATATGCGGCCACCGACCGTCATAGCAGCCGGGAAACACCGTCTTCACCGTCGCGCAACCCGTGGCATCGGTCACCACCACCCCGCGCAGAAAGTTCTGGTCGGGCAGATCGTACAGCGAATACTTGCCGTCTGCCGTGGCGTGCCAGAGATAGATCGCATGGTTTGCCAAAGCCTCGCATCCCGCGCCCACATCCTTCAGAAGGATCTCCAGATCCAGCGGCACACCCTCGGCCAACCCTGACAGGCCACCGAACGATGCCCGCAGGTCGCCGCGCACCACACCGCTCTGGATCAGCGCATTCACGGTCAGGCCACTCTTTGCGTTGGTCCCGTCTGCCGGAAATGGTCCACCGGTCTCCACCGGGTCCTTCACGCAGATCGCCCCATCCGGCCCGGCGGCGCTCTGATTGGCCTCTGCCAATCCAGCCGTGCCACTCAGCAGATGGCCACTGACCGCCACCAGTCCCAGCAATCCCACCCCTGTCATCACATTGCGCCGCGTCAGCAGCGGCAGATCCCGTGCCAGCCCGCCGGCATGATCGTCGTCTCGCATCCCCGCATTCTCCTGCCTCGCGTCCTCAGTCCCTCTACGCCCCATCAGCGCGTTCCCGTCGCGCCCCTGCACGATTTCTTCACTCCCGCCGTCTACCACTTGCCAATCCCGTTGCTGGAGGAGCCAGAAATGCCCGCCCTGATCGACGTTCAGCCCGGCCCGCCTTCGCCCTGCCTCGGCCTGTCGCACATCATCCACATGGCCTATGACGGCCAGGACCTCACATTGCTGGCCAATTCTCTCACCCAGCGCTGCCTCGCCGCCATCCCCGACCCCGGTGCGGTGTTCGATTTTGCCACCGTGATGCAGACCCGCGGCGGCCCCGTCGCGGCCGAGGCGATCTGCATGCTGTCCAGGATCACCACCCGGCAACCAAGCTTTCAGATCGTTCATGGCAATGGCAGCGGCCCGCGCCTGCTGGCGCTGATGACCCAAGGCGATTTCATGGCCAACACCCCGGTCGATTTCCTGCTGAACGGCTCCGATGCCGTGCTGATCCAGCACTATGTCACCGCCGACACTGGCCATCTTGACCTGCCGCCGCATGACGTGGCCATCCTTGCCGTGGCCCAGTCCGACCAGACTGCTCCGGTGTTGGCCAACCTTTCCCGCCTGCTTGCCCGCCATCCCGGCCCTGTCCTGAACAATGCCGCATTGATCGCCGATCTGACCCGCGACCACGTGTCGGCCCTCTTGGCGGACGAACCGTCAATCCTCGCCCCGCGCACCCGCCGCCTGCATCGCCGGGACCTGACCGCCGATCTGCCGTTCCCCGTCCTGCTCCGCCCGATCGGCTCTCATGCGGGTGAGGGGTTGGGGCGCGTCGCCGAACAGGGCGACCTTTCCCATTGGCTGGCCGCTCATCCGGAGCCTGAGGTTTACGTTGCCCCCTTCATCGACTACCGCGGCACTGACCGGCTGTTCACCAAATTCCGCGTCGTGCTGATCGCGGGCCGGCCGTTCGCCAGCCACCGCGCCGCGTCGGATCACTGGATGGTCCACTATCTGAACGCCGAGATGTGGAGCCATGCTGACCGCCGCGCGGCGGAGGCGGACTGGATGGCCAGCTTTGACACCGATTTTGCCGCCCGCCATGCCGAGGCTTTTGCCGCCCTGCACCGGATCTTCGGCCTCGACTATTTTGGCATCGACTGTGCCGAGACGGCGGATGGCCGGTTGTTGGTGTTCGAGGTCGACACGGCGATGATCGTCCATGATATGGATGACGCCGCGATGTTTCCTTACAAGAAGCCCGCGATGAAGAAGCTGTTTGACGGATTTCTGCGGGCCGTGACAGAGGCGGCCTGACCGGGTTTCCACGTGTGAAAGGAGATTAAAAACATTACTTTACAATGGCTTGCATATTTCTGTTAACTACACTTTAACCCAACCCTAATCTTCTGTCCGCGCCGTCCCCTCGCGGTCGCGCTCATAATGCCGGACCGCAAACTCCGGCAGCCACGCCTCGCGTCTTATGGTCCACAACTCATAGGTCGGCACGAACTGGTTGGGCGCATCGAGCGTGCCAAGGTTCACCTCCACCTCATCGCCCGACCGCCCGAACACCGACGAACCGCAGCGCGGACAAAAATGCCGTCCGCGAAACTGGCCGGTCTCCCCCGTCACCACCACCGCCGCCGCAGGAAAAATCGCCGAGGCATGAAACACCGCCCCGTGATGCTTGCGACAGTCCAGACAGTGGCAGAGGCCGACCCGGTAGGGCGCGCCGGTCGCCACGATGCGAACCGCACCACAAAGACAACCACCGGTGTGTTCGGTCATGGGGCGGTCCTTTGGGACAAGGGCGTCAAGAAGGCCAAAATGCATCATTTGCACTGATTGCGAAAGACAGGTCCTTATGCCCGGATTGGCATTTCGTGGCGCCCTTTCCACTGGACCCCCGGAACCGTCGGATGGGCCTTGCCGTGCAAGAACCATCGGTTCTGTTGCCGAGAGCCGCAGCGCGCGTGGGCTATCGAAATGCGCGGTTGGAAATCGTCGGCACCGAGAACGGCGATAGGGCAGAGTGCGCGGATCAGGCCGCCTGAGACGGAGCAGGTACTTGGCTCGGCCAATGCCATCCTGCGGTTTGGCCGGGCCGCTATCGACAGACACGTAGCATTGGCATATATTGCCAATCTGATGGAGATCACGGCATGGCCACTCGCAACGTTGTTCTGACCGAACCTCAATCAAAGCTGATCGACGATC
>JBDTQR010000269.1:0-5340 GCA_039932095.1 bacterium | reverse complement strand
AAAACTCCCCTCCGCCCAAACCGAAACTGCTCCGCTTCAATCTAGAGTCCGAGTTATATGAATGTGTAATTGCAAGGCATTGATAGTGTTGGACCCGAGTGTCTGTCCATGCGTGGACAGCGGGCCTACAGCACGGCGAGCAGACGGGTGGCCTCATCGCGGGGGGAGGCGAGGGCGGTGCGGTCCTCGCCGGGGAAGAATCTCGCACGGGTCGCGGTGGCCATTGGGGCGGGGGTTTCGATCAGGACACGGGGGCCGATCTTGATGGTCTCAGCCTGCCAGCTGCGGGCGAGGGCGATCTGGGCTGCCTTGGTGGACCCGTAGGCCCCGAAGAACTTCTGCCCGGCGCGGGGATCGTCGAGGAACAGGGCGGTGCCCTGATGGGCGTGGAGCAGCGGTTCCACCATCGGGATCAGCTGCCCGGTCGCCCGGATGTTGATGGCTATGCTCTTCTCCCATTCCCGGGTGTCGAGCGAACCTGCGGGAGACAGCGGTGCTGCATGGATCGCGGTATGGACCCAGAGACCGAGGCCGCCCCAGCGCTGGTGCACCGACAGGCACAGATGGCGCATCGCGTCATCATTGGTCACATCCATCGGCGCGAGAGTGAGGCTGCCCGCGCCCGGAAGCTTCGCCGCCTTGACCCGGTCGTCCAGCTCCTCCAGCCCGCCGGTGGTCCGCGCGACGGCCATGACATGCCAGCCCTTGAGCGCCAGTTGTTCGGTCATGGCGGCGCCGAGGCCGCGAGAGGCTCCGGTGATCAGGGCGAGTTTGGTCATGCTTGGTCCGGTCGCGTTGGAGGGGTTGAGCCTTCGGCTAGCCGGAATGCCCGCATTCCGGCTTGGATATTTGAGCCAATATGTAAGGGCAAGGGGGTCAGGCAGGTTTGGTGGCGTTGTGGCGGACGGTCCATTCGGCCATGGCGGCGTTCAGGTCGCCTGACGCGCCAATCCAGTGCCAGAACCGGGGGAAATCCCGTTCCATGGTTTCGACATGGACCGCCATCACCTTGGTCTTGTCTTTCAGGAAGGCATGAATGTTGGTGGTGATGGTGTCGACCAGTTCGGTGGCGACCTCGATCACCGGGGTTTGCGGGTGGCGGTTGTGATGTTTGGACAGGACACCTTCGCGGTAGGCTTTCATCAAGCCGTATTTGTGACGGGAGGCGAAGGATCGGGCCACCACTTGCGGGTCGCGCTGCAGGTGCACGTAATGCGCGGTGTCGCCAAAGGTCTGGTCGAGTTTGCCGAGGATCCAGGACAGCCGGTTGTCTATCTCGATATGCTGGTCGGGATAGGTCAGGCGGGTCGGACCGATGCGGTCGTTCTGCGACTCCTGACCGGAGGTGAAGTTGGTGCAATGCGCCACGGCAGCGCCGAAGGTGGTGGAGCCGCAGCGGCCGGTGCACAGGACGAAGACCCTCATCGCGGGCCGGTGAGTTCGGCCTGACGGGCGGCAACGAGTTTGGCCACCAGAGCGGCAGGAAGCGGGCGGTCCGGGGTGAACTGAATGGCGCCGGGGGTGGTTTTGTAGGCGGTTAGCTCGGCGGTGAACTGCGGGATGATGTTGCCGGAATGCGGGTAATAGCCGCAGTTCTTGGCGAAGGCGGCATAACCTGCGACCATCTTGCCGCCTTTCCCGGGCGCGCGGAAGCCGGGCATGGCGTAGCTGAGGCATTCTATATGGTCGGGCAGCAAGGCCTGCAGGGTGGTGCGCAGGTCTTGCAGGGCCGCGCGGTGGTCGGCGCGGGGCAGGGCGGCGAGATAGGCGTCAACGTCGGCCGACATGGGCTCTCCTTTCGCCGAACCTGCCATGGGGTGGCCCGGCTGGCAAGATTGGCCATCATTTTAGTATTGACTAAAATGACTGGCTGAGGAAGGCTGGAGGACGTCAGGGAGGGTGCGATGGACAGACGATATGCGCGCGGCGACAGGGCGGGAGCGGAGACTCATGTGATCACCTTGTCGAGGGTCTATCCGCAGGATCAGGCCAAGGTCTGGGCGGCGTTTGCCAGTGGTGAGCGGTTGTCGCGGTGGTTTCTGCCGGTGACGGGCGACCTGCGGGTTGGCGGGTCGTTTCAGTTCGAGGGCAATGCCGGGGGCGCAATCGAGGCGTGCGACAAGCCGGACCGCATTGCGGTGACCTGGGGCATGATGGGCAGTTTCAGCTGGGTGGAACTGCTGTTTGCGCCCGAGGGGGCAGGGACGCGGGTGACCTTGCGACACACGGTGAAGGCGGCGGATCTGCCGCTGGGGATGTGGGACAAGTTCGGGACCGGAGCGGTTGGTTCGGGCTGGGAGGGCGGCTTTCTGGGACTTGAGATGTATCTGGCGGCACCAGAGGTCGCGAAAGACGCGGCCGCCATGCAGGCCTGGCCCGGCACGCCGGAGGGGCGGGCATTCTTTCGCGCCAGTGCCGAGGCCTGGGCGGAGGCGGCGATTGCCGGTGGTGCGGATGCGGCGACGATGCGGGCTACGGTGCCGGAACTGATCGCGTTCTACACCGGGGCACCGGCGTAGTGCATGTTTTGCAGGCGCTCGGTGACCCGGTCAGGCGGGCATTGATCGGCCATCTGGCTGGCGGCGAGGTGACGGCGGGGGTGCTGGCGCAAAAGGCCGGAGCGGAGTTCGGGATTGGCGTGTCAGCCGTGTCACAGCATCTGGCGGTGCTGAAGGCAGCGGGTCTGGCCGCGGCCAGGGCGCGGGGGCGTGAGCGGCTGTACCGATTGCGACCGGAGGGGTTTCAGGCGGTTCAGCTTTGGCTGGACCATCACCGGCCGTTCTGGAGCGAGGCGTTGGACCGGCTGGGGGAAGAACTGGACCACGATAGCTGAGCCCGTGGGTACCACCTGCGTTCGGTGGCGGTGGTCCTGCGGCGCTGCCGCGCCGGCGGGAGAATTCTGATTTGTCCATCGGATCGAGGCCCCGGATCAGGTCCGGGGCGGCGTCGGATGCGCGCAGGGCGATGGCCCGAACGTGCCAGGGCGGACTTACTCGGCGGCTTTCATCTCGAATCCCTCTTCCAGTTTGTCTGAGGGCGAGATCGGGTATTCGCCGGAGAAGCAGGCGTCGCAATATTGCGGTTGGTCGGGATTGCGGCCGGCGGCCTCGCCTGCGGCGCGGTAGAGGCCGTCGAGCGAGATGAATTTGAGGCTGTCGACGCCGATCCATTCGCGCATCTCTTCTTCGGACATCGAGGCGGCCAGCAGCTTGGAGCGTTCTGGCGTATCGACGCCGTAAAAGCATGGCCACGCTGTCGGCGGCGAGGCGATGCGAAAGTGAACTTCGGCCGCGCCGGCTTCAAGGATCATGTCCTTGATCTTGCGCGAGGTGGTGCCGCGGACCACCGAGTCGTCGACCAGAATGACCCGCTTGCCCTTGATCAGGGCTCGGTTGACGTTCAGTTTCAGGCGAACACCCATATTGCGGATGGACTCGGTCGGCTCGATAAAGGTCCGGCCCATGTATTGGTTGCGGATGATGCCCATCGCGTAGGGGATGCCCGATTCCTGACTGTAGCCGATCGCGGCAGGGGTGCCACTGTCAGGCACCGGGCAGACGAGGTCAGCCTCGACCGGGGCCTCACGGGCGAGTTCCACACCGATCTGGCGGCGGGTTTCATAGACCGAGCGGCCGCCGAGGATCGAATCCGGGCGGCTGAAATAGACATGTTCGAAGATGCAGAACCGCGACTTGGCCGGGCCGAACGGGCGCGAGGAGGTCAGGCGGCCGTCTTCGATGATGACCATTTCGCCGGGCTCGATTTCCCGCACGAACTCTGCCCCGATGATGTCGAGGGCGCAGGTTTCGGAGGCGAGTGCCCAAGCTGTGTCGCTGATGCGACCGAGGACCAGCGGACGCACGCCCAAGGGGTCACGGACGCCGATCAGTTTGGTGCGGGTCATCGCGACGACTGAGAATGCGCCTTCGACGCGGCGGAGCGCGTCCTTCAACCGCTCACCAATGGTCTTCTGGATCGAGCGCGCCATAAGATGGATGATGCATTCGCTGTCAGACGACGACTGGAAGATCGAGCCGCGTTCGATCAGTTCGCGGCGCAGGGCGGCGGCGTTGGTCAGGTTGCCATTGTGGGCGATGGCGGCACCACCCATCGAGAACTCGCCGAAGAACGGCTGGACGTCGCGGATCGCGGTGGCGCCCTTGGAGCCGGCGGTGGAATAGCGGACATGGCCGATGCTGAGCGCGCCTGGCAGCGTCTCCATCACATCCGGCTTGGTGAAATTGTCGCGGACATAGCCGAAGCGGCGGGCCGAGTTGAAGCCGCTGTCCGGGGCATAGGACACGATCCCGCCGGCTTCCTGGCCGCGATGCTGCAAGGCGTGCAGGCCGAGCGCCACGAAATTGGCGGCATCCGCCACCCCTATCACGCCGAAGACGCCGCATTCTTCCTTGAGCTTGTCATCGTCGAAAGGATGGGCAAGGAACGGGCGCATCGGGCCTCCGAATCCATTGGGGATGGCCGCTGTGTAGTGCGTCGGGGCGGCAGTGTCACGCCCCCTTTGCCGCAATGCGGCGATGAGCACGGCGCAGCCCGTGTCAGGACAGGCGCAGCCCGCCGATGCTGGTCTGTCCAGGCCGATCCGCCTTGACCGCCCACCGGGTTGCGGCAATAGTTAGCTGTCAATCTAACTCTTGGAGGCAAGATGCGCCGCATGTCCATGATCGCCGCCGCCCTGTTGGGCCTTGGCGCGACGTTTCCCGCCGCAGCCCAGACCGCCGCCGAGTCCACGGCGCCGGCGGGGACCTATCACATTGACCCCACCGAAACCCATATCCTTTACAAGATCAATCACCTGGGGTTTTCCAGCTCGATCGCCCTTTTCACCCGGTTCACGGGCGAGCTGCACTTCGATCCGCTGAATCCCGAGGCGATGACGCTTGCTGCAAGCGTGGACCTGACCTCGCTGGAAACCAACTATCCGGACCCCAAGACTGATTTCAACGCCATCATCACCGGCCCTGACCTTCTGGATGCCAAGCAGTTTCCGACCATGACCTTTGACAGCACCAAGGTGGCGCTGACGGGACCGTTTTCCGCTGAGGTCACGGGCGATCTGACGCTGCATGGCGTGACCAGGCCGTTGACCCTGCAGGTCACCTTCAACGGCGGCTATGCCCCGAACGACATGGACCCCGGTGGCGCCCGCATCGGGTTTTCGGCGATCGGCAGCCTGATGCGGTCGGAGTTCGGCGTCGACATGGGGATTCCCGAACCCGGCACCACGATGGGCATCGGCGACAAGGTCGACATCATCATCGAGGCCGAGTTCCTTAACCCGGACGCGCCATAACTGTAACGGCGCGTCGTCAGTTGCTGGGT
>JBDTQR010000268.1:0-5413 GCA_039932095.1 bacterium | reverse complement strand
TGCGGTGTCAAAATAGGTCACGCCCAGATCAACCGCGCGGGCCACGGCGCGGGCGCGCTCGGCGGCCGTGCCCTTGATCAGCAACCCGCCCACCGCTCCGCAGCCAAAACCTATGGCCGAAACGCGCAACGTCGTAAGGCCCATCAGCCGCGATTCCATAGATGTCAGGCCCCCTTAGCTGTGGTGGGGGCGGCGGCAAGGGTCGGCTGGCCGGGGCGTGGTGTGGCCTTGGCCGTAGCCTCAAACGACCATAAACGTTTCGCTGTGCCGCCCATGATCCAATCCAGATCGCTGGATGACAGAAAATCCGCTCCCTGTTCCAGATACGAAATGGTTTGCGCATAGCTGGCATGGCCCAAACAAAACGACCAATCGCTTCCCCACATCAGGCGCGATGGCCCGAACAGGTCGCATGCAATCTTGAGCAGAGCGTGCTGGTCGCGCCAAGGGTAACCCGTGACAGACCGCACCCAAAGATGCCCGGCTTTCAGGTAAACGCGTGGATTTTGCGCCAAAGCCGCCAGCAGCGCCATATGGTCAGGGTTCGCGGCGTCGCAATCCGCCAGATGGTCGATCACCACATCCACATCGGGATTGCGGTCCAGCAGCCTGATCAGATCGGCCAGTCGTGCGGGCCGGGTCAGCACCAGCATTGGCACCTTAAGTTGGGCAGTGCGGGTGAACAGCCGCTGTATCAGCGGGGTTGTCAGCCAATCGTCGCTTTGATCTGGCTGTTGACTGATGCGGACGCCTTGAAACCCGCTCTCTTGTGTCCAAAAGCTCAGGTGATCGGGTGCATCGGGGTTTAGTGGATCAACCCGGCATACGCCTGCGAAGGTGCCGGGTTGGTCTGCAATAGCCCGCGCCACATAATCGTTGTCCCAGCGGTAGCCGATATATTGCACCAGCACCGCCGATGTGATCCCAGCTTTGCGCATCGCGGCAAGGTAGGTCTGCACCGTGGCATCATGCTGCGGCGCAGATTTGTCGGCGTGGTCTGGCCCCGGATAGACCGCACCGTCGGACCAGACGTGCACATGGGAATCGACGATAGATCTGGGCATGTCAAAAGTCTCGGGTGCATGTCATGTTCGGGCTAGCGGCGGTAGTCTAGCTCCAGCCGGACCACGGATGCGGGCGGCCGCCGTTGGTGAAGGCTGCAATCACGACGATCTCATCGCGCTTGGGCGAACCCGGGACGCTGACCTCCATGCAGTCAAAATGGGTGCCAAGGCCGGAATTATCACGGAACGACAGCGGCACATCGATCGACACGCCCGGACCCGCAACCTTTTTGGTCGAGGGGATGCCGGCCTTGCCACCGCCGATCACCTCACGTAGGGATTTGCCGAATTCCTTGTGGATCAGGATCGCAGCTTGCTCCAACTCGCCGTCCACGCCAACGATGGCGGCTTTGCCATAGTTCTGCACATTCGCCCCGCCACCCAGATGGGCAACCGCCTCTTTGGTCAGCAATTCGCCCAGTTCATAGCCGATGCCAGCATACTGATCGAGGCTTTTACCCGAAGCAGCACCCGTGCAGGGGTTGGTGATGACCGCCGCTACAGCCACACGCCGCACCTTTGGGTCAGCCGCGCGGCCACCTTCGTACAGCACATCTTCAATGATCGTAACAATCCGACGAACTTCCATTTTGTTTCTCGCATTCCTCTTTGGGGTTTCAAACATATGACATCAGACATCAGACGTCTTAGCTTGAACGGACGTTAGCTGCATTCCATAGGGCTGTCAAAGGCTGTTTGATCGAAAAATGCGCGCAAAATGCACATATGCGGGTGTAGAGTGTACCGCAGAAATGATCACGCCTTCCTGTGGGGTCAGGAAGGCGTGATGGCCGGGTAGGGGTGGGTTTGGGTCAGGCAGAGCCGCCGTTGATGTGGAACATCTGCTTGCTGATGGTGCGAGACTCATCTGCGGCGAGGAACAGGGCGAGGTCCGCGATATGCTTGGGCAGGATCTGTTCGGGGATGGCCTGATGTGCAATGGCCTTGCCGATATCCTGCTTGCCGTACCACATGGCCAATTGCCGCTCGGTAAAGACCGAGCCGGGCAGGATGGCATTTGACCGGATATGATCGGCCCCGAATCGCTTGGCGATACAGTTGGACAGGCCGATGATCGCAGCCTTTGCCATGGAATAATTCGGCATATCCGGCCCGCCATTGATCCACGTGGGCGAGCTGAGGTTGATTACCGACCCGCCGCCGACCGTCCGCATCTGACCCACAACCGCCTGCATAGCAAAGAAATGGTGCCTCAGGTTGACGTTCATCATCCAGGTGAAATCATCCTCGGTGATGGTTTCAAACTCCTCACGCTTGTCGTTTGCCGCGTTGTTGACCAGCACCGAGGCGGGGCCCATCGCGTCGCCCGAACGGTGGATACAGGCTTGCAGGGCCGGGATGTCGGTGACGTCGCATTGCAAAAACAGCGCGCGGGCGATGCCTGCGGCGTTGATTTCGGCGGCAAGGGCGGTGCCTGCGGGTTCGTTGATGTCCAGAAAGGTCACATGAGTGCCCTGGGCGGCAAAGGCGCGTACAAAGCCCTCGCCGATGCCAGTGGCCCCGCCGGTGACGATGGCGGTTTTGCCCTTCAGGCTGGGATAGATCGCTTGAATATCGGTCATATATGGTTCTGGCCGGGGATGCGGCGCAGCCTTTCCATGGGTTCAGTGGGTTTTTGCGCCGTTGACCTTTAGTCGCACTGCATACAGCGATGTGGTGCCGGTCATATACAGGATGTTGCGTTTCGGCCCGCCGCCAAAGCAGACATTGGCCACGGTTTCGGGCAGCTTGATGCGGCCCAGCAGGGTGCCATCGGGCATGTAACATTCCACATTGGCCCCGGCTCCCGCCCAGATGCGGCCCGCCGTATCCAGCCGGAAGCCGTCAAAGCCGCCGGAATGGATGTTGGTGAACTTGCGCCCATTGGTGGCCGCATTGTCCGCGCCGATGTCAAACACCACCATATCGGCCATCTTGGGGCCATCGCTGGGGTTGCCGGTGTCGGTGACATACAACAGACTTTCGTCCAGCGAAAACGCCAGACCGTTCGGGCGCACCAGTGTGGTGATCGCGGCGGTGACGGCAAGCGTTTCGGGATCAATGCGATAAACGTTGCAGCGGCCGATTTCGCTGATGGCCTTGTCACCCTCATAATCGCTGTCGATGCCATAGCTGGGGTCGGTGAACCAGATGGTGCCATCCGATTTCACCACCACATCATTGGGCGAGTTCAACCGTTTGCCCATGTAGTTGTCGGCAAGGGTAACGACGGTGCCGTCATGTTCCGTCCTGCTGACGCGGCGGCCCGAATGTTCGCAGGTCACCAAGCGACCCTGCCGATCCACAGTATTGCCGTTGGAATTACCCGAGGGCTGGCGAAACACGCTGACGCTTCCATCGGTTTCATCATAGCGCAGCATCCGGTTCTTGGGGATATCGGACCAGACCAGATAACGCCCGCCACCGAAATAGGCCGGCCCCTCGGCCCATTCGCTGCCGGTGTACAGCTTTTGCACCAGCCCACTGCCGTTAAACAGCGAATCGAATCGGGGGTCGATGGCCTCATAATAGTCGTCTTTCGACATGGTCTGTCCTTTCCGGGCTGGACTTTCATCCGGGGATCACCCTGCAACAAGGTGTGCCGCCGCGTCATGTTTGCGCCCTGATTGCGGGTTGGTATACCATTATGTCAAGGAAAATCAAAATCGGATGGAACCGTGGACCTACTCCGCGATGATTCCAGATGATGAAAAATGCATCGCCCCAAACAATCCTTTGACACGCGATTTGGAACTGGATAGTTTCTGCTCAAGAGGTCAGACGTCCTACGTCATACCTCTAAGGTCACGCCACGATCCAGATGAACTGCGCCGGTTTCGGCTTAGCGCGCCTGCTGATCACTCCAGGCTTGGCTTACAACGCAAGAACTGACCGTGGCCCGGTTCCGGTGGGCCCCGTTCTGAAAGAACCTGCGGTGAAGGAGGGGCCCGAATTGCATTCTGGCCGTCTGACATGCGCGGGGGACGCCATCCTGAAGGCCATTGCTACGCAGGTTTTCGACGCCAAGAGGAGTTGGCTCGCAAGCCCAAACAATCAGAGGAGGAGAGATCAACATGACCACTAGCAAACCGACAAGGCGGAATTTTCTGCTAATGTCGACCGGTGGTGCCGCCAGTGCCTTCGCGCTGGGCATCCTGCCGGGCGCCAGCCTGCTGCCGCAATCCGCCGTCGCCCAGACCGCAACCGATGCGACCATGGCCAGCGGCATGTACAAAGAGGCCCCGATGCTGGCCGCACGCGTCGCAGCAGGCACCCTGCCTGCCGTCGATGCCCGCCTGCCCAAGGACCCGCTGGTCATGGAAGTTGCCGCCATCGGCAAATTTGGTGGCACAATCCATCAGCAAACCGGCAATCAGGGCGGCCACTTTTATCTTGACGGCGCGCAGCTGATCTTCCCGCAGCACACCAACAATGACGGCACCATTATTGTGCCCGACCTTTGCGACAAGGTGGAACTCAGCGCCGATGCCACCGAAATCACTCTGCATTTCCGCGAGGGCCTGAAATGGTCGGATGGCACGCCCTTGGGTGCAGCCGACGTCATGTGGTGGTGGGAGAATGAGCAGAACAACAAGGATCTGTACCCCAATGGCCCATCCGCCGACTGGGCACCCGGTGGCGTGCCTGCGGTGTTCACCATGGTTGATCCGCAAACCCTGACGATCAAGATGGCGCAGCCGCGTCGCCCGATGGTCAACATGTCGGCCCATGAGCGGATGTCGCTTGGCGCGACCTTTGGTCAGCCGATCAAATACATGAGCCAGTTTCACATCGCCTTTAACCCCGATGCGGACGCCTTGGCCAAATCACTCGGCTATGACTTCTGGCACCAGGCCTATCTGGCCCAGCAAGGTCACCTCGGTTCGTTTGCCAACAAGCCGCATGTCGGCCCATGGGTCAAGATCGAGACGGGATCGACGCGCGAACTTTTTGAACGGAATGCTTATTTCCACCAGGTCGATAAAGAGGGCAACCAGTTGCCCTATATTGACCAAATCGTTCTGGACATCGTGCCCGACCGCACCCTGCAAGCCACCCGCACCATCGCGGGCGAGTTGACGCAGAACGACGTGGCGCTCTCGCAGATCGACGTCGCCAAGGAGAACATGGCCAAGGGCGATTATACCATCCTGCCCTACAAGAACTCCAACCCCAGCCAGTGCTGCCTGGCGTTCAACCTGAACCACAAAGACCCGGTTCTGCGCGAAATCTACAACGACGTCCGCTTCCGCAGCGCCATGTCGCGGGCGATCAACCGTGACGAGATGAACCAGTCCTTGTATTTCGGACTGGGCACCCCGGCTGCGGCGACGATCAACCCCAAGGCC
>JBDTQR010000267.1:0-5430 GCA_039932095.1 bacterium | reverse complement strand
GGCGGCGTCGATCTGGTCCTGCAGGGCGGCCATTTCGTCGGCGGTCTCATCGGAGTAGTTCATGGCGAGTTCGTTGTAGCGGTTCAGGATGGCGGTCTTCTTGTAGAGGCCAAGCATGACATTTCCACGCACGTCGAGGGCGGGGTCGAGGTGGGGTTCCTGGGCAAGGTAGCCGACTTTGGCGCCCTTGGCGGCCCAGGCTTCGCCCTGAAAATCCTTGTCGATGCCGGCCATGATGCGCAGCAGGGTGGATTTGCCGGAGCCGTTGATGCCGACCACGCCGATTTTCACGCCGGGCAGGAAGTTCAGTTTGATATTCTCAAAGCACTTCTTGCCGCCAGGATAGGTCTTGGAGACATTGTCCATGTGATAGACATATTGATAGGCGGCCATGTGCGTGCTCCGACAGGAAGGGGGTTGGGGGTCATGTAAGGGATTGGCGGCGGCAGGGCAACGTCGATTGCTTGAAACAGCGTGGTGTCGCTGTGGGGTTCATCAGAGGTGACCGCTTGTCTCGCTGGGCCCCGTCAAGCCGGAAGGGGGAGCGAAGAAAGCGGTCACGCTTGAAGAGCGTCGGGTCACAGGGCCTTGCTGAACCAATGGGTGGAGGGAAAGCCGGAATAGGCGGCGATCGCGGTCCAGCCGGTCTTGTGGTAAAGCGCGATTGCCTCGGGCAGATTGGCATTGGTGTCGAGATTGAGCCGGCTGTAGCCGAGGGCGTGGGCCCGATCCTCGATCTGCAGCATCAGGCGGCGGGCGAGGCCCTGACCACGGGCGTCGGGGGCGACCCACAAGCGTTTCACCTCGGCCGTTGCACCATCGAGGGGGCGGAGCGAGACACAGCCCAGCGGCATCGCGTCGGACCAGGCTATCAGGAAGCAGCCGTGCGGCGGGCGATAGCTGCAGGCCTTCGGATCGGGCAGCGGGAAAAGGTCGAGTGTCACGCCGGGGATTTTCTGGCTCAGCAGCGTGAAATATTCCTGCAGACAGTATTGGGCGGCGGTGCTGTCGGGGTCGGTTTCGATGATCTGGACATGGTCGCGGTTCAGCGCCGTGGCGACCAGGTCCATCGCGGCGAGCAAGGCGGCGCTGTCGGGCGCGCGGGACAGGATGCGTTCGGCGCTGCTGTCGTTCAGCTGGTCATAAAGGGCAACCTCGGATTGGCCCAGTTCGGTCAGGCAGGCGATGCGGCGGCGGCCGTCCTGCGGGTGAGCGGTCAAGGCGATGAGACCTTCGGATTGCAGGCTGCGCAGGATGCGGCTGAACAGGCCGGAATCGAGACCGAGGTCGCTGCGGACGGAAGCGATGTCGCCGTGGTGGCGTGGGATGCCCCACAGCACTCGGGCTACGCCCAAGGGCCGACCGCGGCCCATGAAGGATTGCTCCAGGGCGCCGGCCTCGCGGGTGACTGCACGGTTGAAGCGGCGGATGCGAGCGTTGGCGGTGAGCGGCATGATCGCTGACTTTAGTCAGGTAATTTTTTCTGTCAAGCGGGATGCGGCCAAGTGCACCAACCGCAGGGATCCGGACGCGGGGTGCGAATTTGTCCGGCAGGCGTTGACTTTGTACCGTGTTCGCCTTGACAAAGCTGGGCGGAACAGGAGCGACAAGGTGCAGGGCTTTCCAAAGGCACAGGCGGGTATGGCGGTTGGGCTTTTGGGCGGGTCGTTTGATCCGGCGCATTCTGGTCATGTCCATATCACCCATGAGGCGATGAAGCGGCTGGGGCTGGACCGGGTGTGGTGGCTGGTGTCGCCCGGCAACCCGCTGAAAGACCGCGCGCCGGCGCCGATGGCGCAGCGTCTGGCTCGGGCGCGGGCCTTGATGCAGGACCCGGCGGTGGTGGTGAGCGATCTGGAGGCAAGGCTGGGCACGCGGGCGACAGTTGACACGATCCGGCGTTTGCAGGCGATTTATCCGGGCGTGCGCTTTGTCTGGTTGATGGGGGCGGACAATCTGGTGCAGTTCCACCGCTGGCGCAACTGGCGCCAGATCATGCATCTGGTGCCGGTGGCGGTGCTGGCGCGGCCCGGCGCGGGGCTGGCGGCGCGGCTTTCGGTGACGGCGCGGACGTTCCGGGGGGCCGAGGTGACGCGGGCCGAATTGCTCGCGGACCGGACACCACCGGCCTGGAGCTTTGTGAACCTGCCGCTGAATGACGCGTCCTCCACGGTTATCCGGGCGCGGGGCGAGTGGAAGGCGCGCAAGCCTTCGACGGGGACATTTGAGCCAAAATGAAAGGGACTGGTCGTGTTGAATATTGATCCGGCGCTCTATGTGCAGCCCGAGGTGTTTGTCGAAGAGCGCGACAAGCTGTTCGCCACGACATGGCAGTTGCTGGGCCCGTCGGCGAAACTGGTGGAGCGGCGGTCTTATGTCGCGGTTGAAATCGCGGGCATGAAGGTGTTTGCCGTCCGCTCCAACGATGGGGTGCTCAGGGCATTTCGCAATGTCTGCCGTCATCGGGGCGCGCGGTTGTTGCCGGAGGGCGAGGGGACTTGTGGGCCGATCCGTTGCCCTTATCACCAGTGGCAGTTTTCCGATGCGGGAGAGTTGCTGAAGGCGCCATGGTATGGCGAGGCGGCGGATTTCAATCTGGCGGACTGGCCATTGCAGGCGATTTCGGTGGCCGAATGGCGCGGGTTGGTGTTTGTCGCCGTGGCCCCGCTCATGACGCTGCGCGAGCAGTTGGGAGAAACGATCGCCGAATTGGCGGACGAGCCGATAGAAAGTTACGTACCGGTCAGGACCGAACGGATGGTGTTCGACGCGAACTGGAAGATCTACACCGATAACTTTGTCGAGGGATTGCATATTCCGGGCATCCATCCCGCGTTTCATGCGGCCATCGACTTTGACGCCTTTCAGACCACGGCGCATGACGGTCTGGTGCGGATGACCGCGCCGCCGAAGGATGGGCTGTGGTACCGGGGCAAGTGGCTGTGGATGTGGCCGAACTGGACGCTGTCGCTGTTTCAGGGCGGGATGAATACCAGTCGAATCAACCCCTTGGACCACGGGCGGACCGAGTTGATCTACAATTTCTACTTCGAAGCGGGTTTTGACCCGGCTGAAGTGGAGCGCACCATTCAGGGCACGCTGGGCGTGGTTCGTGAGGATTTCGAGGTCTGTCTTGAGACCCAGAAGAACTATGCCAGCGGCGGCTATGCTCCGGGGCCATTGTCGGCGCGCCATGAGATGGGCGTGGCTTATTTTCAGCGGAAGGTCGGTCAAGTTTTGGGGATTGGCTGAGGCGAAGCGTTGCCTTGGCAGCCGAATGGCCTGTATTGAGCGGCAGGACTTGAAGGGTTGGACGATGACGGAACTGACGCGGCGCGGGGTTTTGGCGGGGCTTCTGGCGGGGGCAGTATCGCCTGCCCTCGGAGAAAGCATGACCACCTCGCTCAGGCCGCGCAGCCGGGTGCAGGCCGGGGTGGAACCAATAGCGGTGTCGAACGCGGGTACGGCGGCGGCGTTGGTTGCGGCGGCAAAACTGGGCGGGGTCACCGGCTATATCGTCGCCGAGGCCGCGACGGGCCGGGTGCTGGAGCAGGAAAATTCCGAGGCACGGGTGCCGCCGGCCAGTGTCGCCAAGACCATCACCTCGCTGTATGGGTTGGAGAAGTTGGGGCCGTCCTATCGTTTTACAACCCAGGTCATGGCGGTCGGTCCGATCAGAGGGGGGCGGCTGGACGGCGATCTGGTGCTGGTCGGCGGTGGTGATCCGACCTTGGACAGCGACAAACTGGGCGATCTGGTTGCCGTTTTGGCACGGACGGGCCTGAAGTCGGTCACTGGTCGGTTCCTGGCCTATTGCGGGGCCTTGCCGAGCTTTGAGCGGATTGCCGATGATCAGCCGGTGCAGGTTGGCTACAATCCGGGGTTGTCGGGCCTATTGCTGAATTACAACCGGGTGAATTTCGAATGGACCAAGGGCGGGGCCACCACGCAGATGAATGCGCGGGGTGAGCGTTATGTGCCGGTGGTGAAAATGGCGCGGATGCGGGTGGTGGACCGCGCGTCACCGGTGTTCACCTATTCCAAAGGGCCGGGCGTGGAGAATTGGTCTGTGGCGCAGGGCGCTTTGCGCGCGGCGGGCAGTCGGTGGTTGCCGGTGCGCCAGGTCGCACCCTATGTCGCCGAAGTGTTCCAGACCCTGTGTGCTGCGCAGGGGATTGCCGTGCCGACACCGCAAATCGTGCAGGTCATGCCGGCAGGGGCGCGGCGGATTGCTTTGTGGCAAAGCGACGAGTTGACCACGATCCTGCGCCAGATGCTGCGGTTTTCCACCAATATCACCGCCGAGACGGTCGGGCTGATGGCCACGCGGGCCGGCAGTCTGACCGCCTCGGCGGCAACGGTGGAGGTCTGGGCGAAGACGCGGCTGGGGCTGGACTGTGATCTGGTCGACCATTCGGGTCTGGGGGCGGCATCGCGGGTGACGGCGGGCGGCATGATGCGGGCGCTGATTGCCGGTGATCGGGCGTTGAACCTGCGGCCAGTGCTGCGGAATGTCGGGATGCGGGACGACAAGGGCAGTGCCGTGAAGAGCAGCCCGATCAGGGTGATCGGAAAGAGCGGGACGTTGAACTTCGTGTCAGGGCTGGTGGGGTTCATCGAGCCGCCGTCGGGCCGAGATCTGGTGTTTGCGATCTTTTCCGCCGACACGGCGCGGCGCGACGCCTTGTCGCTGGCCGAACGCGAGGACCCGCCAGGCCAGCATGCCTGGGTCGGACGGGCGCATGCAATGCAAGGCCGGATGATCAACCGCTGGGCCGGGATGGTCTAGGCGTCCGGGCCTGGACAAGTTTAAGAAGTGTTTTATTTCAAGAGTTTAGATTTCAGGTGCTCCCTGATATCAGGGGTCAGGACGGATGCCTCCGGCGGGAGTATTTGGCAAGGTGCAATTGGGTGGGGTGACCATCGGGATGTGGGTGCGGCTGGGGCGAAGAACGGTGGCCAGGCAGCGTTTCCGGATTGCAGTCGGGAAGACGTGCAGGCTGAGAATGCGGCTGTGGACCAGGTTACATTTGCGCCGCGCCAGGTTTCAGAACGTCTGATTTGCCGATTGAGACGTGCGCGGAGGCGCTTGGCCATGGGGAGGTGCGTGATGGATGCGCGCTGAGGGCTCGCAAAACGGGAAGCAGTAGAAAGAATTTTGTGCTTGGTTCTATTTTCCATTCACGGCCGCATGTGCCGCACCCGGGCGCCCCATTCGATGGCGGCGGCGTGCAAACGGTCGATTTGCAGCTCTTCGCGGACCTCTTCAAGCATTCTCAGTTCGACTTCACGCAGGCGACCGTCGGCTGAGGCGGCATCGCAGGCGAGGGCGTAGGCGGTTTCGTGCAGGCGTTCGGGCAGGGCGTCGCGGATCAGGCCGAACAGGGCGGCGAGGCCGTCTTCCTCTTCGAACAGGTCGAACACGGTCTG
>JBDTQR010000266.1:0-5472 GCA_039932095.1 bacterium | reverse complement strand
GCCCGAGAGATCGCTGACTTCACCAGAAACGTTGCAGTTGGACCTTGAATCCGCCTAATGACAAGGTTTTGCCGCGTCCGTAGGGTGTGCCTTCATGGGCAGCTTTGTTCGCCAAGCAAAGATGCGCGATGAATGCTCATCATTCTGTTGGCTACCCTAGCCCTCGAAGCGGGGCGCTGCCCGGTGCGCTGCGCGCTTGATGCCGGGCGCAGAGGGATGTGTGGGTGGGTTTGGTTTCCGATGGATCTATCCGGGCCTATGCTGCGCAACCTGCAAAAACCGTCCAAGTCTGGACGCTACCCCAGCGCATACCCAGCGCCTCGCACTGTCCTCAGCGGATCATCGCCGCCTTGCGCACACAGCGACTTCCTCAGCCGCCCGATGTGAACGTCCACCGTCCGGCTGTCGACATAGATGTCACGGCCCCAGACCCGGTCGAGCAGTTGCTCGCGGCTGAACACCCGCCCCGGTTTTTCAAGGAAAGTGGCGAGCAGGCGGAACTCGGTGGGGCCGAGTTTCAGACTGGCTTCGCCGCGCTGCACCCGGTGGGTTTCCGGGTCCAGCTTGATGTCGCCCCATTCCAGCGCCACGCCAACCGAAGCGGGTCGCACCCGCCGCAGATGGGCGCGGATCCGGGCCATCAACTCGACCAGCGAGTAGGGTTTGACCATGTAATCGTCGGCCCCGATCTCCAGACCGCGGACCTTGTCGACCTCTTCGGAGCGGGCCGACAGCATGATGATCGGGATGCCTCGGGTTTCGGGGCGGATCTTCAAGCGGCGACAGACCTCCAGCCCCGAGACCAGCGGCATCATCCAGTCAAGCAGGATCAGGTCCGGCAGCGCCTCACCCACCAGCAGCAGGGCCTCTTCGCCGTTGCTGGCCTGCAGGACAGTGAAGCCCTCGGCCTCAAGGTTGTAGGCCAGAACCTCACGCTGACCCGGCTCATCCTCGACCAGAAGGACGGTGGGCGCGGTCATCCGAGATCCCCGCTGACCACGGCCTCTCCCTTGGGGCGGGCCTCTTCGGGCATGGCACCGGTGGCAAGGTAGATCACCTGCTCGGCGATGGTGGTGGCATGGTCGCCGACCCGCTCGATATTCTTGGCGATGAAGTGCAGGTGCATGCAGGCGGTGATGTTGCGCGGGTCTTCCATCATATGGGTCAGGAATTCGCGAAACAGGGCCGTGTACATCTGATCGACGTCCTGATCCTGCTGGCGGACCTCCTCGGCCAGGCCGACGTCGCGGGCGATATAGGCGTCGAGGGCGTTCTTCAGCAGCAGGCTGACTTGCCTTGCCATGCGGCGGATCGAGCCGGCCGCACCTGGGATCGGCTGCATGGTGTTCAGGACGACCGACCGCTTGGCGAGGTTCTTGGCGTAGTCGCCGCAGCGTTCCAGCGAGGAAGCGATCTTCATCACCGACAGCACGGTCCTGAGGTCACTGGCGGCGGGGGCGCGGATTGCAATCAGGCGGGCGCATTCGGAGTTGACCTGATCTTCCAGCGCATCAATCGCGGTGTCACCCTTGCGGACGCGGTCGGCCAGGGCGTCGTCGCGGGTTTCCAAGGCGGTGGCGGCGTCCGACAGCGCCTCTTCCACCAGCCCGCCCATCTTCAGGACCATGGCCTGCACGGCCTCCAGGTCGCGGTCAAAGGCGCGGGCGATGTGACGATCGTTGTTCATGATCTCTCCTCAGCCGATCCGGCCAGTGATGTAGGATTCCGTGCGCGGGTCGGTGGGGTTGGTGAAGATCTGTCCAGTCTCGCCATATTCAACCAAGGAACCGAGGTGGAAGAAGGCGGTGCGCTGGCTGACCCGTGCGGCCTGCTGCATTGAATGGGTCACGATGACGACCGAGAACTGGGCGCGGAGTTCGTCGATCAACTCCTCCACCTGCGCCGTGGCGATGGGGTCGAGGGCGGAGCAGGGTTCGTCCATCAGCAGCACCTCGGGCGAGGTGGCGATGGCGCGGGCGATGCACAGGCGTTGCTGCTGGCCACCCGACAGGCCGGTGCCAGGGGAGTTGAGGCGGTCTTTCACCTCATTCCACAGGGCGGCTTTGCGGATGGATTTCTCGACAATCTCATCCAATTCGGCCTTGTTGCGGGTCAGGCCGTGGATTTTGGGCCCGTAGGCCACGTTGTCGTAGATCGACTTCGGGAACGGGTTGGGTTTCTGGAACACCATGCCGACCTTGGCGCGCAGTTGCACCGGGTCGACGCGGGGATCATAGATATCTTCGCCGTCCATAAGGATGCTGCCTTCGACGCGGCAGGACGGGATGGTGTCGTTCATGCGGTTCAGGCAGCGCAGGAAGGTCGACTTGCCGCAGCCTGACGGGCCGATGAAGGCGGTGACGGTCTTGTCGAGGATGTCGACATCGACATCCTTCAGGGCGTGGTTGGTGCCGTAATAGACCTGCACCTTGCGGGCGGTGATCTTGATGGTGTCGGTCTGCACGTTGCGATCCAGTCTGATGTCTTTCATGTCATGCCCCTACCAGCGGCGTTCGTATCTGCGGCGCAGAATGATGGCGACTGCGTTCATGGCGATCAGGAGCACCAAGAGCACGATGATGGCCCCAGAAGCGCGCTCGACAAAGCCGGGGTCGCCGCGTTGGGTCCAGTTGTAGATTTGTACCGGCAAGGCCGCGGCGGGGTCAAACAGGCCCGACGGCGGCGCACCGGGGAAGTCGCGGACGAAGGCGACCATGCCGATCAGCAGCAGGGGGGCGGTTTCGCCCAGAGCCTGCGCCAGGCCGATGATGGTGCCGGTCAGGATGCCGGGCAGGGCGAGCGGCAGGACGTGGTGGGTGACGGTTTGCAGTCTTGAGGCCCCGATGCCCAGGGCGGCGTCGCGGATGCTGGGCGGCACGGCCTTGAGCGCGGCACGGGTCGGGATGATGATGCGCGGCAGGGTCATCAGGGTCAGCACCAACCCGCCGACGATGGGGGCCGAGCGTGGCATTCCGGCGAAATTGATGAAGATCGACAGGCCGAGGATGCCGTAGACGATGGAGGGCACGGCGGCGAGGTTAGAGATGTTGACCTCGATCAGATCGGTCCAGCGGTTCTTCGGGGCGAATTCTTCGAGATAGACCGAGGCGGCCACACCGATCGGCAGCGCCAGCACCAGCACCACGAACATCATGTAGAGCGAGCCGATGATTGCAACGCCGAGGCCAGCGGCCTCGGGCCGTTTGTCAGAGGCGTCAGGGCGGGTCAGGAAGCCGCCGTTCAGGGTGATGGTCAGCACGCCCGCCTGTTTCAGCTTATCGGCGAGGGCCAGTTTCTCCGGGGAGGTGTTCTTGTCGAGGGCAGCGCTGGCCATCGTCACCCGGCCTTTGAAGTAACCGTCGATCCGGCCGTTGGCCAGGGCGGTGAAGGGGATCGTGGTGCCGAGCATCGTCGGCTTGGCGAGAACCATGTTGCGCAGGGTTGCGCCGGATTCTTCGGAGATCATGTCGGCGATGTCTTTCGACTTCATGGCGCCGATGTCGATGCCCTTGGCCTGAATTTCGGCCTCCAACGCCTTGGCGAGCAGTTTGCCGTAGCCGATGGTTGACACCTTGGCCATTTCCGCCGGATCGCCGTGGCCTTGCTTGTCCAGAACCGCCGCATCCAAGGTGACCGGAAAGGTCAGGAAGCTTTGCTTGAAGGCGGGCAAGCCGTTGCCGAAGATCGAGATCAGCAGCCAGACCAGGGCGGCAAGTGCCAGCCCGATGGCCACCACGCCATAGGCGCGGAACCGTTTCTCCGCAGCATTGCGGGCTTTGGTGCGCGGGTCTTGGGCAAAAAGCGATGAGCCGCTCATTCGTATTGCTCCCGGTATCGGCGAACGATGACCAGCGCCACGATGTTCAGACCAAGGGTGAAGGTAAAGAGGGTCAGGCCAAGGGCGAAGGCGACGAGAGTTTCCGGGCTGCCAAACTCGGTATCGCCGGTCAGTTGGCTGACGATCTTGACGGTGACGGTGGTCATCGCCTCAAACGGGTTGAGCGACAGTCGGGCGGCGGCGCCTGCCCCCATGACCACGATCATCGTCTCGCCGATCGCGCGGGAGGCGGCCAGCAAGATGGCGCCAACGATGCCCGGCAGGGCGGCAGGTAGCACCACCTGACGGACGGTTTCCGATGGGGTGGCCCCAAGGCCGAGGGAGCCGTCGCGCAGGCTTTGTGGCACGGCGTTGATGATGTCATCGGACAGCGAAGAGATGAAGGGGATCACCATGATGCCCATGACCAGGCCGGCGGTCATTACCGAAGAGGCCGAGTTGCCGAAGCCGAGGGGCTGGGCGAACCAGTCGCGCAGCAAGGGGCCGACGGTGATCAGGGCGAACAGGCCGTAGACGATGGTCGGGATGCCGGCGAGGATCTCGATGGCGGGTTTGACCCACGACCTTGTGGCCTTGCTGGCGTATTCGGCAAGGTAGATTGCCGACATCAGGCCGATGGGGACCGCGACGACCAGCGCGATGAAGGAAATATACAGGGTGCCCCAGACCAGGGGCCAGATGCCGAGATCGGAACCTCCGCCGAATTTGGGGTTCCAGTTGGTGGAGAGGAAGAATTTGCTCGCCGGGTAAAGCTGGAAAAAATGCACGGTTTCCGACAGCAATGACAGCACGATGCCGACCGTGGTCAGCACGGCGATCAGCGAGGACAAGATCAGCAGCACCATCGAAAATTGCTCGGTGGCGTTGCGGGCGCGGTATGCAGGCTTGATCCGGGATAGCGCGAAGCCCAGGCCGCCAGCCGCCAGCAACAGCGCCACAAAGGTCAGCGACAGCTGCGAAGTTGCGGTCATTCTGCGGCTCGCCTCGGCTGCCGCGATGGTCGATGCGGTAGGGTCGGTGCCCATCACGACGCCCTGTGCCTGCAGGGCGGCTTTCAACTTGGCCGGGTCGCCGGCAAGGGCAGTGGAGTCGATGCCAGCCGCCTCAATCGCGGTCAGGCCGTCGGCCAGACGGCGAACGTCGGCAATCACCAGTTCCGGGGCGCTGCCTGCGGGGATGTCGCCGGGGGCGATCAGCGAAAAGGCACGAAGTTCGATGATCAGTGGCTGGATCAGGAACCAGACCAGCACCACCAGCAGGGCGGGCACGGCGGCCATCAAGGCGGTGATGCGGCCGTAGAAAGCGGGAAGAGAATGCAGAGTGCGGATGTCACCAGAGGCCGAGGCGAGGGCGCGGCGCTGGCCCATCACATAACCGAGGCCCGCGAGGACGATGATGATCAGACAAAGTAGGCCGGTGCTCATGAAGGATCCGTCCGGGATCTGGCAGGGGCGCGGTGGTCCGCGCCCCCAATTGGTTGGCTTATTGCAGCGGACCCATGACGGTGTCTGCGGCCACATCAGCCTGGGTCTGCGCGAGGTTGGGGTCAGAGACCAGACCGTATTCGATCAGCTTGCCGTCCGGGCCGGCCATGTCGTCGGACACGAAGAAGTCGATGTATTCCTGCAGGCCGG
>JBDTQR010000265.1:0-5503 GCA_039932095.1 bacterium | reverse complement strand
ATGTCCCGCGAGGGGGACAGGGTGATTTTCTGGACAGCTTTCGTCATCAGATCTTCTCCACGACGGGCGCCGGAAGCCACTCTCCCGATCTCACTTCCCGTCACCCCTCAACCCTCAGTCCTTTCCCTCTCTTGGCTCATCTTGACCGCGGTCAAGACTAGCGTGTCGCATGTTCTATGTTCGCAGGATCTTCTCAAAATATGCGTCAGGCCGTTTGATCGCGTCTGCTCGAGCGATCAGGTAATCGAAGATGAGAAGAAGCTTTCCTGCGCCTGCTTGCTGTAGGCCACGCGTCAGGTTTTCTTGGCGTATTCTAAGCAATCTACCGAGGTCGAAGAGAATGCGGGTTAGAGCTTCTCCGGTTCTTGGCGCTTCGGGAAAAAAGCCAGCGACGTGTGTGAAGTCTTCCCAGACCATTGTTCCGGGGTCTCGGTTTATGGATGGTCCTGATGTTTGTTTGTCGTCGTTGATCGGCGCTGACGGGTTTGGTATCTTCTTAAAATCTCTTTTTATGGACTCTATGTGCCGGACATTTTGACCGTTTCTGGCGGACAACTTGTTGGAAAAGGAGTCAGGCTGGTGGTCGTCGACAGCTTGCGCTGAGCCGAGGCTCTCTCCGTAGCTTTTTTGGTCATTCGCACCGAGCTCTCGGAGACCGGCGATGATTTGTAAGACAGCGTCAGCAGAAAGAGTCGCTCGCCGTAGGATGTTCCTGATTGTCCCGAGGGTTGACAGCCGTGTTTCATCGACGTGCTCCTTGTGGAGAAGCGATGCGCGTAGGGCCAGTGCCTCTGCCTTAAGGGAACGCAAGCGTTCATGCTCTTCCGCGAGCTTTGATGCTCTGGTCGCCAACGCGTCGTAGTTCTCGATCAGCGGTTTCAGGTCGATTCCGAACGCGTCTCGGATAACGCCTCCGTAGCGGAGCGGGAAGCGTTTGCCATTGGCCGAGTTCTTTCGCTCGATCAGCTCTGCTGCGGCAAGGCGGCCCAAGCTTCGACGCAGAGTTCTTTCATCGATTCCGTTGGCTCGCTCGCACAATGACGCGTTTGATGGGAACACGACAGTCAAGTCAGTGTGGTTGTTTGAGGTGCTGCGCTCTTCGCGGGGCAGGTAGCTGATAAGAGCGGTGAGGACGGCGAAGTCATTGGTGGTGAGGCCAAGTTCCTTCCTCAGTATGCGAACTGGGCCGAGAAGCTCATACGGGTTCGGGCGGGGCATAGTTACTCGTTCCGCCAGGGCGGTTGGTGTTCTGGATGCATGTTTCATGGTGCGTCGGAAGAAAAAGCTTCCCCGTTCACCGCGAGCGGTGTTGAAATCGATTCGTTTTGGGGATATCAATCAGGTGTCGAGACTGATTGAGGCCCTTCGGAAGCATCGCTTTCGGGGGGTCTTTCCTTTTCTAGCCGGTCCTCCTTTCGTTTTCTGCTCGTTGCTCTTGATGTCTTGACCGCGGTCAAGACACGGGGTCGTCACTCTGGGCCATCTTGACCGCGGTCAAGAAGCTCGCTGATCAGCTTCCGAACTGCTTCCTCAACGCGCGGGGCAAGATCATCGTCTACGTCAATGGTGATGCGGTTGCCCTTTCGGCCAATCTTCACGCGCTCCCCTAGATCAACCTTGGGCGCAGTGGTTTTAGTGGCCGTCAGCAAGGTAACCGCCGCTTCGAGACGGTCCGGGCTTGGTAAGTTGTGGGGGATTCCGCGGGCAATTTCTCGGGCCCTTGCGACGTCTTTCTCGCACAGCCTGAAGAGCTTCTCCCATATCCGCCGACCAACGCCATGTGCAGGTCCGATAGCCTGGATCAGCTCCATCGGAATGCCCGTCGCGATACGGTTCATTCGGGAAACGAGCGATTCATCAATCTGAAGTGCCCGATACGCAATCGTCTGGGCGTTTTTGCGCGTCTCGTCGGTTTTCCCAAGTTCACGAATGATCCCGGCGACAAACAGAGCCCTTTCGATGAACGATGGGTCTTGGCGGGCATTGTTCTCCACGCCTTGTGCGATGAGTGCTTCCTCGTCGGTCATCTCCATGACCGTGGCGCGCACCTTTTGACCAAGTTGGCGACAGGCGAGAAGCCGACGGCGCCCATAGACGATCTCAAGCGCACCGTCCTGGGTTCGGCGAACCAGCACTGGAACCTTTTGACCGTGCTCTCGGATCGACGAGACGAGTTCATCCAGACCATCGCTGGGATCGATGCGGTCCATGACCGCGGACATCCGTACGGTAGTCGGGTCGATCAGCCGTGTGGCATGTTTGTCCTCTTCGAGGACGGATGCTTGCGCGCGCGCCACAGTCGGGCTCGTGCGCTTCACATCCAGATCATCGTCCGAGGGCGGCACTTTGCCCATCGCGTTCTTCAGTGAGTCCCCGAAAACCTTACGTGCCATGGCTGCGCCCCCATGCCTTCAGGATTTCCCGCTCGACCTCATCGGTCACCCGAGAAACGGACTCGATCGCGCGCTCGTAGGTCCGGCGGTTCACGTCGCGAGGTTCGACCTCGAAGATGCTCTGTTGCGTGTTCGCAGCGTCACCCACAGCTGTTGATTTCAGGAACTCGGCCGACAGCACGGCATCCCCGAGGACTGTCCGAAGCAGAGACGAAATCTGAACCTGCGGACCGTCGGTGTTTTCGTAGCGGGTAATCAGAACCCTCACGAAGTTCAGCCCATGCTCCGGGGCATGGGCCTCGACGACGCCCATCAGATTGCTCGCCATGCCAAGAAAACTCGCAAGGGACATGACATCGAGCATTGACGCGTTCAGCGGGATCAGGACACCCGTCGACGCAAAGAGGGCCGAGATCACAGAGAAGTTCAGCTGCGGTGGAGTGTCGAATATCACCACGTCATATTGGTTCAGGACTGGCTCAAGCGCTTCCCGGATTCGGCTGTGGAACGTGGTGGCGCCGTGTCTGAAGCTCAGCGCGACCTCGAACTCGTATTCCATGATGTCCATGGATGCCGGGATCAGGTCCACAGTCGGGAAGTTCGTTTTGCGTATGATCTCTGATGCGGGAAGTGGACCCTCGGATCGGATCAGATCGTAGGAGGTCGGCATATCCGGATCGAGCTCGGGGGTAACCCCGAACAGATTTGTCAGACTCGCCTGGCTGTCGAGGTCGATTAGCAAGACCCGGTAGCCGCGCAGGCCCAGCAATTGCCCCACATGAGCGACAGTAGACGTTTTTGCAGACCCACCCTTCAAGTTGAAGATTGTCAGAACCTGACAAGCCTCTCCTGATCGTCTGTGCGGGTGTTCTTCCGGCTTGATCCTGCCGGTCTCGAGAAGGACGCGTTGGGCTTCGACCATCTCCTCCGCAGAGAAGCTGCGACGGTTGCCCCCCTCAAGGATACCTTCGGGGAAGCCTTCTAGGTTTGACACATGATGACGGAAGGTGTTCTGATTAATGCGGAGCAGCTCAGCCGCTTCGCGCATCGCAAAGCGGCGAAGGCCCTTCTGGGCGTCCGGTGGAAAGGTTTCCTGCGCATGTTCACGCAACCGGCTGCCGAGCCGCTTGGACATGACATCGAATCTTTGGGAGGCCCGTATCCCGTTCATTACTGCCCTCAAGTCTTTATTGTTTTGCAGACCTTAACAGATATGGTGGATAAATCCACCCCAAACCGTTGAGCGGCCTAGGGGCGTTGAGAGGGCGTATTTCTGTCGAAGTAAAATCGTTAAAAATCAGCGATTTGAGCGAAGGTGCTCTCAATCCACTTCAACAGTTCGTTGTCTTTGATGAGGTGACCACAAGATATATTGTGGGCGCGTATAGAAAGTAGCCAGCAGAATCGGAGGGGCGATTCTCGCGGCGATCAATCAAGCAGCCCCAGCCTCTCGGCCCGCTCCAGCAGCATCTTCACGGACGAGGGCTGCCAGCTTGTCCGCCCGCGGGGCGTGCGCTCGCGCATAGCTTCCAGCCGGGTGCAGATCGCCTGAAGGGTGGCGTCTGGATCCGCGCCCTTGATGGCGGCAACGATGGCGGGCAGGCGGTCGTCCGTTTCGCGTCGCCCAGCACGGGCCAAGACGGATTCAGGCAGAAAGCCATCGCGGACATAGGCGTTCACGGCGCGCAACAGGCGGCTTTGCGTCCAGCGCCGGGCCTCGGGCAGGGGGCCGTTGATGATGCGCAGCACGTCCTCCCACGCCATGTCGGGCCGCAGCCGGCGCACATGGGGCACCCAGTCCTGCGCCGTTTCATTGAGCCGCTCCATGTATCCGTCCTGACGCGCCAGCCGCACCTTGCGCAGCGCGGCCGGATCCTTGGCGCGCAGCCCAGGGTTACCGCCCACACGGCCCTTAGTGCGCGCGCTTGCAAGCCCGGCCTTGGTGCGTTCGCGGATCAGGGCGCGCTCGAACTCGGCCGCAGCGCCCAGCACCTGCAGCGTGAACTTGCCCTGCGGGGATGCGGTGTCGATCGGATCTTCGATCGAGCGAAAGAACGCGCCCTTGGCCTCAAGCCGCTCGATCACCTCAAGGAGATGCGACAGCGATCGCGCCAATCGGTCGATCCGCACGACGACCAGCGTATCGCCCTTGCCTATCCGTTCCAACACCCGTGCCAGCACTGGCCGCGCGCGGTTTCCACCCGAAGCCTGCTCCTCATGGATCTCGACGCAGCCTGCGGATTTCAGGGCCTGCGACTGGGGCAGGGGGGTCTGATCCTCGGTTGAAACGCGCGCGTATCCTATCAATGGCATCAAAACAGGCTTTGTACAGTTTCACTCATCACTACTAAACGACCGTTTGTAAACGAATGCAAGGATACGTTCTGTGGTGCTGTTCACCAAAAATCCCTTAGATTACTTACGCTGTGCACGATCAGCGAGCCGTCTTGGGTCATCGCGCGCGCGTTCTTTAAAAAGTGGGTGAGTACCTTCAGAAAAAACACTTGGGTAATTCGCAGAATGCTAGTATTTTGCACATATGAAGCCGCATCGCCCTGCAATGTATGACAATATGGTCGATCTCCCCGGCGACACGGAGGAGGCCGAAGTGGTTTCCGAGGGCGACCTGTGGTTCCTGCCCGGTCCGATCGAGGAAGAGCCGGATGGTCTGCCGCCCGGACCACGGGCTGAACCGCGTGAAACCGCAGTTCCCGACGACTGGCGGAATGCAGAGGCAGGCAATGCCGCGCGTCTCGCCCGTGTCGCTGGCCGGATCGGTGCGCTGGACGACCGGTTGCGGCGCGGCCCGCATGGCTGGCGGCACAGGCTCGCGCTGATCGAGGCGGCGGACCTCAGCTGGCTTACCGGCGACCGCGTCAGCCCCGATCGGCTGGCGCTTTGGATCTCGATGCGCTTGTCTGGCGTGCAGGACGACACAGGGCCGCTCGCACGGGTCGGATGGGCGGTGCGCCGGCTGACAGGCGGTCCCGGCCCAAAGGCCGATCTGTTCGCTTTCCTTGACCGCCGTGACCCCGAGAACCTCGATGATGAAGCCGAACCCTTCGCAGATCGCGCAAGTGGCTGGCTCGAGCTTATGGCGAAAGCCACCG
>JBDTQR010000264.1:0-5508 GCA_039932095.1 bacterium | reverse complement strand
GCGCAGGTAAGAGATGGCGCGGGCGAAGGGATCGATGAGGGGCGCGTTCATTCCTTGAAAATAGGCCTCTTGCGGCGAAAGGACAAGGTGGGTTGCGGGACCGTGACTGGAGGGTTTCACACCCTCCAGACCTACCGTGGGGTATTTAGGGACGGATGAATGAGGTCAGAGGTATTTGGCGGCCTCTTTGCGAGCCCAGGGTTTCAGGACCTGACCGGGGCCTTCGAGAAAATCAAGGCTGCGCTGCGGGTCGTGTTTGCTGAGGTCGCGCAGCCACCAGGCGATGGCCTTCTGGATGAACCAGTCCTTGTCCTGGGCCAGTTGGGCGGCCCAGCCCAGCACGCGATCGCGGATGGCGAGGTCTTCGGGTTTGGGGAAGTTCTGTTTGGTCCACGGCAGGGTCATCACAAGCGCGGCGCGGCGGGTCCAAATGTTGTCATGGCTGATCCAGCCTTCGACCTCATCAAGCCGGGCGGGGTTGGCGACCAACCGGCGCCCGCCGGCGTCGCTGGCATGGTCGGCCACGGCCCAGGCGTCGAAGGTCGGGACCCAGCTGGCGATCAGATGCCAGACCGGTTCGTCGTCGGGGATGCGGGCTTGGGTCAGCAGTTTGGCGGCGGCGATCCGGGCCTCATGGATATTGGTCTGCCACAACGCGCCCGCCACGGCCACACGCCCTGCGGTGTCGAGATGGTCACGCCAAGAGGTTGCGAGGGCGGTGATCTCGGGAACCGCGATGCCGAGATAGGGGCGGTCGGCCTTGTGATAGGCGCGGGATTGTTCGGCCTTTGCCGGGTCGGACAGGGCGTGCAACTGGGCGAGGGCGTCGGCAGGGGTCACAGGTTGGCCTCGATCCCGGTGGGCAGGCCGTCGATCGACTGACGGTTCTTTTCGGCCCAGTAGTCGGGCAGGGCATCGGCCTTGTCCTCGGCCCATGTCAGCAGGGTCGGGCGATCTTCGCGGTGGTCCATGAAGGGGACGGCATAGCCGCAAGAGGTTTGGACGAGATCGACGGTCAGGTCGTAGATCTGCCGTGTGCCAGGGGTTGGCGGAAAATGGGCGACGAGACCCGGAAAATCGGGGTGGCTGCGGTGGAGGGTACGCGCGGTGCCGTAGGCGCGTAGGATCAGCGGGCGGGTGGTGAAGCTGCACCACATCACCGTCATGCGCGGGTTCCGGGCGAGGTGGGCGGCGGTTTCGTTGCCCGATCCGGTCAGGTTCAGCCAGATCAGACGGTTGGGGCCAAGGACGCGCAGGCTGTCCATGCCTTTCGGCGACAGGTTGACCTGGCCCTCGGCCGCGGCGGTGGCGACGAAGAAGATGTGCTGGGCAGCGACGAATTGGCTGTGGTCGTCGCTGAAGCCGGGAAATTGCTTGGCCATCATTCCACCGTGACAGATTTGGCGAGGTTGCGGGGTTGGTCGACGTCGGTGCCTTTGGCGATGGCGGTGTGATAGGCCAGCAGCTGGGCGGGCAGGGCGTAAAGGATCGGGGCGAAAATCCCCGCTTCGGGCAGGGTCAGGGTGGCCCAGGTGCCCTCGCCGGCCTCGCGGATGCCTTGGGCGTCGGAGATCAGCAGGATCTTGCCATGGCGGGCCATGACCTCTTGCATGTTCGAGACGGTCTTTTCGAACAGGGCGTCGCGGGGAGCAAGAACGATGACCGGGACCTGCGGTGAGATCAGCGCGATGGGGCCGTGTTTCAGTTCACCTGATGCATAACCTTCGGCGTGGATGTAGCTGATTTCCTTGAGTTTCAGCGCTCCTTCCAGGGCCAGCGGGAACATGGCGCCGCGGCCGAGAAAAAGCACGTCCTGCGCCTCGGCCAGCTCTTCGGCGATGATGGCGATGTCGCTGGACAGGGCCATGGTGTGGTTCATCAAGCCGGGCAGAGCGGCGAGGTCGGTCAGGTGTCGGGCCAGCGTCTCGGATGTCAGAGAGCCGCGGTCCAGCCCGGCCTTGAGCGCTAGAAGGGCGAGGGTGATCAGCTGGCAGGTGAAGGCCTTGGTCGAGGCGACGCCGATTTCGACGCCGGCCATGATCGGCAGGGCGAGGTCGGCTTCGCGGGCGATGGAGGAGGTCGGAACGTTGACCACGGCGACGACCTTGGCGACCTTCTCTTTCGCGTAGCGCAGGGCGGCGAGGGTGTCGGCGGTTTCACCGGACTGGCTGATGAACAGGGCCCAGGACTGCGGCGAGAGCGGCGGTTCGCGGTAGCGGAATTCGGAGGCGACGTCGATGTCGGCGGGCAGGCCCGCGATCTGTTCGAACCAGTATTTGGCGACATGGGCCGCATAACTGGCCGTGCCGCAGGCGACCATGGTGATGCGGTCGACCCCGGTGAAATCGACTTGGGGCAGGTTCAGACTGCCGTTCTGGACGTAATGGCGCAGGGCGTCGGCGATCACCACGGGCTGTTCGGCGATTTCCTTGGCCATGAAATGCTTGTAACCGGCCTTTTCGATCCGGGTGGCGTCAAGCTGGATGCGGGCCTCGGCGCGGTTGGCGAGGCGGTCGGAGGCATCGTAGATCGTGGCACCCTTGCGGGTGACGACGGCCCAGTCGCCCTCTTCCAGATAGGTGATGCGGTCGGTCATCGGGGCCAGGGCGATGGCGTCGGAACCGACGAACATCTCATCCGTGCCATGCCCGATGGCGAGGGGGGAGCCCTTGCGGGCTGCGATCATCAGGTCGTCCTCGCCGTCGAACAGAAAGCAGAGCGCGAAGGCACCGTGCAGACGTTTCAAGGTCTCGCGGGCGGCCTCGACGGGCGTGCGGCCCTGATCCATCAGGTGGCGCACCATCAGGGCGACGGTTTCGGTGTCGGTTTCGGATTCCTGGGTCAGCCCGGCGGCGGACAATTCGGCGCGCAGGTCGCGGAAGTTTTCGATGATGCCGTTATGGACAACGGCGACCGGGCCCGACCGGTGGGGATGGGCGTTGATGGTGGTGGCGGCGCCATGGGTGGCCCAGCGGGTGTGGCCGATGCCCGACTTGCCCGCAAGCGGGTTGTGGACCAAAAGGTCGGACAGATTGACCAGCTTTCCGACAGCACGGCGGCGGTCAAGATGGCCGTTGTTGACAGTGGCGATCCCGGCGCTGTCATAGCCGCGGTATTCGAGGCGTTTGAGTGCCTCGACCAGCAGGGGGGCTGCTTCGTGGTTGCCTAGAACGCCGACAATCCCGCACATTATGCTTTCCTCTTTGCGGCCTTGATGGCCCTTAGTTTGGTCATGAGGCGGGTGGCGAGGCCGGGTTTGTTGACCTGACGGGCGCGGGCCACGGCGAGCGCCTCGGGCGGGACATCTTCGGTGATGACGGAGCCGGAAGCGGTCAGGGCGTCGTCGCCGACCGTCACCGGGGCAACCAACATGGTGTTGGAGCCGATGAAGGCACGCTTGCCGATGCGGGTGCGGTGTTTCATCACGCCGTCATAGTTGCAGGTGACGGTGCCCGCGCCGATGTTGGTAAACTCGCCCACGTCGGCATCACCGATATAAGTCAGGTGACCGACCTTGACGCCTTCGTCGAGGACGGCGTTCTTGATCTCGACGAAATTGCCGACATGGACATCCTCGGCCAGTTCGGCACCGGGTCTCAGGCGCGTGAAGGGGCCGACGCTGGCGCCGCGTGAGATGTGGCAGCCTTCGAGATGGCAGAAACCTTTGATTTCGGCGCCGGATTCAACGGTGACGGCGGGGCCGAAGATAACGTTCGGGCCGATAGTGGCGTCGCGGCCGACATGGGTGTCGAGCGCGAAGAACACGGTTTCGGGGGCGGTCAGGGTAACGCCATTCTCCAGCGCCCCAGCCCGGGCGCGGGTCTGAAAGGCGGCTTCCGCGGCGGCGAGTTGCCGACGGGTGTTGATGCCCAGCGTTTCGGCCTCATCGCAGGTGACATATCCGACCGACAGGCCCTCGGCCTTGGCCACTTCGACGATGTCGGTCAGGTAGTATTCGTTCGAGGCGTTCTGGGTGCCGAGCCCGGCGACAAGGCGGAACAAGGTTTTCGTCTCGGCGCAGATCACGCCGGAGTTGCACAGGGTTACGGCGCGTTCGGTTTCGCTGGCGTCTTTGTATTCGACGATCTTCAGCAGCTGATCGCCTTCAACAATCAGGCGGCCATAGCGGCCCGGATCGGCCGGGGTGAAGCCCAAGACCACGATGGCGTGGCGGGCGCGGGCGGCGCACATCGCTTCCAGTGTCTCGGCTCGGACAAAGGGGGTGTCACCGTAAAGGACAATCGAGTCGCCATCCGTGTCGGCAAGCAGGGGGGCCGCTTGAGCGACGGCGTGGCCGGTGCCAAGCTGCGGCTCTTGCAAGACGCAGTCGCAGGCGTCGTCAAAGGCAAGGGCAGCCTTGCTGACGGCTTCGGTGCCGTAACCGGTGATGACGACGATGCGGGAGGGTTCGAGGGCGCGGCCCGCCGTCAGGGCGTGGTGCAGCATCGGCACCCCGGCGAGGGGGTGCAGCACCTTGGGCAGGTCGGAATTCATCCGCGTGCCCAATCCTGCCGCCAAAACGATCAGAGAAACCTGCATACCGCCCCTTTCCTTCTTTTCTTCCACGTTTTACCCCCAAACGAGGGGTCCGCAAGGGGCGCAGGCCTCACGGGATGTTTCAGGAGGCCAAATGCGCACGATTGTTTTCGATCTGGACGGGACTTTGGCCGATACCTCGACGGATCTGCTGGCGGCGGCGAATGCCTGCCTGCCGGAACCGGTGCTGGGGCCGGGCGATGCGCTGACAGCGTTTCATGGCGGGCGGGCGATGCTGCGGCTGGGCCTGTCGCGGCTGGGGACGTGGAGCGAGGCGGATGTCGACCGGGAGTATCCACGGTTGCTGGCGGCCTATGCCGACGGGATCTGCGTGCATACGGCGCTTTATCCTGGTGTCGTGGCGGCGGTGGAGGCGGTGCGGCTGCAGGACTATGCCACGGCGATCTGCACCAACAAGCCGGAGGGGCTGGCAGTGGAGCTTGTGCGTCGGCTGGGGATATCGGGGCTGTTTGGCGCGTTGGTCGGGGCGGATACACTTGCGGTGCGCAAGCCCCATCCGGCACCATATCGCCTGGCGGTGGACCGGGTGGGGGGCGGCCGGTCGATGCTGGTGGGCGATACCGACACCGACCGGCAGACAGCACTTGCGGCGGGGGTGCCGGTGGCTTTGGTCACCTTCGGGCCAGAGGGGCGCGGCGTGGTCCGGCTGCGGCCAGAGGCGCTGCTGGACCACTTTGACGACTTGTCCGACGTCGTGGCGCGGCTGTTGCCGGCCTAAAGAATGGCCTGGACGGCGATCATCACGACGCCCATTGCCACCACGAAGCCGCCGTCAACCATCGCGGCACCGGGGCTTTTCTGGCCGAACAGCGACCCGCCGAGTTGCAGGGCAGCGATGGCGAGGATGGCGACAATCGCGGTCGGCAGGTCTCGCAGGGTTTCGGTGGCCCCGATCACCAGGGCCATAGCACGCGCCGGAGTAACCACCCCGATATTCTCGCCTTCCGCACC
>JBDTQR010000263.1:0-5543 GCA_039932095.1 bacterium | reverse complement strand
GACGGCAAGGTCTATTGCGTGCCGGTCAACCTGCACTCGGCCCAGTGGATGTGGACCAACCGCAAGGTGTTCACCGACCTCGGCATGGAGCCGCCGAAGGACATCAACGAGCTGATCGCCGATGCGCCGAAGCTGCAGGAAGCTGGCATTCAGCCGCTGTCGATGGCACAGGGCTGGCCGGTTGGTCTGATGGTCAACGACGTTCTGGTGGCCCAGGCCGGCGTGGAAAACTTTGTCAAGGTCTACAAGGACCGTGATCTGGACATCGCCGGTGGCGACCAGTTCAAGAAGATCTTCGAAACGCTGGCTCAGGTGCGTCAATACACCCCGGCCGACAAGATGGTTCCGCAGTGGAACGAAGCTGTGGGTCTGGTGATCCAGGGCAAAGCCGCTGCCAACATCATGGGTGACTGGGCTGGCGGCGAGTTCGCCGTGGCCAATCAAGTCGCCGGCAAGGACTACGACTGCCTGCCGGGCCTCGGTGTGACCCCGGTTCTGAACACCGGCGGCGACGTGTTCTACTTCCCGAAATCGGCTGACCCGGCAGTGACCGCGGCGCAGATGACCCTGGCTTCGACCCTGGTCACCAAGGAAGTTCAGGTTGCGTTCAACCTGAAGAAGGGTTCGCTGCCGATGCGTGCCGACGTCGACCTGTCGGCTGCCAACGACTGCATGAAGAAGGGTCTGGAAATCCTCGACCACTCCTCCGCAGTGTTCCCGAATGACGTACAGATGATCGACCGTGACTCGCTGAACCAGATCAACGATCTGTTCACCGAATTCATGGCCAACCCGGACATGTCGGCTGCTGACGCTCAGGCGAAGTTCGTTTCGATCATCGAAGCGGCGCCTAAGTGAGCCTTCGCTGAATGATTGAGTGGCAGGTCCGGTCTCCTACGGAGGCCGGGCCTGTTTCTTCACCCTCCAGATTCAGGGCAAGATTCATGGACACTTCGTCATCCATCGGCCGCGACAGCTCTATCCCCTACAATCGCAACCGCCCCTCTGCCCTGATTGCACTGGCGTGTATCGCGGCAGCCGAAGTCGTGTTGTGGCTGCTTTGGGCCAATTCATCGCTGACCTCGTTGGTGTCATCGAAGGTCGCAGTGGCGCTGATGTTCTTGCTGGTCCCGGTGTTCCTGTTCTTTGTCTATGACGCGATCTGGGGGATCAAGGCGCGCAGTTCCAAGGCGGCGTCCTATCCGATGATGCTGATCGCACTGGGTGTCTTTGTGCTGGGGACGATCTGGACCGTCCTGTTTTCATTCACCAACATCAAGATCCTGCCACTCTTCACTCCGGGACAGTGGATCGATGGCTATGTAGGCTTTGCCAATTACAAGCGGCTGTTCAACACAGACCGCTGGATGAACTGCCCCGGTCTGACCCATATCGGTCGGGCGGGCTGGAAGTTGAGTTGCACCGGTGCGTTGCCGAACATGGTAACCTATGCGGTGCTGTCAATTGTCATTTCGGTGTCGCTGGGCTTTCTGCTGGCGGTGATGATTGATCAGAAGATCAAGGCGGAGGGCGTGTTCCGCACGATCTACCTCTATCCTTTCGCGTTGTCCTTCGTGGTGACCGGTCACGTCTGGGCCTGGATCATGTCGCCGGAATACGGGCTGCAGCATTCGATCCGGCTGCTGGGCTGGACCAGCTTCACCTTCGACTGGATCGCCAACCGCGACATGGTGATGTATGCCATCGTCATCGCGGGGATCTGGCAGGGCACCGGCTTTGTCATGGCGCTGATGCTGGCCGGGTTGCGCGGCATTGACGACGATATCTGGAAGGCTGCCCGCGTGGACGGCATCCCGGCATGGCGAACCTACATCCAGATCGTGCTGCCGATGATGAAGCCGGTTCTGGTGACGACCTTCGTCATCGTGACCTCGGGTGCGGTGCGGATCTATGACCTTGTCGTAGCGACCACCGATGGCGGCCCCGGCATCTCGTCCGATGTACCGACGCGGTATATCTATCAGAATTTCTCGGCCAATCTCGGACAGTCGCTGTCGGCATCGACGGTGCTGCTGGTCGGCATGGCGGTCGTGCTGATCCCGTGGATCCGGATCGAATTCGGCAAGAAATCGCAGGGCTAAGGAGGACGGAATGGCCAACATATCCACGTTTGACCAAGGGCCCTCGGGCGCGAAACCGAAGAAGTTCATCACATGGGAACGGTTCTTCGTCTATTCGGTGCTGATCGTCTGTGCGCTGTTTTTCCTGATGCCGCTATACATCATGGTGATCACCTCGCTGAAGAACATCGGCGAGATTCAGGCCGGCAATATCTTCGTGCCGACGATGCATCCGACGCTGGACGCCTGGGGCAAAGCGTGGAATTCGGCTTGCACCGGTCTTTACTGCGAGGGGATCAAGGTTGGTTTCTGGAATTCGATCAAGATCACCGTGCCCTCGACCATCGTGTCGATCGCAGTGGCCTCGGTCAGCGGCTATTCGCTGGCCAACTGGCCGTTCAAATTCTCGGAAATGTTCTTCACCATCCTCCTCCTGGGGTCGTTCATCCCCTATGTGGTGATGCTCTATCCTCTGGTGATCATCACCCGTGAACTGGGCATCTTCTCGACCCTGCCGGCGGTCATTCTGGTCCATACGATCTTCGGTCTGCCCATTCAGACGCTGCTGTTCCGCAACTACTTTGCCTCATTGCCGCAAGAGCTGTTCAAGGCGGCGCGGGTCGATGGCGCGGGCTATTGGCAGATCTTCCTGCAAGTGTTCGTGCCGATGTCGGTGCCGATCTTCACGGTGTCGGTGATCCTGCAGGTGACAGGCATCTGGAACGACTTCCTGTTCGGTGTGATTTACGCGGGGCCGACCAACTATCCGATGACGGTGCAGCTGAACAACATCGTCAACTCCGCCCAAGGTGGCAAGGCGTACAACGTCGACATGGCGGCGACCATCCTCACCGGGCTGGTACCGCTGACGATCTACTTCGTCTCTGGCAAATATTTCGTGCGCGGCATTGCAGCCGGCGCAGTCAAGGGTTGATCCAATGCACTCAGTCTCGGTCCAAAATCTGACCCTTAAATTCGGCGCTGCTGAAGTTCTGAAAAACATGAACCTCGATGTTGAAGAGGGCGAGTTCATCGTTCTGCTGGGTCCGTCAGGTTGCGGCAAGTCGACCTTGCTGAACTGTCTGGCGGGTCTGCTGGAACTGTCCGAAGGGCAGATCTGGATCAAAGGCAAGAACGTCACCTGGGCCGAACCCAGCGAACGCGGCATCGGCATGGTGTTCCAGTCCTATGCGCTATATCCGCAGATGACGGTGCGCGGGAACCTGTCCTTCGGGCTGAAAATCGCCGGATTGCCCAAGCCCGAGATCGAGAAGCGGGTCGAACGGGCGTCGGAAATCCTGCAGATCGGGCCGCTGTTGGACCGAAAGCCCGGGGCGCTGTCGGGCGGCCAGCGTCAACGCGTCGCCATCGGCCGCGCCCTGGTCCGCGATGTCGATGTGTTCCTGTTCGACGAGCCGTTGTCAAACCTCGACGCCAAGCTGCGCAGCGAACTTCGGGTGGAGTTGAAGCGCCTTCACAACCGTCTGAAGAACACGATGATCTACGTGACCCATGACCAGATCGAGGCGCTGACGCTCGCCGACCGCATCGCCATCATGCGCGGCGGCATCATACAGCAACTGGACGCGCCGCAGACCATCTACAACCGTCCGTCGAATCTGTTTGTCGCCGGTTTCATCGGCAGCCCGGCAATGAACTTCCTGCATGGTGCGACGATCAATGGCGGCAAGGCGTTCAAGTTTGGCAATGTCACGCTGGACCTTGCCGGCTATGAGGGCGGCTCGATCATGGAGCGGCCCAAGGCGATCATTGGCCTGCGCCCCGAGCATCTGACGATTGTCGACCACGAAATCCCCGGGCAAACCATTCCCGCCATGGTGGAGATCGACGAGCCGATGGGCGCGGATTCGCTGGTCTGGCTGGAAGTTGATGGCAAGCAGATGTCGATCCGGGTGCCGGTGGAATTGCGACCGACCATCGGATCCCACGTGTTCCTGAAGGTCGAAATTGCCAAATCCTCGCTGTTTGACGAAACGACCGAGCAACGGATCTGATCATGCTGGAGCTTTGCGGTGACTGGTCGCTTTCGGACGAAAGCGGCGCGTTCCATGCGGTGTTGACCCTGCCGGGCGACGGGATCGATGCCCTGCACAAGGCAGGGGCCGTTCCGGACCCCTATTGGGCACGCAATGAATATGGTCTGCGCTGGATCTGTCAACGCGACTGGGTGGCGCGTCGGAGTTTTGTGGTTGACCACGTGGATCAGGTGCTGGTCGTGTCGATGCTGGACACGGTGGCCGAGGTGCGGATCAACGGGGTGCAGGTACTGGCGTCCGACAGCATGTTCCGCAGCTACCGCGTCGATGTGTCCAAGGCGCTGTGTCTGGGCGAGAATGAAGTGACGATCACCTTCCGCTCGCCAGCGGTTGAGGCAGCGCGGCGTCAGGCGGCGCAGCGCTATTTCGTGCCGTTCTCGGCCAACAACACGCCGATCCACAACGGAAACATGCTGCGCAAACCGTCCTGCGATTTCGGCTGGGACTGGAACATCGCCTTGGCGACCTTTGGTCTGTATGGCGATTTCCATCTGGAACCCAGGCAGTCCACACGTATCGCGTCGGTGGTGGTGTCGCAGACCCATTCACCGGGCCGCGCCGTTGTGACGGTTGAGGCGGCGGTCGAAGGTCCTGCGGCGGAAGACACCGTGCATTTCGCCATTTCCGGTGTTGCGGCCATGGCCACAGTCAAGGACGGACTGGCCGCAGTTTCTCTGGTAATGGACAACCCGGATCTGTGGTGGCCGGCGGGGCAGGGCGCGCAGGTGCTGCATGACCTGACCGTGACCTTGGGCAATCAGGTGGAGAGGCGGCGCATCGGTCTGCGCTCAACCGAATTGATCACCGAAAAGGACGCGGCGGGGTTGGGGTTCAAGGTTCGCATCAACGAGCGGGATATCTTTTGCAGGGGGGCCAACTGGATCCCGCAGGATGCTTTGGCGGGACGGATCAATCCCGATGACACCCGTGGCCTGCTGCAATCTGCCGTTGATGCCAACATGAACATGCTGCGGGTCTGGGGTGGCGGGCGCTACGAGAATGACTGGTTCTATGACCTGTGTGACGAACTGGGGCTGATGGTCTGGCAGGATTTCATGTTTTCCTGCCACATCTACCCGGCGGATCCAGCGTTTCTGGCCGATGTTGCGATCGAGGTGCGGGAAAACGCCCTCAGGATGCACCACCATGCCTGTATCGCGTTGTGGTGCGGTGACAATGAACTGATCGGGGCGCTGACCTGGTTCCCCGAAACGCGGGCCAATCGCGACCTCTATCTGGTGGGCTATGACCGGTTGAACCGGACCATCGAGCAGGCCTTGAAGGCGGCGGTACCCGGGGCGGTGTGGTGGCCATCCTCGCCCAGCCCGGGACCGATGGATTTCGGCGATGCCTGGCATGATGACAGCAAGGGCGACATGCACTTCTGGTCGGTCTGGCACGAGGG
>JBDTQR010000262.1:0-5550 GCA_039932095.1 bacterium | reverse complement strand
ATACGTCGCGTATTTCGATCAGAGGTGGGGTCATGGTCAACCGATTTGCGGTGCTGCCTGCCAACCCCGCCAAAGGGTAGCAGGCAGCGCCTTGGTCACTTGAATTCAGCGATGTTGGCGGCGGTATAGACTTTCACACCAGTATCGATGTCATTGATGGTTTCGCCGTGCAGGAACTTGGCCAGCAGGTTGACCGCCTCAAACCCTTGGGTTTCCGGGCCCTGGTCGATGGTCGCATCGACAAAGCCGTTCTTGATATGCTCTACAGTCAGATCAAGCAGATCAAATCCCACTACATGAACCTTGTCTTTCATGTTGTTCCGCTCAACCCAAGTGCCCGCAGCCGGGGTGGAACAGCATTCCAGCGACAGGATGCCGGTCACATCAGGGTTGGCCAACATGGCGTTTTCAATGGCCGCATATATCTCTTGTGGCTCCGTGCCAGTGTCGATGGTGGCGACGACTTCGATGCCGGGAAACGCTGCCAGCGCCTCACGCGCGCCCGCTTCACGGTCGATGGACCACTGGGCCGAGGCAACCAGCGTCGTGATGATCACCTTGCCTTTGCCTTGCAGCACGTCGCCCATAAGCTTGCCCGCCTCCCGACCCGATTGGGTCAGATCCTGGCCCGCAAACACAAGGCGATCGCTGGCCGGGTTGTCGGTGTTATACGCGACAACCGGAATACCTGCTGCAATCATCTTGTTCAGGATCGGTGCCAGAGCATCCGTGGAAACCGACGCGATGGCGAGGCCATCAATCGTGTCCATCAGCGTCTCGATCTCGCTGATCTGGGCATCGGCGTCCGGGCCAACCGGGCCAATCACCTTGGCTGTGATGCCTTCAATCTTGCTACCCCGCTCAACGCCCGCAATCACGAAAGGCGCAAATTCGTTGGACACGTCGGGATAGCTGACAAACAGGTTCAGCTTTTCGCCCGCCGCGATCTTGGCCGCAATCCGCGGTGCCAACGGAAAGTCTTTGACGTTGTGTGGCTCGGCCAGAGCCGCCCCGCCGCTTACCGCCGCCATACAGGCCGCGAGCGCCATCTGAGTAAAGAACTTGGTCATGATTTCCTCCCTATCGTCTTGTTTCGGGTCCGTGTGGACCCGTTCAGGCCGGTTTTGATGCCGTACTCCACTTGTCAATCGCCACAGCAACGACGATCACCAATCCAATCAGAAACTCTTGCGCAAAGGGCGACACGCCGGTCAGGATCAGACCGTTTCGCAGCACCCCGATGATCAAAACCCCCAGAACGGTGCCGAGGACCGTGCCCTCCCCCCCAGAGAGAGAGGTGCCGCCGACAATCGTCGCAGCAATCACGTCCAGTTCCAGACCAAGGCCCATCCGCCCGGCCTGACCGCTGGGCAGAAAAGCCAGGCTCAACATCCCTGCCAAGGCGGCAAGCATCCCCATCAGCGTCAGGGCCCAGATCTTGACTGCGGCGACGTTGATGCCGGACACGCGCGCGGCCTTGGCGCTGCCGCCGACGGCAAAGGCGCGAAACCCGAAACTGGTGCGAGACAGCAAGAACCAGCCCATCACCGCGATGACGATAAAGAACACCAGCTGCATTGGCACGCCAAACAGTCTGCCCTGTCCCAGAAATCCAAAGATCGCCAGATCACTGGCATCGACGCCATTCTTGGCGTTGACCGTAACCGGCTTGCCATCGGTCATGATAAGCGCAGCCCCGCGCACCATGCTCAACATTCCCAGCGTTGCAATCAAAGACGGCAGGCGCAGATAGGTCGAAAATAACCCGTTGATAAGCCCGATCACCGCCCCCGCGCCCAGTGCTGCGATGATCGCAATCCACAGTGGAAAGCCCGCCACCATCAGCATCCCCAGAACGATCCCGCAAAACCCGTAGGTCGACCCCACCGACAAGTCGACCTCAGCGGAGACTAGCACAAACGTCATGCCGACCGCCATGATGCCCACAAGCGAAATCTGCCGCCCGATATTCAACAGGTTGGTGGCGGTCAGAAATCGTTCATTCAGAACTGTCAGAACCACACAAATCACCAACAACGCCATAAAGACGCCAAATTCGCGGCCGAGTGAAAACCGACGGAGCCGCCCGGATGCGGCCACGGCGATCTTTCCCGTTTCGGCGCGTCCTGTCATTCTTTCTTTCCTCTCCCCTGGGTTCCGCGCCGCCCGGTTTCGGGACAAAACGGATGGCGTGTCGTAAATCCTGCCAGTCGCGATCCGGCAGGGTCGTCTGGACTTCGGTGCGGTGCCCTCTCTGCATGGCTGTTGCCTTACAGCACCGCGAACCTGACCTTCAGGCCGCCACAAAGCTGCCAGCCGGAACCGTGGCGATAGGCTCAAAGTTTCCATAGTCCCGCACCCGCTTAAACGGGGCATTCGCAACCGTATTGTAAGAGCAGATATATCCCCAACGATAAGTGTCACTGTTGTTGGCATCCGACCGGTGCAGAAGGTTGCAGTGAAAGACCAGCCCGTCGCCAGGCTCCATCTCGACATGCAGATGTTTGTAGCGTTTCAGCGCCTCGGCCATGTATTCCATATTGACGTTGGTCTGGCCATCTTCGCGGACATGGTCGATCCTGCCCAGTTTGTGCGACCCAGCCAAAACCTGCAAACACCCATTCGCCGCGTTCGATTTGTCCAGAGCGATATACACCGACAGCATGTCAGGGGCGAGGCAGCCGTTGTTGTACCAATAGCCGAAATCCTGATGCCATTCCCACGCGCCACCTTCACGCGGCTGTTTCATGGTCATCTTGTGGCTGTAAAGATAGGTCTCATCCCCCAGCAACACCTCAGCCGTGTGGACCAGACGCTCGTCACGGGCGAGCAGACCGTATTTGTCTTCACCCGCCGTATTCCACATCTTCAGCAGGGTTTGCTTGCCAGATTTGTCGCCTTTTGACATAAGTCCGTCGTTTTTGGACTCTTCCTCAAGCTGGGCGCGTGCGTGGTCACGGAAATTTGTCACTTCATCAGGGGTCAACATACCTGGGACGACGTAAAAGCCCTCTTCCAGATACTGCATCTGCTGGGTGCGTGTGGGAATGTGCATTGCCGAGTTCTCCTCCGCAGGCGGGGCCTGCCACTCATTTCTGCGCCCCACCTTGTCGTGTGTTTCGGGCGGCTGAACATCAGATTGCATCAGGTAATTCACGAATCAAATAGACGGTGCGCGCATTAATTTGTACAAAACAATCATGACAAAATCGCCGCCCACCCGTGTTCTTGAAAGTTTCCACTACTTGCCCGACCCACAATGGGCTGGCTGCGTGATGCGGGTCCCTCGTGCGGGCAAGCTCGCAGCTGGGCCTGACTACCGAATCGAACGGACGGGGTCGCCAGGTCAGGATCTGCTATTTTGCACCTCTGGTCAGGGTCGGATTTGGGTGAATGGCACCTCCACGGCCGTGGCCGCCGGTGATTTCGCGTGGCTGCCCGGCGAATTTCCGCATGGCCATGCCGCCGACCCTGCGGACCCTTGGACGATGTGCTGGCTGCGGGTCGACGGCCCTCAGATCGCTGCACTGCGCGATACCTTGGTCGGCCCGGATGGAGGGGTCATTCCAATCATCCGTGGCGGCGCCTTGCTGGGCTGGTTTGAGCGCCTGTTCGACTGTATGCGCCTGCGGGGTCCCGGCTGTGACCTTGTCCTCAACAAACTGATGGCAGAGTTGTTTTCGCTGTTGCACCTGGAGCGGATCGAACACCCCGGCCAGCAACTGCCCGCCTCGCTGTCACGTCTCACCGCCGCCATGAGCGCGCGGCCCGCCGACGCTTGGCTTGGAACCGAGATGCAAGAGGTCGCCCGCGTCAGCCCCGCCCATCTGCGCCGTCAGTTCCGCACCCATCTGCGCATGACGCCCCGCGCTTGGTTGCGCCGCGAACGGATCATGCTGGCGCAAGATCTTCTGGGGCGGTCCGATGCCAGCGTCGCCTCGATCGCGGATTCTTGTGGCTTTAGCGACATTTACCATTTCAGTCGCGAGTTTCGGCGCGCCGTGGGCCAGTCGCCGACCGAATGGCGACGGACTGAAGCGATGACACCACTGCCCCGCATGTCCAGCAGCATGTCCCAACCAACCAAACCTGAAAGGCTCATTGCATGACACTTAACCTCGAAACAGCCGCCCTCATGGCGGAATTTGCCAAATCCGACGGTAAGCCGTTGGAGGACATGACGCCAGACGAGGCGCGCACCCTGAGCCGGGACCTGACCTCGCTGGGCCTGCTTCCTGATACCAGCGTCACTGTGACCGACAGCCGCCTTGCCGTGTCCGGGGGCGACATCCTTTTGCGCACTGTGACGCCAGCCAGTGCTCCGATCGGCGTCATCGTGTTTTTCCACGGTGGCGGTTGGGTGATTGGCAGCGCAGAGGAATGGGAGTCTGTCGCCTCGCATCTGGCAACGGCCAGCGGCTGCACTGTGGTGCTGCCCGACTACCGCAAGGCACCAGAACACCCGTTTCCAACCCCGGTTGAGGATTGTTGGACCGCGCTGACCCATATTGCCCAGACCACCACGCTGCCCCTGATGGTTTGCGGCGACTCTGCCGGTGGAAACCTCGCGGCGGTCATGGCTTTGCGCGCCAGAGATCAGAACGGCCCGACGCTTAGGGGCCAAATCCTGATTTATCCCGTCACCGATCATGACCCTCAACGCCCATCCTGGAGGGCCAAAGACAAGCAGCTGATTCTGACCGCCGAGGGGATGACATGGTTCTGGGATCACTACATCGCCAAAGCCCAAGACCGTCTGCACCCCGACGCCTCGCCACTCCGGGCGAAATCCCACGACCGACTGCCGCCAACCTTTCTGCTATTGGCCGAACATGACATTTTGCATGACGAAGGTGCCGCTTACGCGGACCGCCTTGTCGCCGCCGGAAATGATGTGACGCGCACGGTGTCTGCGGGTGACACGCACGGCTTCCTCACACTCGGCTCGATATTGCCATCAGCCACACGCGCTATTGCCGCGATGGGGGTTTGGGTAAGGCAGCACCTCGCAAAATAGATCTGGCGCATTTGGGCAAGGTGAATTGTTGATTTTCAGCCAGAACTGATGGGGTGGATACCCCCTCCCGACGGCATCGCGATGTGCCAAGGTGATGTTGGGTAACGTCACAGGTAGGAGGGAATATCCATGGAAGATGTTAGCATCGTAGGGCTGGATCTGGCAAAGCGGGTTTTTCAGGTCCATGGCGCCGCGTTGGATGGGTGCGCGACGGAAGGCTTGCGAAAAATGATAGAAGCTGGCCCCGAGACAGCTTCTTGCGAAAAGCGACTCTGCCGTCAGCTTGCGCGCCGTGAACCTGGAAAACTCGCTTTGGCAGATCCAACCCAACAGTTGTAACTTCGTCCATGGATGCTCTCCTTCCTTTGATGTTGACCGACTTCACTTTGGCACATTGCGATGCCGTCGGGAGGGGGCATCCACCCCATCAGTTCTGGCTGAAAATCAACAGATGCTGTCTGAGCTGCTGCGAATGGCGTTGATGTGGCAACCGGCGTGCCTTCCTCGTCCTGTTTGATGATGAACGCCTTCTG
>JBDTQR010000261.1:0-5550 GCA_039932095.1 bacterium | reverse complement strand
GCGACATGGAGATGAACTCGCGCGCCTATGCCGGGGCCTTCAACTTCAAGGGCACTGACCAGCAGAAGAAGGTCGGCCTGCTGTCTGGCGGCGAACGCAACCGCGTCCACCTCGCCAAACTGCTGCGCAGCGGCGGCAACGTCCTTCTCCTCGACGAGCCGACCAACGACCTTGACGTCGAAACCCTGCAATCCCTCGAATCGGCCATCGAAGACTTCGCCGGCTGCGCGGTCATCATTTCGCACGACCGCTTCTTCCTCGACCGCCTCTGCACCCACATCCTCGCCTTCGAAGGCGACGCCCATGTGGAATGGTTCGAAGGCAACTTCGAAGCCTATGAAGAAGACAAGGTCCGCCGCCTCGGCCCGGACAGCATCGAACCGACGCGGGTGAAGTACAAGAAGTTTACGAGGTGAGGTGGTCACTATTCCAATACAGGAATCGCCGCGTACCCAGCCATCAATCTTAGGTTTTGGTGCAGGTGCGCTTGAAGCAGCGCTGAAGTGGGTCGGGCGATAGCCCGACAACCGTTGCGTCCCATTCGCAAAGGTTAAAATGTGGTTACCAAAATTTACCAACCACTGGATATCGCTAGATTAAAAAGAGTGTCCACATGTGGACACCCCAAGCACCCTTTAAGAACTGGCCGGGGTGCGACCCCGACCCGTAACTCACATCCGCCCGGTCAGCACCAGGATCAGCACCACGATCAGCACCACGCCGATCACCCCGACCCCGGTGTGGCCGTAGCCGTAGCCATAGCCGCCGATCCGGCCAGAAAAGCCGCCGACGAGGAAGATCACCAGCAAGATCAGCAGAATTGTACCCAAGCCCATATCGTCTCTCCGTCCTGAATTGAAATCCGCTTACCGGCCCTTGACCGCGTCCCGCACGGCGTCCTTGACCCCGCCGACCGCGTTCTGCACCCGGCCCTCGGCTTGCTCGGCCGTGCCGTCCGCCTGCAACTTGGCATCGCCCAGCATTTTGCCGGCCGCCACCTTCGCCTTGCCTGCCACCACCTTGGCCGAGCCTGCGATCCGATCCTTGTCCATTTCCGTTCTCCTGAAGGGGATGAAAGTCTTACCCACCGGGATATGGCGCGGCTTTCGGACTTGTCCAATTCGTCGCAAAGGGAACTCGATGCGTCCCCCTCGCGTTGTCCCGGCAGCAACCAAAGGAGATCACCATGAAGGGCATCGTCGCCTATCTGCTCGGAGTACCGCTTGTCGTCATTATCCTGCTTTATGTATTCCATGTTTTCTGACCCGGAAGGGGTCGGCGAAAGACCAAGGGCGGGGCCCATGCCCCGCCCATATTCTAGCCTCGGTCTGGCCGCTTCATTCCTTGATGATGTGCCACACGCCGCCCAAACCGTCACCCGTCATGTCGCCCTTGGCCTTGTCACCGGCAAACAGATATACTGGCTTGCCATCATAGGCCCATTGCATGGTACCATCCGTGCGGTCGACCATCGACCAACCCTCACCCTTGTCCATCCCGGCGGTCGCCAGATAAGGCGGCCATTTCGTGGCGCAGGTGTCATAGCACGCCGACTTGCCATCTGCGTCCTTGTCGAAGGTGTAAAGTGTCATGCCCGCGTCATCCATCAGCATGTCGGCTGCCCGGGCCGCCGGGGCTGCCAGCAGGGTTGCGGCCATCACTGCGGCGCAGAGTGTGATCATCTTCATAGCTGTCTCCCATACGGTCTTCGCCCCGCATTGGCGTCGCAGGATCAACCGTCATCCCCAACGGTCCCGCGTGTCGCGGACAGATCGGCCCGCCAGATCAATTTACACCCCGGCAACCGCAGGTACTTGGGCCTTTGGTCTGATGATCGGTTCACATGTGCGCGACCCGGCGTGAGCGGGGTGTGACTGATCCGGCCCGTCTTTCGGCGTTTTATCTTGATAATTTTGGGCTTTTGGCGGTATATCTGGGCCTGCGACGTTATTCTTTTCGATCCCTGTCACCGTTTTCGGGCCACAGCACACGATCCAAAGCTGACCGAGCCGGGCCGCCGCAATATCGCGGGCGGCAAACAGACAGGAGACTTCACGATGGCTAAGGGCACCGTGAAATGGTTCAATGAAACCAAGGGTTACGGATTTATTGCCCCGGAAGGTGGCAAAAAGGACGTGTTTGTCCACATTACGGCACTGGAGCGGGCGGGTCTGCGTTCGCTGAAGGACGGTCAGCCGGTCACATTCGACATCGAGGCCGGTCGTGATGGCCGCGAATCGGCGACCAACCTCGCCCTCGCTTGAAATTAGGTCACCGTGACAAAGGGGGCGTATCCGATCGGTGCGCCCTTTCGGTCAGGCAGCCTGATACAGCAGCCTGTCGCGCAAGGCATGCTCGAAGCCCACTTTCAACGACACGACCGACACGGGCGCACGCAGCACGGTCGGCGCCGCGCGGTCCGACGGGAAGCGCTGTTCACCGCAATCCGCCGATAGCAGGATAACCGGGATCCGCTGGGCGACTTCACCCATCATCTGCACCGCACGCTGGCCAGCCTCAAGACCACCGACGGCCAGGCTGTCGCAATCGAGAACCAGCAGGGATTTGCTTTGCGGGTCATCGAGAAGATCGGACAGGGCGGCATACAACTCTGGCGCAACCTCGACCTTGCCACCGAGGGCCGCCAGCCTGCGGCTGATCACCCCAAGTTCATTCTGATCGGTTACCAGAAGCACCCGGACGCCCCAGCTTACCATCGCCGCCGCGTCATGTTCGAAAGATCTGACGAAATGCATTGCTCAGCCCCTTATTGTTGTTGAGCAAGATCTAATTCGGACTCTTGGCGGAATTGCGGACAAAATTGGACGTTTTCATTGTGCTTTCAGATGGGATATCTCCCATTGCGGCGGGATTGCGGTCACGGCACAGTGCAGCATCCAAAACGGCGAACCCATGACAGACTATGCGAGACTGATCGATACGGCGACCTGGGCGTTCATCCGGGCGAGTGAGGCGGCCTATCCGGCTGACACGTCTGGCTTTAGCTTCGCACAGCACCGTGCCACCTATGACGCGATGTGCGCGGTCTTTCGCCGTCCCCTGCCGGACGGCATTTCCACCAGTGAGGTCAAAGTCGCGGGGGTGCCCTGCCGGATCTATCACGGAGGGCAACCGACGGTCATCTACTACCATGGCGGCGGTTACTTTCTCGGCGGCCTGCAAAGCCATGACGATGTCTGCGCGGAGATCTGTGCGCGAACTGGGCTGACCGTGGTCAGTGTCGACTACCGGCTGTCGCCGGAGCATCACCACCCCGCCGCCCATGACGACGCGGTGGCCGTCACGCTGGAGATTGCGACACAGGGTGCTGTGCTGCTGGTCGGAGACAGCGCCGGAGGCAACCTGGCCGCCTCCGTGGCACATGCCCTGCGTGCCCATCCGGTCGAGGTTTTGGGCCAGGTGTTGATCTATGCCGGTCTCGGCGGTGATCCGGACAAGGGCAGTTATCTGACCCACGCCCAGGCCCCGATGCTGACCACCGCAGACGTGATCGCCAGTGCCAGGCTGCATCATGGTGGGAAATTGCCTGTTGCCGACCCGACTGCCCATCCGCTCTGTGACACCGATTTCGCCGGCCTGCCACCGACCATCGCCATCGCCGCGGAATGCGACCCGATCTCTGACGACAGTGCCGCCTATGCCGCGGCGATCACCGCTGATGGTGGCCGTGCTGTTGCCGTCACGGAAGCCGGCCTCGTCCACGGCTATCTGCGCGCCCGCCATACCGTCCCCCGCGCCGCGGCGTCCTTCACCCGGATCTGCGACGGCATCACCGACCTTTCACTGGGCCGCTGGCCTCCGAGGAGCCTGAAATGAACCAACACGCCAACCTGACACATTGGGCCGAGCGGACTGACATGGCCGCCGCATTCCGCTGGACCGTGAAACTGAATCTGCATGAGGCGGTGGCCAACCATTTCTCGCTTGCGGTGAATCCCGAAGGAACGCGGTTCCTGATCAACCCCAATGGCCGCCATTTCGCCCGGATCACCGCCTCGTCTCTGGTCGAGATTGATGCGAACGACCCGGACACTTTGAACCGCCCCGACGCGCCCGACCCGACCGCCTGGGGCCTGCACGGCTCGATCCACCGCGCCCTGCCGCATGCGCGCTGCGTCATGCATGTCCATTCGATGCACGCCACCGTGCTGGCCTCGCTCGCCGACAGCCGGCTGCCGGCCATCGACCAGAACTCGGCGATGTTCTTCAACCGCCATGTGGTGGACGACCACTACGGCGGCATGGCGTTTGACGAGGAAGGCGCGCGCTGTGCCCATATGCTGTCGGACCCGAGGATAACTACCATGATCATGGGCAACCATGGCGTGCTAATCGTCGGCCAGACCGTAGCCGAAACCTTCAACCGGCTGACCTATTTCGAGCGCGCTGCCGAAACCTATATCCGGGCGCTGCAAACGGGCCGTCCACTCCGGGTTCTGTCCGACGACGTGGCCGAGAAGACCGCGCAGGAATGGGAAGCCTATCCCGGTTTTGCCGATTTCCACCTGGCGGAGATCAAGGCCCTGCTGGACGAAGAAGGCGCGACCTACGCCAAATGACGATTTTTCTGCGAAAAATCATACCCGAATTTCCGCAGAAAGTTCTTCTCTTTGTCACAATAGGTGGCGGGTTCATGGGTTCCGGTACTGCCAGGCCCAGAGTTGGACGTTACCGACTCCGACGCTGATCAGTTGCCGGCGCTTGCCATCCGACGGCTTGCCAACACCTCTTCGAGCCATCCCAGCTCCATTTCAGGCACCGAAGACAGCAGGAGGTCGGTATAATCATCGAACGGCGGCGTAAGCACATCGGTTTTCGCGCCATAGCGCACCACCTGGCCGCGGTACATCACGGCGATCTTGTCGGCGATGGCTTTTACCGTCGCCAGATCATGGGTGATGAACAGATAGGCCACGCCTTCGCGCGCTTGCAATTCCAACAGCAGCTTCAAAATACCGTCTGCCACCAGCGGGTCCAATGCCGAAGTCACCTCATCACAGATGATCAGTTTGGGCTTGGCCGCCAGGGCGCGCGCGATGCAGACCCGCTGCTTCTGGCCGCCCGACAACTCTGCCGGATAGCGGTCGATAAAGCCCTTGCCCATCTCGATTTCATCCAGCAGTTCCTGCACCCTCTTGCGCCGGGCGTCACCCGTCAGGCCAAAGTAGAATTGCAGCGGTCGCCCGATGATGGTGCCTACAGTCTGCCGTGGGTTCATCGCGGTATCGGCCATCTGATAGATCATCTGCAATTCGCGCAGATCATCCTTCGACCTGGCCGACAGGTCCGGTGACAACACCCGCCCGGCAAACTGAATCCGGCCCTGCGCCGCTGGCAGCAGCCCGGTGATCACCCGCGCCAGCGTCGACTTGCCCGAGCCGCTTTCGCCAACCACTGCCAGAGTCTGACCCGCTGCCACGTCCACGGTCACGTTCTTCAGCACATCGAAATTGGTGCCCCGATACCGCGCCGTGACCCCCTGCACGCTCAACACCGCATTGGGGAACACTTTTTCCACATGCTCGATTG
>JBDTQR010000260.1:0-5577 GCA_039932095.1 bacterium | reverse complement strand
CAATATCCGGCGGCTCATTCCGCGCCTCTGACACGAAGCGTTCAAACACCATCGTCCCCACCTCGGGCGAAACTGAGGTCACCCCAAGCGCGTAACAGACAATCGAATTGGCGGCGGACCCCCGGCCCTGACACAGGATGCCCCGCTCTCGCGCAAAGGCCACAATGTCGTGGACGGTCAGGAAATACGGCTCGTATTTCAGCTTGCCGATCAGATCGAGTTCATGCTCCATCTGCGCCCGCGCCTTTTCTGGCGCGCCCGCCGGATAGCGCCAGCGAAGGCCCTCCCGCGCCAGCCGGGCCAGCCGCCCCGCCGCCGTTTCATCCCCCGCAATCTCGGACGGGTATTCATAGCGCAATTCGTCCAGTGAAAACCGCAGGGTCTGGGCAAGGGCACCGGCGCGGTGGACAGCGGGTTCAAAGCCCTTGAACAGCCGCAGCATCTCGCCCTCCGACCGCAGGCGTTGCTCGGCATTCGCGGTGGCATCCTGCCCCAGATCCTCGATACGCACCCCCAGCCGGATCGCCGCCAGCACATCGGCCAGCTTGCGTCGCGCACCGTGGTGCATCATCGGCAGGCAGGAGGCGACAGTGTCGATGCCCAACCGCCGCGCCAGTCGCTCTTCCCGCGCGAACCGTGTCAGGTCCAGGCCATCATAGCGCAAGGCAAGCAGCAGGTGGCAATGGCCCGGGAATTGGCGGGCCAACCGGTCCGCCTGCGAAACCCACGCCGAGGTGGCAGAGCGCGACTGCTCCACCAGCGGATGCAGCAGGAAGGTGATCCCCTCTCCCCAGTCCAACAGGTCCTGCAAGCCCAGATCACATTGCCCCTTGGGCGCCCGCCTGCCGCCCAGCGTCAGCAAACGGCAGAGCCGTCCCCAGCCCCGGCGATCGTCGGGCAGGGCAGTCACCGTGAACCCATCCCGCATCACCAGCCGCGCCGCCGGGATCAGCCGCACCACAGGCCCGCCGTCGCGCGCCATCTCACGCGCCTTGGTATGGGCCCGCACGATCCCTGCGACCGAGTTCACATCTGCTACCGCCAGCCCATCGAACCCAAGTTCGGCCGCGCGCAGCATATAGTCCTCGGGGTGCGAGGCCCCGGTCAGGAAGGTGAAGTTGGATTGGGCGCAAAGTTCGGTGAAGGGCATGGCCAGATGGGAACAGACAAAGAACAAACCTACCCCATTGCCGGGGCACTTGCCAATGAGTCGCAGGGTGGATCGACTGGTCTTTGGTCGCTTTCCGGCTATCCTGACGGGAAAACCCGTGATTGACTGCGGCGAGATGGGGAGACATCGATGGCGAGAGTTGTGCAAAACCCGGGCAAGCGGATTTCGGCGGCAGAGGCGGCCAGGTTTGTGCAGTCGGGGATGTGGCTCGACTATGGCGCGGTGCTGTGCCAACCCGATGCATTCGATACCGCCCTTGCTGCCCGGCGGGAGGAGTTGCACCGGGTCAAGATCCGGTCCTGCCTGTCAACCAAGCCGCGCGCCATTCTGGGGGCAGACCCGGATGGCACGCGGTTCTTCTGGTTCTCCACCCATTTCGGCGGCACGGACCGCAAGATGCATGACGCCGGGATTGCCCATTATCTGCCGGTGAACCTCGGCGAGATCCCGGACTATTACCGCCGCTTCATCGACCCGGTGGACATGCTGGTCATCAAATGCGCGCCGATGGACAAGGAGGGCTATTTCAACTTTGGCCCGGCCAATCTGTGGCATGGCGCGGTGATCGAACGGGCGCGCATGGTGATCGTCGAGGAATGCGCCAACATGCCCCATGTCTGCGGGCCGGGGTCGGGGGTTCATGTCAGCGACGTGGACTATGTGATCGACGGGGATGGCGCGGCGCTGCCGCAACTGCCGAAGCCGCCGCTGACCGATATCGACCGCGCCGTCGCCAAACTGATCGCGAATGAGCTGGAGGACGGCGATTGCCTGCAGATCGGGATCGGGGGGATGCCGAATGCGGTGTGTTCACTGCTGGGGGACAGCACGATTGCGGAGCTGGGCATCCATACCGAGATGCTGACCGACGGGATCATTGATCTGTACCGGGCTGGCAAGATCACCGGCGCGAGGAAACAGATTGATCGGGGGAAGATTGTCTGCTCTTTCGGGCTCGGGTCGCAATATCTTTATGACGCGATCCACAACAATCCGGACATCGAGTTTCACCCGGTCGACTACACCAACCTGCCACATGTGATCATGCAGAATGATCGGGTGAAGTCGATCAACAACACCACCCAGATCGACCTGCAGGGTCAGGCGGCGTCCGAGTCGGACGGGCACCGGCATATCTCTGGCACTGGCGGGCAATTGCAATTTGTCAGGGGGGGCTATGCCAGCAAGGGGGGCAAGAGCATCATGTGCCTCGCCTCGACCTATGCCAAGAAGGGCGAGCCGCGCAGTCGGATCGTGCTGGCGCTGACCCGGGGGAATATCGTGACCACGCCCAGGTCGGACATGATGTATGTGGTGACGGAATACGGCATCGTGAACCTGAAGGGCCGGACCGTGGCGGAGCGGGCGCAACTGTTGATCTCGATTGCCCACCCGGATTTCAGGGAGGGGCTAGAGCGGGAGGCCTATGAAAACCGGCTGATCCCGCGCGGATTCTTCTGAGGTTTGCGGTGTCCACGTGTGGACACTTTTGATAATCTTTTTCAATCAATGAGTTAAATGTCATTTTCTACCTGATGTTAGGACATGCCCACAGTGCTTGCGAAGGGCGGGCTGGCAGCCACGTGGACCAGGCGGCCCGTATCCCGTGATCACTGTCTGGACGCGAGGTCAGTGGCCATGTCGATGGTGCAAATCCGGATAATGCGGGTGTTTGTGCCGCATCGGCTCGTGGCGATGCCAGTGGGAATGTGGCTCGGTCACCGGACCGTCGTGCACATGCTGATGATGTGCATCGTGAATGTGGATGTGGTCATGTTCCAGAAGGTCATGAACGTGCTCATGGTCATGCCGCTCGGCAAGGTGCAGCCACAGGCCCAAGGCCATCAGCAAACCGGCGGCGACCAGAGAAACCGTAATTGGGTCCTTGAACAATACCAATGCGAGGATCGCGCCGATGAACGGCGCTAATGAGAAATACGCCCCGGTCCGCGCCGTACCAAGATGCCGCAATCCCAGCATGAACATGACAAGACTTACCCCGACCCCGAGAAAGCCGACAACGGCACCGGCTGCCAGAAATCGGGCGTCAGGCAAGGATGCCCCCAGCCAAAGCGCCAGGACAAGGTTCACGCCGCCCGCGACCAGACCCTTGATCGTCGCGATCTGAACCGGATCGGCCGCCGACAATTTACGGGTCAGATTGTTGTCGATGCCCCAGCACAGACAGGCCCCGGCGATCAGCAATCCGCCAGTGTCGGGCCTGAGCCCATGCCCGTTCCACGACAGCAGGACCGCCCCGCACAAGATTGCTGCCGCGCCGAACAGCAGACGCCGGTCGACGTTTTCGCGAAACACGATCCAGGCAATCGCCATGGTCGCCAGACCTTCCAGATTGAGCAGCAATGCCCCCGATGCTGCCGAAGTTTGCGACAGGCCAAACATCAAGAGCAGCGGTCCCAGCATGCCGCCGAACAGGACCACGGCGGCGAGCCAGAGCAAATCCGGCTTCTGCAAAGCCGCCTCTGCGTTCGTCAGTCCGATCAGTGGTCGTACCCATTGCATCAACGCCAGGCCAACCCCGGCACCCAGATACAGGATACCGGCAAGAAGCCACGGATCGACCGTGCCGACCAGCAATTTGGACACTGGAGTGGAGGCCCCGAATAGTATGGCGGCGCCGAGCGCGAGTGGCACGCCGGGCCAGAGATGTGATTGCGGTTTTGGCATCGGTAAAGCGTATCACAGCACGAAGACCTGACAAATCACCGGGCCGGACATGGAAGGACAAACGTCGTTCAGTCGTGATCAAAACGCCCAAGCGTGTCGGCCGGCGCGGACCGGACAAAGGAACGGCCCGTGCGGGGAGGATCGCACGGGCCGTCGCAGTCTACCAAAGCAAGGGAGGAGGTTCGCTCTGGCCGTTCCATCTGATCCGGGGGCGCGGCCTTGTGGCCTGGGCTGGGGATCGGGATCTGGTGGCGCGGCCCTTGCGGTTGGGGTGCAAGGGCCACGCATGGTCAGTTGAGGCAGGCTCAGCCGTGGTAGGCGGCTTCGCCATGCGAGGTCAGGTCGAGACCCTCACGCTCGGCTTCCGGCGAGACGCGCAGGCCCATCGACATGTCGATCAGCTTGAACAGGATGAAGGACACCACACCGGACCAGATGATCGTCGTCAGCACCGCTTCGATCTGAACCATTTCCTGACCGCCCATCGTCTGACCTTCGGCATAGCCGACGCCGCCGAACGAGGTCGAGGCGAGGATGCCGGTCAACAGCGCGCCGGTGATCCCGCCGATGCAGTGCACACCGAACACGTCGAGGCTGTCGTCATAGGCGAACATCGACTTCACCTTGGTCACGAAGTAGTAGCAGATCGGCGAGACGATCAGGCCCAGAACGATGGCACCGACCGGGCCGACAAAGCCGCAAGCCGGGGTGATCGCCACCAGACCGGCGACCATGCCGGAGGCCGCACCCAGCATCGAGGCCTTGCCGCGGATCAGGCCTTCGATGGCTGACCACGACAGGATTGCGGCTGCGGTGGCAACAAAGGTGTTGATCATCGCAAGACCGGCCAGCCCATTCGAGCCAAGCGCCGAACCGGCGTTGAAGCCGAACCAGCCGACGAACAGGATCGACGCACCAACCATGGTCAGGGTCATCGAATGCGGCGCCATGTTTTCCTTGCCGAAGCCGACACGCTTGCCAATCGCCAGGGCCCCCATGAACGCCGCGATCCCGGCATTGATGTGAACGACCGTGCCGCCGGCAAAGTCCATCGCACCCATCATGAAGAACAGGCCGGCCCCGTCCCAAACCATGTGAGCGATCGGGAAGTAGACAATCGTTACCCAGAAAAGGACGAAGACCAACAGGGCCGAGAACTTGATACGTTCGGCAAACGAACCGATGATCAGGGCCGGGGTGATGACGGCGAAGGTCATCTGGAAGACCGAGAAGACGTTTTCAGGAATGGTGCCCGAAATGCTGTCTTTGGTCACGCCGGCCAGGAACGCCTTGCCAAGACCACCCCAATAGGGCGAGGTGCCGCCGCCGAAGGCCATCGAATAACCCCAGAACACCCAGATCACCATGACCATTGCCGTGATCAATGTGCACTGCATCAACACCGACAGCATGTTCTTGGTCCGCACCAGGCCGCCGTAGAACAGTGCCAGACCCGGCAGCGTCATGAACAGCACCAGCGCCGACGAGGTCATCATCCAGGCAGTGTCGCCGGTGTCGATCGCCGGTGGTGCGTCCTGGGCCAAGGCCGGCAGGCCCACGACCGCAGCGAGTGCCGCCAGTCCAGCTATTTTTTGCATCGTTTTCATCATTTCGTCCCTCAGCCCCCGATTACAGCGCGTCGTCGTTGGTTTCGCCGGTGCGCACCCGCACGGCCTGTTGCACGTCCAGCACGAAAATCTTGCCGTCGCCGATCTTGT
>JBDTQR010000259.1:0-5582 GCA_039932095.1 bacterium | reverse complement strand
AGTAGCTTAAATCACCCCGGAATCTGTCCAAGAGTTGGGGAGAAGCTCACAACGGCCCACTCTGTCGGACAGATCGTCGCCCGTTTGGCTGAGATCATCGCCTTTTGACGGTCGCGCACTGCGACAATGATCGCCTTGAAGGCTTCGCTGTCGGTGTAATCGAAATGGGGTTCATAGACCCCAAGTTCGGCAAAGGCCAAGCGTTCATCATAGACTGCGACTTGTTGCTCCAGTCGATCAAATAGCGCTCGCTTCTCGGCATAAGAGGCGCGCAGTTTCTCGATATCGGTCGACAGCGTGGCTGCAATCGCCTGTAACCGCGCAACCTCCGCTTCTTGCGAGATGATGGAAGAATACTTGGCCTTGGTGGCATTGTGCTCTGCTTCGCCCTTTGTAAGCGCCGCCCGGTTCAGATCGGCGTCCCGCTGGGTTTCCGCGATCAGTCTTTTGAGTTTTCGGCGACCGAGGAGCCAGAGCACCAGAAAGACCGGTGCGGCTATCATCCAAATGAGAACGGCAATTACTACCGGATCCATAAATTCTCCTGCCTACATAATGCGTTGGTTGGAGCTTGCCGCAAGCCCGCCCGCCACTCAAGGTTGAAACGTGGGCCCGTGATGCTAGACGGCAGTGGCACCACGGGCACTGAGGGATCGACGGGCATGGGTGCGAGCGTTCATGCACCGATGAACGCAAGATGATAGCCGTTTCGAATAATTCGAATGTTGCTCTTGCTTCGATTGCGTGGCACACCCATCTCTAGATCGACGCCGAACGGCGACGCGGGAGGGCAAGATGGCGGCATTGCACAGGGAGCGGTTCTCGAACCGGCTACCCACAAAAGTCGAGATCAACAACGCAGATCAACTGCGTCACATCATCGCTTCGCAAGTGACCGAGGGCCAACCGGTCGATCTCTCGCTCGCTATCGGCGGCGGCGAGACGCGCAACATCACGCTTATGCCGGCGCTCACCGATACCTTGCTGGATATTCTGCGCCTGATCTCAACTGGCCGCGGGTTTCGGATGATCCCGGTCGAAGCTGAGCTGACAACGCAGGAAGCGGCTGACATGTTGAATGTCTCCCGGCCATTCCTGATCAAGTTGCTCGAAAAGGGCGACATCCCATTCACAACGGTTGGTCGCCATCGTCGTGTCCGGGCAGAGGATCTCTTTGCCTACATGGCCGAACGCGACCAGGCCCGATCCGACGCCCTGTCTGAACTTGCGGGGCTGGACGCCGAGGGCGACCTGATTTGAGCGGCCCGATGAACCGATATGCTGCCATCATTGATGCTTGCGTCCTTGGAGGTGGCCTCAAGAGGAACATCATTCTGAGCTTGGCTGAGGCAGGCCTGTTTCGCCCTTATTGGTCCGCGCGCATCCTGGACGAGACCGAGAAAGCGATTCACGCCATCTCAAAGGGTATGGCTGATCCAACCCGTCAGCGCCGGGCTATCGAGCGGGCGTTTCCAGAGGCGATGGTGTTTCCGAACTCATGCCCCGACCTGCTCGGCTTATTGCCTGACCCAGGCGATGAGCATGTTTTGGCAGCCGCCATCGCGGCTCGATGCGATACGCTGGTCACCGACAACCTCAAGGATTTCCCACCGGACATACTTGATCGTTGGGGTATCGAAGTCATGTCGCCCGACGATTTCATCACCAACGCGATGGATTTGGATCAAGCAGTTGCAATTGGCGCGCTGCGCGATATGCGGGCGCGTTTGAAGGACCCGAAGCTTACGGTTTCGGCATTGGTTCTGAAGCTTGAAGGGCAGGGCCTATTGCAGACGGCCGACTTCCTGCGCGAGTACGAAAATCTGATCTGAGCGGGGCCGTGATGACTTTACACCTTGCGAACGGACCAATCGAAAACCAGTGACGCTACCCTGTCGAACTCCAACAAATTTTATGGCTGTCCCATGACAAATTCTGTCAAGTTTCACCCTCGTCCCGGCCGTGATTTGGCCGTTGCCAGCGCACCGATGCTGCGCGCATTTCAAACCGTCGCTGCCTATCAGGTTGAGCATGGTAAAATCCGCCTGACAAAATCAGGGGCGTGGAACCGGCACTGCATTGACTGGGTCGTGCGGCGCATGGATTTTCCTAACTGGACTGCCGAAAAGTTGTATTCCGTCAATAAGGTTCTTGATGAATACGAGTTCGTTGAGGGTGAGGGGTTCCTCTATCTTGGCAAAAGCTACCGGCTTCGCCTTGTGGAGAAGCAACTCGTAGACTTGTCACTCCGGAACGGTCGTTTTTGCATTCGCAAAGCCTCCGTGCAACGCGGGCGCGAGGTCTTCGAGGGCTGGTATGCACGTCGGGCGCAAGATTGGTTCGAACGGCAAGTTGCAGAACAGGCTGGTCGGGTGGGCGTGGCCGTGAAAGAGGTAAAGGTGCAGGATCTTGGATACCGTTGGGGTTCATTTGGAAAGGGTGGCCGGGTGTCTTTCCACTGGAAGGCCATTCTCTTGCCACCGAGGATCGCCCAATACATCGTGATCCATGAGCTTGTTCACGGTATCTATCCAGACCATTCCGCCAACTTCTGGATCAAGGTCGAGCAACATCTCCCTGATTGGCGGTGGCGCAAAGCCTGGTTGGCGGAAAATGGCATCCAGGTTGAGGGGCTCTAGGTGGCATTCAGTGCACATTTTGGGCCCGGGCTGACAACCATAGTAGTTCGATTTCTGTTCCGTTTGCTTTTGCCACTGGCATCGCAATGCTTAGCCGATCATCCACAAAAACATAACTCTGTCAGATACTTGAAGGAATTTCACCAAATCGTCGCAGTCATGAGGTCCGGAGAATATCGGCCCCGAGAGACCGCTATCAGTGCCCCTGGTGCCGAGACCAGTGCTCAGCCCCACCCGCATAACCCTTGGAAACAACAACAATTTTTGGTTGGAGCGTCGACCGGAGAAACTTTGTAGCAGGGCAAGTAGCGGAGGGAATGCGACTGCGGTCGAACCTTCTCTTGTGGATGCCGCTCTCATTTGCAAGGAATTTCTGAACCTTAGACATGTGATCGAGTGCGGACTCTTGTCAGGCCTGTTCGTGCGGCCCGATAGACGCCGCTGGCCGAGATGGTGATGCGCGGACCGGGGCCAGATCTCTGAGAGCGAGCTCGAGGCTCGGAGAAGGTTTCTGGTTCGCCCAACCCGGATCATGTCGATCATTTGCCCATGCAGTTCATGTCTTCCTCACAACTCGGTGGTCCGGTTCGAACCGTGCTGCCGGATCAGGCAGCGTTTCCGATCTCCGGGCCACGATAGTCTTCGCCGCGCGTGAGCATCGCCCAGATGCCACGCGCCATCTTGTTGGCCAGCGCAAAGGCGGCGACCATCGGCGGCTTGCGTTCGAGCATGCGTGCCAGCCAGGGATTTGCGGGCGCGCCCCTCCGCAGGGCCCAACGGATCACGGCCATCGCTCCGGTAACGATCAATCTCCGGATGTCCCGCTGTCCCATCTTCGAGGTTCTCCCACGCTTCTGTTTGCCGCCGGTCGAGGCTTGCCGCGGGACCAGTCCAAGCCAAGCCGCGAAGTCGCGCCCGCGTTTGAACTGCTCCATCGGCGGCGCAAAGGTCTCGACAGCAAGGGCGCTGATCGGGCCGACACCTGGCATCGTCTGCAGGCGGCGGGACGTCTCGCCCTCCCGGGCGATCGCGTCGATCCTCTTCTTCATCGCATTGATCCGGCCGGACAGATGCACGATCTGGTCCAGCAACTCGCAGCAGATTTCCCGGGCAAGCGGCGGCAAGTCCGAGCTTTCGTCTTCCAGAACCGCAGCGAGGCGTGGCAGATAACCGATCCCCTCGGGCGCGACGTAACCGAACTCATAGAGGTGCGACCGCAGTGCGTTGACCGCTTCGGTGCGCTGTTTCACGAACTGCTCGCGGGTCCGGAACAGAATGGACCGCGCCTGTTGTTCCCCGGTCTTCGGCTCCACATAGCGCATCGTCGGGCGCAGCGCTGCTTCCACGATTGCCTCCGCGTCCGCGGCGTCATTTTTCTGCCGCTTGATGAATGGCTTGACGTAGTGCGGTGCAATCAGTTTCACCGCATGACCAGAACGCTCCAGTTCGCGCGCCCAATGATGCGCGCCGCCACAGGCCTCCATCGCCACCAGGCAAGGTGCCTGATCCGCCATGAAGCGCTGGAACTGCGGTCGCGACAGCTTCTTGCGGAACAGGACCGTCCCGTCCGCAGCCGCGCCGTGCAGCTGGAACACATTCTTTGCCAGGTCGACGCCGATGATGCTAATTTCCTTCATGGATGCCCTCTCGTTTCCCTTGTGACTTCAGCATCACAAGCTTGGCGTATTGCGACGCCGTTGGGGAGAGAGCGGCATCCACCCCATCTCCGGGGCTTAAGCCATTGATTTTGTTACGACTAAGATAATTTCGAATCCCTTCAGGCGCAAACGCGACTGAGATCGAACACGCACATTTTCATCAACCCAATTTGCAGGATCGATGACGAACTGAACTTCCTGCGTTGAAGTCGATCTTCAGAAACACCGCGAAGTCTACACTGCCAGTGACTCGACCGCAATTTCGAATCCTGACATAATTCGATTTCTTCGGCGAGCATCGGCCCGAAACGGTAAACAGAACCGCGCCGTTTTATGTCAAATATCCACCCCCTGATCGTGCGGAAATCGCTCGACGTTGTGAAGCGAAAACGGGAACCGGACGTACGACATCACCGGGAGCCGTATGATCTCAGCCGAAGCCTCGATATAACGGCATGGGCTGGGTTTCGTCATTCGCGAAAGCTGCGTATCGGCAGCGTCAGTCACAAGGAAATTTCGTCTGACATTACTCCTGCAGGGGCGCGGCCATCCACTTATGGCGCATCGATGCCTTCATGGGGCTTTCTTCCCGTCATCATAACAGCCATGCGGAAGATCTCAGGCGGCATTTTGAATTAACGAAACGGCTGGATTTTGTCTGTCGGTCAGCCTAGGCAACCGCGCCGCGCACCACATGAAAAGCTCCACTCATTCTTATATTGCCTCGACCGAATCGGCTGCTTGACCTAGACTGCGTCAAGATGACGAGGTACTCCGATGGCGCTGACAGTGAGCGTTGAACGGGCCGTGGACCGTTGCTATGATGCTATACTTGAGCCACTAAGCTGGACCAGCGCGCTGGATCAATTATCCTCGGCTTTAGGGGGCACCGGCTGCAACTTTCTGTCTCATGACAGAGCGTGCCGTACGGTAGCCGTTATGCAATCGACGAACATGGGCCACTGGAACGAGCTTTGGTCACTAAACGACGATTGGGCTACCGATCAATGTTCGCCACGTGGGGCGCCGAGGGTGAGGAAAGGCGCTAGGTCGCTGTTGCAGACTGATTTGTTCTCGCAAGATGAAATCCGCTATTCTCGGTTCCATCAGGAAATCGCTGGGCCCTCCGGATGTCGGCATTGGGCCAGCGCCAGTTTCATGTCGAACGGCTACGCTTGGTGCATGCCGGTTTTCCGGCATAAACCTTTCGTCCTCGACGACACCCGAGAGTTCATCGAGGTGTCTCGCCATCTGGAGCGGATCATCCGCATGAGCAGGGCAGTGG
>JBDTQR010000258.1:0-5672 GCA_039932095.1 bacterium | reverse complement strand
GTGCAGATCCATCAGAATGCCAACCGGGCGGCGGCGCTGGTCGGCCAGTTGCTCGCCTTCTCGCGCAAACAGACGCTGAAACCGGAGAAGCTGGATCTACGTGATGTGCTGTCCGACCTTGCCCATCTGTTGAACCGACTGGTGGGCGAACGGGTGCAGCTGAAGTTGTTGCATCGATCCGGGCTTGGCGCGATCCGGGCCGACAAGCGGCAGCTGGAACAGGTGGTCATGAACCTGGTGGTCAATGCCCGCGATGCGATGCCGGACGGTGGCACCATCAAGATCGAGACCGAATCGCTGTCTTTGCCCGAACCCATGGTGCGCGACCGCGCCACGGTGCCGGCGGGCGAATACGCGGTGATAAGGGTCAGCGACAGCGGGGCCGGGATTTCCGAGGACCGGCTGCCGAAGATCTTCGAGCCGTTCTTTACCACCAAGAAGGTCGGCGAAGGCACCGGGCTGGGCCTGTCGACGGCCTACGGCATCATCAAGCAATCTGGTGGCTTCATCTTCGTCGATTCGACCGTGGGCGAAGGGTCGGTATTCCATCTGTATCTGCCGATCCACGACGACAAGGGCGATCCCGAAACCGAGGCCGCCCCGCCGCGCAAGATCGTGGTGAAGCAGGGCGAAGGCGTCGTGCTGCTGGTCGAGGACGAGGCGCCGGTGCGCGCCTTTGCCAGCCGCGCCCTGCGACTGCGAGGCTATACCGTGCTGGAGGCCGAAAGCGCGGAAGAGGCGCTGAAGGCGCTGGAAGATCCCAATCTGACGGTGGATGTCTTTGTCACCGACGTGGTGATGCCGGGAATGGACGGGCCAAGCTGGGTCAAGCGGGCGCTGGTGGACCGGCCCAATGTGCGGGTGATCTTTGTGTCGGGTTATGCCGAGGACGCATTGGCCGAAACCCAGTTGCGGGTGCCGAATTCGGTGTTCCTGCCCAAACCATTCTCGCTGAACGACCTGACCGCGACGGTGCAGGGCCAGATGCATTAGCCGCGGCGGGGCCCGGGAAAGAATCCTGCCCTGTCCCATCGTTGATAACCAATCTTTAATCCTTATGGCCAAAAGCTGGCACACGAAGAATATGATTGAAATGTTCTTGGTTTGCCCCCATGGTGCGGAAACAAAGCGAGAACACCTCCAGTGATTGCCGCGGCTCTGCGGCTATGGGATAAGGGGATAATGATGGCAGTGGCAAACCTGTTCGAGTTGGACGGAAAGCGGAATATGGACAAGAAAGACGGCGAAAAGGCCAAAGCGCTGGAATCAGCGCTGGCGCAGATCGAACGGCAGTTCGGCAAGGGCTCGATCATGAAGCTGGGCGATAATCCGGTGATGGATGTCGCGGCCACCTCGACCGGATCGCTGGGACTGGACATCGCGCTGGGCATCGGCGGCCTGCCGAAGGGCCGGATCATCGAGATCTACGGCCCGGAATCGTCGGGCAAGACCACCTTGACGCTGCATGTCGTGGCCGAGGCGCAAAAGACTGGCGGGGTTTGCGCCTTTGTCGATGCCGAACATGCGCTCGACCCGCAATATGCCCGCAAGCTGGGGGTAAATCTGGACGAGCTGCTGATCAGCCAGCCCGACACCGGCGAACAGGCGCTGGAGATTGTCGACACGCTGGTCCGCTCGGGCGCGGTCAATGTGATCGTTGTCGATTCGGTTGCGGCATTGACGCCGAAGGCCGAGATCGAGGGCGACATGGGCGACATGCAGATGGGTTCCCAAGCCCGGCTGATGAGCCAGGCGATGCGGAAACTGACCGCAAGCATCGGCCGCAGCAACTGCATGGTGATCTTCATCAACCAGATCCGCATGAAGATCGGCGTGATGTTCGGCAGCCCGGAAACCACCACCGGCGGCAACGCCCTGAAATTCTACGCCTCGGTGCGCCTGGACATCCGCCGCACCGGCGCGATCAAAGACCGTGACACGGTGACCGGCAACGCGACGCGGGTGAAGGTGGTCAAGAACAAGGTGGCGCCGCCGTTCAAGGAAGTCGAATTCGACATCATGTATGGCGAGGGCATCTCCAAGACCGGTGAGATCGTCGATCTGGGCGTCAAGGTCGGGGTGGTCGAAAAATCGGGCAGTTGGTATTCCTACGGCGATGAACGCATCGGTCAGGGCCGCGAAAACGCCAAGCTGTTCCTCAAGGGCAATCCGGCGATTGCCAAAGAGATCGAAGACAAGATCCGCTCGGCCAACGGCCTGGATTTTGCAATGACCGCGGAAGACAAGGAAACCGTTCTGGACGATTGAGCCAGACAAACGGCGCTGAACCGGGGGCGGCTTCCATGGCGAAGCGGCCCCCGTTTCATATGCGGTGGACAGGGCAAGGCCGGAAAGCTAAACGGGGTGCCAAACGCCATGTGCGCCCTGGAAGGACCGTTCCGCAATGCCGACTTTGAACGACATCCGCTCGACCTATCTCGATTTTTTCGCGCGCAACGGGCACAAGGTGGTCGACAGCTCGCCATTGGTGCCGCGCAATGACCCGACGCTGATGTTCACCAATTCCGGCATGGTGCAGTTCAAGAACTGTTTCACCGGGGTCGAGACGCGGGATTACAAACGGGCCACCACGGCGCAGAAATGCGTGCGGGCCGGCGGCAAGCACAATGATCTGGACAATGTCGGCTACACGGCACGGCACCATACCTTCTTTGAAATGCTGGGCAATTTCAGCTTTGGCGACTATTTCAAGGCTCAGGCGATCGAATTTGCCTGGGAGTTGCTGACCCGCGATTTCGGTCTGAACAAGGACAAGTTGCTGGTCACGGTCTATCACACCGATGACGAGGCGGCGACGATCTGGAAAAAGGTTGCGGGTCTGCCGGAGCACCGGATCATCCGGATCGCCTCGGATGACAACTTCTGGCGGATGGGGCCGACCGGGCCGTGTGGGCCGTGCACAGAGATTTTCTATGACCACGGCGACCATATCTGGGGCGGACCGCCGGGCAGCGCGGAGGAGGATGGCGACCGGTTCATCGAGATCTGGAACAACGTCTTCATGCAGAATGAGCAGTTCGCCGATGGCCGGATGGTGCCCTTGGAAATGCAGAGCATCGACACCGGCATGGGGCTGGAGCGGATCGGCGCGCTGTTGCAGGGCAAGCACGACAATTACGACACCGACCTGATGCGCAGCCTGATCGAAGCGTCGGCCCACGCCACATCTTCGGACCCGGACGGGCCGGGCAAGGTGCATCACCGGGTGATCGCCGACCACCTGCGCTCGACCTCATTCCTGATCGCCGACGGGGTGATGCCGTCGAACGAGGGACGCGGCTATGTGCTGCGCCGGATCATGCGGCGGGCCATGCGGCATGCCCATATGCTGGGCGCGGGCGATCCGGTGATGCACAAGCTGGTTCCGGCGCTGGTGCGGCAGATGGGCGGCGCATACCCCGAACTGACCCGGGCGCAGAGCCTGATCGAAGAAACTTTGCGGCTGGAAGAAACCCGGTTCCGTACCACGCTTGACCGCGGGTTGAAGCTGCTGGACGACGAACTGGCGCGCCTGCCTGCGGGGGCAGAGTTGCCGGGTGCGGCGGCGTTCAAACTGTATGACACCTATGGTTTCCCGCTCGACCTGACGCAGGATGCCCTGCGCGAACAGGGCAAGGCGGTGGACGTGACGGGGTTTGAGGCCGCGATGGACGAACAGCGTCGCAAGGCACGGGCGGCGTGGGTCGGTACGGGCGAAGCGAAAGACGCCAAGATCTGGTACGATCTGGCCGAGGCCCATGGCGTGACCGAATTCCTCGGCTATGACACTGAGACTGCTGAGGGTCAGATCAACGCAATGGTCCGCGACGGGGCCGAGGTTGGCGATGCGGCCACCGGGTCGACTGTGCAGATCGTGGTGAACCAGACGCCGTTTTACGGCGAAAGCGGCGGGCAGGTCGGCGATACCGGCCTGATCCGCACCCAGACCGGCATGGCCGAAATCACCGACACCAAGAAGTCGGCCGGGGTGTTTCTGCACATGGCCAATGTGGTCGAGGGCACGATCCTGAAGGGCCAGGCGGCCAAGCTGGAGGTGACTCATGGCCGGCGCAGTCAGATCCGCGCCAACCACTCGGCGACCCATCTGCTGCATGAGGCGCTGCGGCGGGCGTTGGGCGATCATGTGGCGCAGCGCGGCAGCTTGAACGCGCCAGATCGGCTGCGGTTCGACTTCAGCCATGGCCAAGCGATGTCTGCCGCAGAACTGGCGCAGGTTGAGGCCGAGGTCAACGAGTTTGTCCGGCAGAACAGCCCGGTCGACACGCGGATCATGACGCCGGATGACGCGCGGGCGATCGGCGCGCAGGCGCTGTTCGGCGAAAAATATGGTGATGAGGTCCGGGTGGTGTCGATGGGCACGCTGGACGGTTCGGGCAAGGGTGCGGATGGCGCCACCTATTCGCTGGAACTGTGCGGCGGCACCCATGTGGCGCGCACCGGCGACATTGGCGCATTTGTTTCGCTGGGTGAAAGTGCTTCGTCAGCCGGGGTTCGGCGGTTCGAGGCGCTGACCGGTCAGGCAGCGCTGGACCATTTGCGGGCGCAGGATGCGCGTCTGGCGGATGTGGCGGCGGTTCTGAAAGCCTCACCCGCCGAGGTGGTTGACCGGGTGAAAGCCCTGGCCGATGAACGCCGCGCATTGCTGAACGAGGTGGCGCAGTTGCGCCGCGAGGTGGCGATGGGCGGCAAGGCTGGCGGGCCGGAGATCCGTGAGGTCGGTGGTGTGAAGCTGATTGCGCAGGTGCTGACCGGGGTTTCGGGCAAGGACCTGCCGACGCTGATTGATGAGATGAAGCTGAAGCTCGGCTCGGGCGCGGTGGTGCTGATCGCCGATACCGGGGCCAAACCTGCCGTGGCGGCGGGTGTGACGGCCGATCTGACCGGGCGCATCAGTGCGGTCACTTTGGCCAAGGCGGCGGTGGAGGCTTTGGGTGGCAAGGGCGGCGGCGGCAGACCGGACATGGCGCAGGGTGGCGGCGCGGATATTGCTCTCGCGGCTGCGGCGTTAAAGGCGGTCGAAGCCGCGTTGGAGGGGTAGGATGGCGACGGCTTTGTGGATTGCCCATGTGACGGTGACCGACCCGGAGGCCTATGGCCGCTATGCCAAGGGCGCCGGTGAAGCGATTGCGGCACATGGCGGCACATTCCTCGCGCGGGGTGGTCGCTATGTGCAACTGGAGGGCAATGACCGGCCGCGCAATGTCGTGGCGCGGTTCCCCAGTCTGGATAAAGCGGTGGAATGCTACCACTCTGCCGAATATCAGGCCGCGCTGGTCCATGCCAAGGGGGCCGCAGTGCGCGACCTTGTGGTGGTGGAAGAGGCCGAATAGCGCGGGCCTTGCCAGAGGAGGATGGGCCATCCGACCCATCGCCCGTAGCAAAAAGCCGCCCCGTGGGGCGGCTTTTGTTCAGGCAGACCGGCTGGCGCGTTTGCGGTCGTTGGGGTCGAGGAAGCGTTTGCGCATCCGGACGTTTTTCGGGGTCACCTCCACCAGTTCGTCGTCGTCGATATAGGCAATCGACTGTTCCAGCGACAGCTTTACCGGCGTCGTCAGGCGCACCGCCTCATCCGTGCCCGAGGCGCGGACGTTGGTCAATTGCTTGCCCTTCAGCGGGTTCACTTCCAGATCATTGTCGCGGTTGTGCTCACC
>JBDTQR010000257.1:0-5675 GCA_039932095.1 bacterium | reverse complement strand
CTCTGAACCTTTCATAGCGGAATGGCTCAGCAGCCCCATCACATACCCCGCCACCGAACAGAAGCAGACCAGGGTGAACCCGTCCCCCTGCCGCCAGAAGGCTGCCGCGACCTGCGCCGCCCGGGTCCGTCGGATCTCGCCCGGTTCCATCCGGTCAAGATCGACCGGCGCCAGTTTCCGCAAGACCTGATCCGCCTTGGGCCCCTCGATCCGGAACACCGCGCGGGCATCCGAAACCACCACCGCCAGATGATGCCGCCCCTTCAGGGCCGCAGCGATTTTCCCCATCGCGACCCCGGTCTCCGCGTAAGGCATGATTAGCAGATACTCATCCGGCGCCATCCAGCCGCAACCAAACTCCCCCGCGATCTCGATCCGCCGGACCGCCGGAACCGATGTCCCGGTCACCGACAGGATCGCATCCGCCAACCCCGGCAAATCCGGTTTGGCCCTGAGCGTGATCATCCCGAGCGGCCCGATCTCGCGAACCGCAGCAAACCCGTCAAACGAAACCTGCCCAAGGGCGCTGACCGGATCAGACATTCTGCTTCTCCCCATCCTTGTCATACACCACCGGATCGACCACGCGGGCCCTCACTGTCCCGCCACTGACCGTGTTGAACTCCACCACGTCGCCAATCCGTTCCAACCCGCCCAGCACCAACCCCATCGCAATCCCCCGCTTCAGGGTCGGGCTGTAATAGGTCGAGGTCACCCTGCCTTGCGTGTTCCGCTGCCCATTCAGATTATGCCCCTCCGCGACGATATACGCCCCATCCGGCACCACCGACCCGTCCAGCGTCTCGAACCCCGCCAGCTTCCAGCGAGCCCCTTGCGCCAGAAACGCCCGCTCCTGCCCGCGCTTGCCCAGAAAGTCCGCCTTCTTCTTCGAAATCGCCCAGCCGAGGTTCAGATCCTGCGGGATCACCGTGCCGTCCGTCTCATCCCCGATCATGATGAAGCCTTTCTCGGCCCGCATCACATGCAGCGCCTCGGTCCCGTAAGCCATCGCGCCAAACTCGGCCCCAGCCGCATGGCAGGCCTCCCAGAACGCCGCCCCCAGACTGGCCGGCACCGCAATCTCATAACTGAGTTCCCCTGAAAAGCTGATCCGGTACACCCGGACGGGGAACCCGCCCAGCACACCATCGGCCCAGGCCATGAACGGCAGCGCCTCTTTCGACACATCCATCCCGCCCAGCTTTTCCAAAAGCGCCCGTGCCCGCGGACCGACCACCGCGACCTGGGCATATTGCTCGGTCAGATTGGCGGTATAGACCTGCCAATCCCACCACTCGCATTGCAGCCAGTCCTCCATCCAACCATGGATACGGTCCGCCCCGCCCGAGGTGGTGTGACAAAGCCAGGTGTCCTCATCCAACCGCGCCACCACGCCGTCATCCGACAAAAAGCCCTGCTCGTTGCACATCAGCCCATAGCGACACTTGCCCACCGGCAGCGTGCTCATCACCCCGGTGTAAAGCATATCGAGAAACCGCCCGGCATCCGGCCCCTTGACCACCAGCTTGCCGAGGGTGGAGGCATCCAGCAGCCCCAGCCCGCCCCGCGTGTTGTTGACCTCGCGCGCCACTGCCGCCGCATGGCTTTCCCCGCCGCGCGGGAAGCAATAGGGCCGCCGCCAATGCCCGACCGGCTCGAAATACGCCCCCTGCGCCTCATGCCACGCATGCATCGGCGTTCGCCGCAACGGCTGAAAGATCTCGCCCCGGCTTTCGCCCGCCAAGGCGCCAAACACCACAGGCGTATAGGGCGGCCGGAATGTCGTCGTCCCGACCGCCGGAATCGGCGCATTCAAGGCACCCGCCAACACCGCCAGCCCATTGATGTTCGACAACTTGCCTTGATCCGTCGCCATGCCCAGCGTCGTATAGCGCTTGGTATGTTCAACGGACTCGTAGCCTTCACGCGCTGCCAACTGCACGTCCGACACCTTCACGTCATTCTGGTAATCCAGCCACATCTTGGACCTGAGCTTGACACCCGCTCCCTGCGGCATGATCCACACCGGCTCCATCGCGGGACTGTATTCGCCATTGGCTGCGCCGACACATTGCACCATCGCAGCCCCGTCATGGCCGGTTGGCGGACGGTTCGCGTCCGGTTTGAAACAGCCCTGCGCGTCATCCCAGATCAGCTTGCCGCCACAATGGCTCCACAGTTGCACGACCGGCGACCAGCCGCCCGACATCGCAACCGCCTCGCAGGCGATCTCCTCCAGCACCGCGCCTTCACCCGCCTGCATGCACAGCGCAACCCCGGTGACCCGCTTGCGCCCCTTGACCTTGGCAATCCCCTTGCCGGTCTCGACCCGAATGCCCAACGCCCGCGCCTGGTCCGGCAGGTCTCCGGTGACCGAGGTCCGCGCGTCCACGATGCAAGGCACCGCCAGCCCTGCCTCTTTCAAGGCAATGGCGGTCCGGTAGGCGTCGTCGTTGTTGGTCACCACCACAGTCCGGTCGCCCGGCGAGACGGCGAAATTCACCGCATAGTCGCGCACGGCAGAGGCCAGCATCACCCCGGGCACATCGTTACCGGCAAAGGACAACGGTCGCTCGATCGCCCCGGTGGCGGCCACAATCCTGCCTGCCCTGATCCGCCACAACCGATGCTTCGGCCGCCCGTCGCCCGGCGCGTGATCGGCCACCTTCTCATCGGCGAGCACATAGCCATGGTCATAGACCCCCGCCGCCATGCAGCGCAGCCGCAAATGGACATTGGCCATATTGCCAAGGGCTTCTAGGGTAGTCTTCACCCAATCACGGTCCGCGTCCGAGCCATCGACCAGCGCCCGCCCGCCCCAATGCGCGGTCTGCTCCAGCAGAACGACCCGGCTCCCGGCTTCAGCGGCGGCCAAAGCCGCCTGCAATCCGGACATGCCGCCACCCGCCACCAGCACGTCGCAAAACCCGTAGGCATGTTCGTACCGGTCGGCGTCGCGCTCGGTCGGTGCCTTGCCCAGACCCGCCGACTTGCGGATCACCGGTTCGAACAGATGCTTCCACGCGGCGCGCGGATACATGAACGTCTTGTAATAGAACCCACCCGGCAGGAACCGGCTGAGCCAGTTGTTGACGACGCCGACATCGAATTCCAGCGACGGCCAGTGGTTCTGGCTGCCCGCCACCAGCCCGGCAAACACCTCGGTTGTCGTGCTGCGCTGGTTCGGTTCGAACCGCTCACCCGTTCCCATGTTGACCAGGGCGTTCGGCTCCTCTGCGCCCGAGGCAACGATGCCGCGCGGCCGGTGATATTTAAACGAACGTCCCACCAGCATCTGATCATTGGCCAGCAGGGCGGCCGCCAGGGTATCGCCGGCAAAACCGCGCATCGTCTTGCCGTTGAAGGTGAAATCGACAGCTTTCGAACGGTCGATCAACCGCCCGCCTTTTGCCAAACGGGTGCTCATCTAAAACCCCTTCCAGTCGGGCCGCCGGGCCTTGATCTTGGCCACCAGATCCGGCGGCGGCTCTTTGCTTTGCGCCGGATAGGTCCCGAACACCTCCAGCGTGGCGGTGTCGCGGGCCGCAAGAAACCACTTGCCGCAGCCGTAAGCGTGACGCCAGCGTTCGAAATGCACGCCCTTGGGGTTCTTGCGCGCGAACATATAGGCCTCGAACTCTTCGTCCGACGCGCCGGGACCAAAGCGTTTCAGATGCGCCTCATAGCCGGGGCTCAGTTCGGTTTCATCGGCAGAAACGCCGCAATACGGACAGTCAAGTACAAGCATCGCAGCCCCCCAAAAAGCCAAATTCTCCGCGATAATTTCGCGGCCCCGTTGATTTTTCGCAGGAAAAATCGCCAAGCCGCGCAGATGGGTCGCAGACCTCGTTCAACATGGGATCGCCCCGCATTTCATCAGTTCCACCGGAATGTCGCCAAAGGCCCAGACAAAGGTGCCGATCAGCACCCAGATGCCCTGAGCCTGCAGCGCCGCGTGATGCAAGTGGTTGGTCGCCCGCATCGCCGCTTTCTTCGTGGTGTGCATTTCTTCGGCCAGATCGCTCAGCTTCTGCGCCATCTTGGCCTGATCGGCGATGCGACGCGACCGCTGGGCCTCGGCCTTGGTGCCATTGCTGTTCGGTGCCGGGACATGGACGACATTGGCGCTGTCAAGTTCGACGGACGATCCTTTGCGGCGCAGCGCCCACCAGTCATCGCTGGTGCGCGGGTCGAAGAAATAGGTATAGGCCGCCGCCCCCGCCACCACCGCCCCGGCACGTGGCAACCAAAGGCCGGTCATCGCCGAATCCATCCCGGCGCCAAGCAGCAGAATGGCTGATCCCCACAGGTGGTAAAACCCCGCTGTCCGGTCTTCCAGAAACCGGCCAAGCGAGCTTTGATGATGTTGGAACCTCATGGCGCCACCGGGTCACAGGGCCGGGGCGCGATCAATGCGGGCGCAAGCAGGCGCCCGCATTGCTGCAAGTTCAGGAAATGGTCAGCCGCCGGACGGCGCAGGTGCCGTGGGTGCCGGGGCCGTTGTGTCAGGCGCAGTTGCGTCAGGCGCCGTTGCATCTGGTGCGGTTGCGTTGGGCGCAGTCGCGTCCGGCACTGTAGCGTCGGGCACCGTCGTGGCAGGGGCCGTTGCGTCCGGTACAGTTGCGTCAGGCAGCGTAGCGTCCGGCGTCGTGGTGTCGGGGGCCGTGGCGTTGGGCACCGTCGCATTGCCTGCAGGCGCCGGGGTGACCGGGGTCTGGACCGTGCCGGTGTTTGCGCCGTCGTTTGTCGACGTGTAACCTGACGGCGTGCCATAGGCAAACCAGGCGATAAGCGCGACGACGACGATGATCCCGCCGATGACATAGAACACCGTACCCGTGGGTTTCTCAACGCTTCGGGTATTGGGTGGTCGGTTAGAAGTGTTATAGTCGGCCATGATGTAAGCTCCATATAGGGTTCGACTGCCCTATCAACGCCAGACATCCCCATTAGGTTCCCAACGGCCCGGACCACGGTGTTCAATGCGCCACTCCTGCCGCGACCGACTCGTCGATGAACCTGCCTTCCTTGAACCGCCCGAGGTTGAACGCCGCGGCCAGCGGACCCGGCTCGCCCTTCGCCACCAGATCCGCCATCGCCCAACCTGACCCCGGGATCGCCTTGAACCCGCCGGTGCCCCAGCCGCAATTGATGAAACAATTGCCCAGCGGCGTTTTGGAGATGATCGGCGAGCGGTCGCCGGTCATGTCGACGATGCCGCCCCATTGCCGCAGCATCTTCAGCCGCGAGATCATCGGAAAGGTTTCGATCAACGCCCTGAGCGTCTCTTCGATATGATGGAATGAGCCGCGCTGCGTGTAATTGTTGAACCCGTCGGTACCACCACCGATCACCATTTCGCCCTTGTCGGACTGGCTCATGTAGCCATGCACGGTGTTGGCCATCACCACCACATCCATGCAGGGCTTGATCGGCTCGGACACCAGAGCTTGCAGCGCCACCGCCTCCAGCGGCAGGCGGAACCCCGCCATGTCGGCGACCTGGCCCGAATGGCCCGCCACCACGATGCCCATCTTCTTGCAGCCGATCAGGCCTTTCGACGTCTCCACCCCGGTGACGACGCCACCGTCAGACCGCACGCCGGTCACCTCGCATTGCTGGATGATATCCATCCCCATTGCCGAACAGGCCCGCGCATAGCCCCAGGCCACCGC
>JBDTQR010000256.1:0-5706 GCA_039932095.1 bacterium | reverse complement strand
TAGTCAGGGATGAAGTTGTTTTGCGGGTCTTCGGTGGTCACCCGGCATTGCAACGCATGGCCGTTCAGCCGGATGTCGGCCTGCGAGGCGACGCCGGTTGCCTCGGCCAGGGTACGGCCTTCGGCGATCTTGATCTGGGCCTGCACGATGTCGATGCCGGTCACCTGTTCGGTGACGGTGTGTTCGACCTGAACCCGTGGATTGACCTCGATGAAGTAGAATTTCTGACTGTCCATATCCATCAGGAATTCGACGGTCCCGGCGCATTCATAGCCGACATGGGCGCAGATCCGGCGGCCGAGATCGCAAACCTCTGCGCGCTGTTCGGCGGTCAGATAGGGGGCGGGGGCGCGTTCGACGACCTTCTGGTTGCGGCGCTGCACGGTGCAGTCGCGTTCATAAAGGTGGAAGATTTCACCGTGCTTGTCGCCCAAAATTTGGACTTCGACATGACGCGCCCGCAGAATCATCTTTTCGAGGTAACCTTCGCCATTGCCGAATGCGGCTTCCGCCTCACGCCGACCCTCACGCACCTTGTCGGCCAGTTCTTCCGGCCCGTTGATCGGACGCATCCCGCGCCCGCCGCCGCCCCAAGACGCCTTGAGCATCAGCGGGTAGCCGACCGCCGCTGCTTCCAGCTTGATCGCCTCGAAATCATCACCCAGCACCTCGGTCGCGGGGATGACTGGCACGCCAGCCGCCATGGCGACGCGGCGAGCCGAGGCCTTGTCGCCAAGGGCGCGCATGGTTTCCGCCTTGGGCCCGATGAAGGTGATGCCCGCCTGATCGCAAGCATCGACAAAATCAGGGTTTTCCGACAACAGGCCATAGCCCGGATGGATCGCGTCGGCGCCGCACTCCTTGGCCACCCGGATGATCTCCGGGATCGACAGATAGGCCCCGACCGGTGACAGTCCCTGACCGATCAGATAGGCCTCATCCGCCTTGAAGCGGTGCAGCGACAGCTTGTCTTCCTCGGCATAGACCGCCACGGTTTTCTTGCTGAGCTCATTGGCCGCGCGCATGACCCGAATGGCGATTTCGCCCCGGTTCGCGATCAGAATTTTCTTGAAATCGGTCATGGGGCAGCTCTCCTGCGCGGCGGCTTGGACTTGGGCGGAGTTTACGGATGCTGCGGTGCGGCGCAAGGGTGGAAAAGCACGGGCCGGTTCTGCGAAGGAACCGGCCCGTGCAATGGGATGAAAAAAGCGGCAGTTCCGGAACTATTCGCCCTTGGGAACCATGCGGTTTGTCAGCGGAATTTCTTCCAGAAAGAAGCAGAAGCCGAGGCCGATCAGCGCCAGGACGGCGGCAATCAGATAGATCGGATGGATCGCGCCGACCACCGCCGAGGCCACTTGCGTCTGTTGTTCGGGTGTCAGCTTGGCCATGGTTTGCGGGCCAAGCTGCATGCCGCCGCCAAGCGCACCTGCGGCATCGCCCAGACCTGCCATCAACCGGGTCGAGAACAGCGCGCCGAAGGCTGCGACACCCAGCGCACCGCCGGTCTGCCGCACCATGATGCCAGCGGCGGTCGCAGTGCCCATCGTCTCACGCGGGACGGCGTTCTGCACGGCGGTGGTGACCACCGGGAAGATGCAACCCATGCCAAGCCCGACCACAGCCAGCGAGATGCCGAACACCACCATATTGGTGTCCTGTTGCAAGCGGCTGAGCAGCACCATGCCCACGGCCAGCATAGACATGCCGAAGATCGGGATGTACCAGTATTTTCCGGTCCGCCCCATGTAGCGCCCGGCGAGGGTCGAGGCCATCAGAATGCCGATGGTCATCGGGATCAACAGCAGGCCGGAGCCCGTCGGGGTCGATCCCTTGGCGATCTGCAGATACAGCGGCACGAAGGTAATCGCGCCGAACATCGCCGCCCCGGCAATGAAGCCAATGGCCGAGGTCACCCAGAACACGTTCATCTTGAACAGCCACAAGGGCAGGATCGGCTCTTCGGCACGCTGTTCGATCATCACGAAGGCAATCACCGAAGCGATGGTTGTCGCACCCAGTGCATAGGCACTGGCCGACTGCCAGTCAAAACTGCGGCCGCCCAGGCTGGTCAGCAGGGTCAGCGCCCCTAGGCCGAGGGTCAGAGTGATGGCGCCCCACCAGTCAATCCTGTGGCTGGTGCGGATGCCGCGCGGTTTGAAGCTGGCAGCGAACCCGACCAAAGCGATCAGGCCGAGCGGGATGTTGATGAAGAATATCCAGTGCCAGTTGGCGTTTTCCGAAAGCCAGCCACCCGCAAGGGGGCCAAGCACCGATGATACCGAAAACACGGCTGCGAAGACACCCTGGATCTTGCCGCGCTCGCGCGCCGGCACCGCGTCCCCGACGACCGACAGCGCCAACACGAACAGCCCGCCGCCGCCCATGCCCTGCAGGGCGCGCGCCACGATCAGAAAGGTCATTGAAGTGGCGACACCGCACAGCGCCGAGCCGGCCAGAAAGATCGCAACCGATACGAAGATTGTATTGCGGCGGCCGTATAGGTCACCCAGCTTGCCATAAAGTGGCGCGACGATGGTCGAGGTCAGGATATAGGCCGTCACCACCCAGGACAGGTGATCCAGCCCGCCAAGGTCGGCCACGATGGTCGGCAGGGCGGTGGAAACGATGCTTTGGTCAAGCGAAGCCAGCAACAATAGCAGGCCGATCGACAGGATGACCAGCCGCAGAGAGCCAGTCTCCTGACCAACGGTTTGCCCGGTTTGGGACGTTGGAGGGGCTTCAGACATAATGAACTCCTATTCGCGCGTGTCGGCCAGAATTACGCGGCGACAAATTGTATGTCAAGGGCATATAATTGCCTAATGCAGATACTTGACTTTCGCATAAGGGTGTGGTTTGCAGATTTCATGAAGCACACCGGCCCCCATGCCTATCGCCATCAGGAACAGATCAAGCAATCGCTGCAAGAGGCGGGCTATTCTGCGGCGGCGGTGGACGCTTTGTTGGCGCTGGATGTCGATAATTTTCAATATGTCCGCCGGGTGATGAAGGGCGATCTGCCGCAAAGCCTGATTGCCGAGATCGGGTCGGGATTGGAGATCACGCTGTTTCACGCGTTGTCGGCCATTCTGCGCATCCAGAACGGCTATGGGCGCGCCGTGCCGCAAGAGGTGACGGTGGGATTGCTGGCCGAAGAGATGAACCTGGACCCCTCCCGCGCCAGCCGGATCGCCGCTGATCTGGTCGACCGTGGCTATGTCGCCCGGGCTGTCAGTCAGGAAGATGGCCGCCGTTCCGTCCTGACCACCACCGACGCCGCCTACAAGCTGATGGAGGCATTCCGGCAGGCCAAATGGCAGCGCACGATGCGGCTGTTTTCCACCTGGTCCGAAGACGATATCCTTACCTTCTCGCGGCTGTTTGGCCGCTATGCCGAGGGAATGCGCGACCAATATCCCGGCTTGGGGTGCGGTCCGTTGGGACCGAGGCCCAAGGGCGAGGCCGAGTAACTCTGCCGTTGCGGCCCAGCCGTGGTGTGCGCTGCGCCAAAAAACGCTGCATTTACGGGACAGGCGCGAACATATGCAGAACAGTGCTTTCCCTTGCTTTCATCCCGCGCTAAGCTGGCGGCCATGACCGGCTGGGACGATTCCGAAGCATTCGAGGCGGCAATGCCGCTGAGCCAGCGTGCGGTTGCTGCACGCCCCCGGCCCTATCTTGATGACCTGAACCCGGCACAGCGCGCCGCGGTCGAGGCGCTGGATGGTCCGGTGCTGATGCTGGCGGGGGCGGGCACAGGCAAGACCAAGGCGCTGACCGCGCGGATCGTGCATCTGCTGGCCATGGGCCGCGCCCGCCCGAATGAGATCCTGGCGGTGACCTTCACCAACAAGGCCGCGCGCGAGATGAGGCTGCGGGTCGGCCGCTTGCTGGGTGACGCGGCGGAGGGGATGACCTGGATGGGCACGTTCCACTCGTTGTCGGTGAAAATCCTGCGCCGCCATGCCGAACTGGTCGGTCTGAAATCCAATTTCACCATTCTGGACACCGATGATCAGTTGCGGCTGCTGAAACAGCTGATCGCCGCCGCCAATATCGACGAAAAACGCTGGCCGGCGCGGCAGCTAGCCTCGCTGATCGACAGCTGGAAGAACCGGGCGCTGACGCCTGACCGTGTGCCGTCGTCCGAAGCGTCAGGCTACAACAACCGCGGAACCGAGTTGTATGAGGCCTATCAGGCGCGGTTGAAGGCGTTGAACGCGACAGATTTTGGCGACCTGCTTCTGTATTGCGTGGTGATCTTCCAAAACCATGCGGATGTGCTGGACCAGTATCAACGCTGGTTCCGCTATATTCTGGTCGACGAATATCAGGACACCAACGTCGCGCAATATCTCTGGCTGCGGCTGCTGGCGCAGGCCCATCGGAACATCTGTTGCGTCGGCGATGACGACCAGTCGATCTATGGCTGGCGCGGGGCGGAAGTGGGCAATATCCTGCGGTTTGAAAAGGATTTTCCCGGCGCCGTGGTCGTGCGGCTGGAGCAGAACTACCGCTCCACCCCGCACATTCTGGCCGCCGCCTCAGGGGTGATCTCGGCCAATGCCGGGCGGCTCGGCAAGACCCTGTGGACCGAGGAAACCGAGGGTGAAAAAGTCCGCCTGATCGGCCATTGGGACGGCGAGGAAGAGGCGCGGTGGATCGGCGACGAGGTCGAGGCGTTGCAGCGCGGGGCGCGGGGGCTGGACCCGATGAGCCTGGAGGGCATGGCGATACTGGTCCGCGCCTCGCATCAGATGCGGGCGTTCGAGGACCGGTTTCTGACCATCGGGTTGCCCTACCGGGTGATCGGCGGGCCACGCTTCTATGAACGGCTGGAGGTGCGCGACGCGATGGCTTATTTCCGGCTGGCGGTGTCGCCCGAGGATGATCTGGCGTTCGAGCGGGTGATCAACACGCCGAAGCGCGGTCTGGGTGACAAGGCGCAGGCCGACATCCAGCGTGCGGCGCGGGCGTCTGACGTGCCCCTGCTGGAGGGGGCGCGCGAATTGCTGGCGCAGGGCGGCATCGGCGGCAAGGGGGCGGGGCAGTTGCGCGCCTTTGTCGACGGGGTGGACCGCTGGCACGCGGCGACGCTGCGGCCGCATTCGCATATCGAACTGGCCGAGGTCATTCTGGAGGAATCCGGCTACACCGAGATGTGGCAGAACGACAAGACACCCGAAGCACCGGGGCGGCTCGAAAACCTCAAGGAACTGGTCAAAGCGTTGGAACAGTTCGAGAATTTGCAGGGGTTTCTGGAACACGTCTCGCTGATCATGGACAATGAGACCGAAGAGGCGCAGGAAAAAGTCTCGATCATGACGCTGCATGCCGCCAAGGGGCTGGAGTTTCCGGCGGTGTTCCTGCCGGGCTGGGAAGAAGGCCTGTTCCCCAGCCAACGCAGCATGGACGAAAGCGGCAAGAAGGGGTTGGAGGAGGAACGGCGGCTGGCCTATGTCGGGATAACCCGGGCCGAGAGGCTGTGCACGATCTCTTTCGCGTCCAATCGCCGGGTTTATGGCCAGTGGCAAAGCCAGATGCCGTCACGCTTCATTGACGAATTGCCCGGCGAGCATGTGACCGTATTGACACCGCCCGGCCTTTATGGCGGCGGTTTCGGCGCGGCGGCGCCGAACTACGGCGCGCAGATGCAGGACCGGGTGTCGAAGGCCGATGTCTACAACTCGCCGGGCTGGCGGC
>JBDTQR010000255.1:0-5715 GCA_039932095.1 bacterium | reverse complement strand
CCGGCATTGGTGGTCATGATCAGCACCACATTGCGGAAGTCGACCGAGCGGCCGTTGTGGTCGGTCAGCTTGCCATGGTCCATCACCTGCAACAGGATGTTGTAGACATCCGGATGGGCCTTTTCGATTTCATCGAGCAGCAGCACGCAATGCGGATGCTGATCGACGCCATCGGTCAACATGCCGCCCTGATCAAAGCCGACATAGCCGGGCGGGGCACCGATCAGGCGGCTAACCGCATGTTTCTCCATATATTCCGACATGTCGAAGCGCAGAAGTTCGACGCCGAGGGTGGAGGCGAGTTGCTTGGCGACTTCGGTCTTGCCGACACCTGTCGGACCGGCGAACAGATAGTTGCCGATGGGCTTTTCGGGTTCGCGCAGACCGGCGCGCGACAGTTTGATGGCGCTGGACAGCGCCTCGATCGCCTTGTCCTGACCGAACACCACGCGCTTCAGCGTCTTTTCCAGATCGCGCAAAACTTCGGCGTCGTCTTTCGACACCGATTTCGGCGGGATGCGGGCGATCTTGGCGACGACAGCCTCGATCTCCTTGATCCCGATGGTTTTGCGGCGCTTGCTCTCGGTGAACAGGTGCTGGGCGGCCCCAGCTTCATCGATCACGTCGATGGCCTTGTCGGGCAGCTTGCGGTCGTGGATGTAACGCGCCGACAGTTCCACGGCGGCCTTGATGGCGTCATGGGTATAGCGCAGGTCGTGATGTTCCTCGAAATAGGGCTTCAGGCCCATCAGGATCTTGACGGTATCTTCCAGCGACGGCTCGTTGACGTCGATCTTCTGGAACCGGCGCGACAGGGCGCGGTCCTTTTCGAAGTGCTGGCGGTATTCCTTGTAGGTGGTCGACCCCATGCAGCGCATCTTGCCGCTTTGCAGGCTGGGCTTCAGCAGGTTGGAGGCGTCCATCGCACCGCCAGAGGTCGCACCGGCCCCGATGACGGTGTGAATCTCGTCGATGAACAGGATCGCGTCGGGGTGATCCTCCATCTCCTTGACGACGGCTTTCAGGCGTTCTTCAAAGTCGCCGCGATAGCGGGTGCCGGCCAGCAGCGCCCCCATGTCGAGCGAGAAAATGGTGGCACGCGACAGGATTTCCGGAGTTTCGCCGCGGACGATCTTCCACGCCAGGCCCTCAGCGATGGCGGTTTTGCCGACTCCGGGATCGCCCACCAGCAGCGGGTTGTTCTTGCGGCGGCGGCACAGCACCTGAATGCAACGCTCCACTTCAAGTTCGCGGCCGATCAGCGGGTCAACCTCGCCCTTGCGGGCCTTGACGTTGAGGTCGACACAGTATTTCGACAGCGCGGATTCCTTGGCATCGCCGGCTTCGCCCTTCGGGGTTTCGGTCGGGTCGTCGGCGCCGGTCACCGGCCGCGGCTCGCCAAAGGACGGGTCTTTCGACACGCCGTGGGCGATGTAATTGACGGCGTCGTAGCGCGTCATGTCCTGTTCCTGCAGGAAATAAGCGGCGTTCGATTCGCGTTCGGCAAAGATGGCGACCAGCACATTGGCACCGGTCACTTCCGTGCGGCCGGACGACTGGACATGGATCGCTGCGCGTTGGATGACCCGCTGGAATGCGGCGGTCGGCACGGCCTCTGACCCCTCGACATCCGTCACAAGGGTAGACAGATCGTCGTCGATAAATTCGACAAGGGTCTTTTTCAGCGCGCCGAGATCGACGGAGCACGCTTTCATGACGCGGGCAGCGTCAGGTTCATCGATGAGGGCCAGCAGGAGATGTTCCAACGTGGCGAGTTCGTGGCGACGGGCGTTGGCAAGGGCCAAGGCACCGTGGATGGCTTGCTCGAGTGTGGTCGAAAATGATGGCACTTCAGCGTGCTCCTGTTTTGCAGGTCCACGGGCTCCGGATTGTCCGGTGAGCCCAATTTGACCGTGGCCTCATACTGTTAAGGATCGGTGTTATTCCGTAATCTTCAAGTGCTAATTGCTGTGGAAAACGCATTCCGTCCTGATCGTGCCCAAAATGTGATTGCTGCTGCTCAGAATCTGTCCTTGCGGGCGCGGATTTCCGCGAAGGCCGCGGCGTCGGTCGCGTCCGGCATGCCGATCGCTGCCTTAATATGGGGCAGGCGGGCGCGCAGAAAAGGGTTGGTTGCCAATTCTCCGGACAATCGTGACGGTACAGTGCCGCGATTTTCAGCGCGGGCCTTGGCGACGCGCTCGATCCGTGCCAGCAGGGCGGGGTTGTCGGGCTCGATGGTGGCAGCAAAACGCAGGTTGGCGGTGGTGTATTCGTGGCCCGAACAGATCAAGGTTTCACCGGGCAAAGCGGCGAGCTTCGACAGGCTTTGCCACATCAGGGCCGGGGAGCCTTCGAAAAGCCGACCGCAGCCACCGGCCATCAGGCTGTCTGCGGTGAAGGCGTAGCCCGAGTCCGGCAGGTGGAACGCAATGTGGCCGACCGTGTGGCCGGAAACGTCAAGCACATCGGCAGTTTCCGGGCCGATCTGCACGGTGTCCCCCTCAGCCAAAGCGCGGGTCAGCGGCGGCAAGCGGTGGGCATCCGCGCGGCCTCCCAGCACGGTGGCCTGGGTGGCGGCGACGACTTCGGCGGTGCCCTGGATATGGTCGGCGTGGTGGTGGGTCAGCAGGATCTGATCCAGTCGCCAGCCGCGGGCTGTCAGGGCGGCAAGGATCGGCGCGGCTTCGGGCACGTCGATCAGGGTGGTGTGGCCGGTCGCCTCATCATGCAGCAGATAGGCGTAGTTGTCCGACAGGCAAGGGATGGTGACGAGGTCGAGCGGCATCGCGGTCTCCTTTGGCAGCGGCCCAACGTGGACCAAGGTTGAACTGGGTGCAACCCGAAGTCTGACGGCCCGAAGTGGCCACCCATCAGCAGGAATGCAAGCATGGCGGCGGCGATATCTTCACCGAAATGAAAGGGGTGTGGAAAAACCGCGCGGGTTGCTATGGTATGGGCTGATCTGATGTTGGACACCTGATGCATCTGGACGTGTTGGACCTGCGGAATTTCTACTATCGCACGCAACTGGGCCGCGTGGCCCAGCGGGCTATCCGTGATCAGGTGGTGGCGATGTGGCCGCCGATGGCCGGGCAGACCGTGGTGGGGTTCGGCTTTGCGATCCCGTTGCTGCGGCCCTATCTCGGCGAGGCGCGACGGGTGATCGGCCTGATGCCGGGGCCGCAGGGGGTGATGCCGTGGCCCGCCGGGGAAAGCAATGTCTGTGCGCTGTGTGATGACGATGCCTGGCCGCTGTCGACCGGCTTTGTCGACCGTCTGGTGGTAATGCATGGGCTGGAAACCTCTGACAACTCCTCGGCTGTGCTGGAGGAGTGCTTCCGGGTGCTGGGGCCGGGCGGCCGGGCGCTGTTCGTGGTGCCAAACCGGATCGGATTGTGGTCACGGCGCGATGGCACGCCCTTCGGCTTTGGCCGTCCCTATTCAATTGGCCAGCTGGAGGCTGAGTTGAAGCGTCATGGATTTACCCCTGAGAGCGCCGTCACCGCGCTGTTCGCTCCGCCGTCACAGGGCCGGTTCTGGCTGCGGACCTCGGCGTTGTGGGAGTGGCTGGGGCGCTCGGCACCGTGGCTGGCGGGAGGTGTGCTGATTGTCGAGGTCAGCAAGCAGGTCTATGCGCCGACGCGGGGTGGGCTGGGGGCAATCGTGACCCGGCCATTGAAAGGTCTGCAGGGCCTGCCTGCGCCGCAAGGGGTGCCGAGACAGGGTTAGTCTGAGGTTGACCCCATGGGGATCCGTCTGCACGACGCAGGAGGTGGGCCTGCGAAATCAGTTGTGCGCCGGTTCGGGTTGGCCCCGCTCCACCCAGACCGTTGTACGTTGGCGGGTCTTGTCTGCCCGCTTTGGCCCCGACGGCACCCAGCGCTGATGGTCAATGAACCAGTGCCATTTGCCGCACGCGCGCCCGCGTAAAATGACGGGCCTTCCCTGTTGCGGGGTGACAGATGCTCTGCTATGGACACCCGAAATCGACAGACGCAGACAACCTCGTGTGCGCCAACGGATTCGCTTGATCCGTGGGACAAAGCGGGGAACGTGTCTAAAAACGGAAGGGATGACGTGTCAGAACCAGCATCAATCTCCCTCAGCATTGCCGGGCGCTATGCCCAGGCCTTGTTTGAGCTTGCCAAGGAATCGGGCGGACTGAAAGCCTTGGAAGCAGATGCCGATGCGCTGCAGGACGCCCTGAAAGCCAGCCCGGAATTTGCTGCCATGATCGCCTCGCCGGTCATCGTGCGTGAAGAACAGGCAGCGGCGGTGCAGGCTGTGGCTGCGAAAATGGGGGTGTCTGATCTGATGGCGCATACCCTGGCCCTGATGGCGACCAAGCGCCGGCTGTTCGTAATGCCGCAACTGGTGGCCGATCTGCAGCGCCGGATTGCGGTGGAAAAGGGCGAAGTGACGGCAGAGGTGACCTCGGCCACCGCTCTGACCCCGGACCAGGCCGCCAAGCTGATCGCCTCGCTCAAGGCCAGTTCCGGCAAGGAAATCAAACTGAACGCGTCAGTCGATGAGAGCCTCATCGGTGGACTTATCGTCAAGGTGGGCTCGACCATGATCGACACTTCGGTCAAGGCGAAACTCGCGGCACTCCAGAATGCAATGAAAGAGGTTGGGTGATGGGAATCCAAGCGGCAGAAATTTCTGCAATCCTGAAGGACCAGATCAAGAATTTCGGCAAAGACGCTGAAGTGGCCGAAGTTGGCCGGGTGCTGAGCGTCGGCGACGGCATCGCCCGGGTTTACGGCCTCGACAACGTGCAGGCCGGCGAGATGGTGGAATTCCCCGGCGGGATCCGCGGCATGGCGCTGAACCTCGAAGTCGATAATGTCGGTATCGTTATTTTCGGCACCGACCAGGACATCAAGGAAGGCGACATCGTCAAGCGCACCCGTTCCATCGTGGACGTGCCAGTGGGCAATGCCCTTCTGGGCCGCGTGCTGGACGGTCTGGGCAACCCGATCGATGGCAAGGGTCCGATTGAAACCTCCGAACGGCGCCAGGCCGATGTGAAGGCTCCGGGCATCATCCCGCGCAAGTCGGTGCATGAGCCGATGGCGACCGGGTTGAAGGCCGTGGACGCAATGATCCCGATCGGTCGTGGTCAGCGTGAATTGATCATCGGTGACCGTCAGACCGGCAAGACCGCTGTCGCGCTGGACACCATTCTGAACCAGAAGTCGTATAACGACGCGGCTGGCGATGACGAATACAAGAAGCTCTATTGCATCTATGTTGCCATCGGCCAGAAGCGGTCGACCGTGGCGCAGCTCGTCAAGAAGCTGGAAGAGACCGGCGCGATCAAATACACCATCGTGGTCGCCGCGACCGCCTCCGACCCGGCGCCGATGCAGTTTCTTGCCCCCTATGCCGCGACCTCGATGGCGGAGTTTTTCCGCGACAATGGCCGCCATGCGCTGATCATCTATGATGACCTGTCCAAGCAGGCTGTGGCCTACCGCCAGATGTCGCTCTTGCTGCGCCGTCCCCCGGGGCGTGAGGCCTATCCGGGCGACGTGTTCTATCTGCACTCCCGTCTGCTGGAACGCTCATCGAAGCTGAACGAAGATTTCGGCTCGGGCTCGCTGACCGCCTTGCCGATCATCGAAACCCAGGGCGGCGACGTGTCGGCGTTCATCCCGACCAACGTGATCTCGATCACCGACGGCCAGATCTTCCTTGAGACCGAACTGT
>JBDTQR010000254.1:0-5718 GCA_039932095.1 bacterium | reverse complement strand
GCGGCATAGGCCTTGGCGGTCTGGATCATCTGGATGCGCCAGGTATTGGCGATATAGCCATTGGCAAGCGCGATGCGGTAGGGACCGGTTTTGGCCGGATATTTGAAGAACTGGGTTTCAGCCGACCATGGCACATAGCATCCAGGATCGGCGGACGGACCTGCGACAACCTCCTGAGCGAAGGCCGATCCGGCAAAGGCGCACCCGGTCAACATGGCAGCACCAAAACTGATTTGACGCATGAGATTGGGGTATTTCATCACAATTCCTCCCGTTAGACATTGAATTTGATCGATTCTTCTTCCGCCGCGGCCCGGCTTCCTTGGCCAGGTTTCGCTTTGGTCCTTATCGCGGTTGTTCCGTCCGGCGGGGCAACGGATCTGGCCCTGAGCAATTGATGCCTGCGGGCCGACACTTGTTTTGTTCCAGCCAGAGCCCCCTCCACAAGGCCCGGTGCTGCGTCACCCCCACTTCAAACGTTCAGTCTGCCTGCTTCCGTTTCGGCACGAGATCCGCGCCTGCTCTACCGGTATACCAGTTGAATTGATCGGCCAACAACTGGCATGTTAGTTTGAAAATGTGGCTCTGGTCGTGATCAGGCCAGACCCAAACGTAGCAGGGAGAGCAAATGCAGAAATAAAGCTGCTTGCTTCTGAAAACGGTCGGGCCATGAGGCGTCGCGCTGGGATACCGGAATGCCAGTGGCAGTCCAAAGCGCTTTGTGTTAGGTTGGGGATGGCTCGACCGGGCGGTGGTCGCATTAACGTATAGGGCGGAGGCAGCGCGCGTGGCAAGTCAGGACGCCTTATCGACACCGTTGATTGACCGGCGATTGTCAACGCCACAGCAGGTCTATGATCTTTTGCGCGAGCGTATCCAGTCGTCGGATCTGGCGCCGGGGGCTGCCATCAATGAACGATCGCTTGCTGACTGGCTGGGGGTAAGCCGCACCCCGATTCGCGAGGCGATCCGGCGACTGGCCGATGAGGGATTGATCACCGTCATCCCAAATGTCGGCACCCGAGTGTCGCCGGTTGATCCAGCCCGTGTCATCGAATGCTGCATCATACGGATCAATCTTGAAATGGTGGCCTTTGCCAAAGCAGTCACAGCTTTCACCGAGACTGACAGCCGCCGGCTGGAAACCTTGATTGTCGAACAGGAACTGACCATTGAAACCGGCGATACCATGCGCAACATGGCGCTCGACATCGAGTTCCATCGCCAGATCGTCCAATTGAGCGGCTATAGCGTGGTCGAAGAGTTGCTGCAAAAGGTGATGGGAGAGGTGCTGCGCGCGCGGCATTTGTCAATCAAACTGCCGGGCCGGCCGCGCCAGACCATCGCCGAGCACAGCGCGATCCTCGCGGCGCTGCGGTCAGGCGATCCCCAGGCTGCCACCGCCCGGATGCAGGACCATCTGGACGAGAGTTACCAGTCGGTTCTGCGCGTCTTGTCACAAAATCCCGGTTAATTGGGATACTGGGGCGACAGGTCTGATGACGGCATCCGGGGTAAAGGCCTGAAGCCGTGACCAAACAGTTTTAGCACAACCTTCCTTGGCTGGACTGACCACCTGAAACCGACCATTCTGCATTCGGTGCCAACCTATCTGGGCCTGATGGCCACTGGGCGCATCAGAGACGTGCTGCAGAACAAGGTTCTCCCATCGTCGCCGAGCAGCGCAGTTCTGGTGAGACCGTCCTGCCGGTCAATCCGCGCGTCTATCACCTCTCCATCCTCGACATTGCCGAAATAGAAGCCCTGCCGATGCGCCACCAGTTCAGGCGCGGTCTGGCGGCCGTTGCGCCATTCCGCTGCCCGGGCGATCCGCACGAAATTCTTGAAATACAGGAAATCGGCGGCGTTGAAATCTTGCAGGCGGTTGATTTCGTATTGCATGGCAAGACCGGTCGGCGAGGCGAAACTTTTGGCTGCGTGATGGCGTTCCAGCCAGTCGTCGACTGCATCGGGATCCAGATCGGGGGCGGTCCAGACATCGCGGACTTTGGAGAATTTCTTGTTGGAACCGGGCTGGTCGCGGCGGATGAAACTGGTCAGTACCCGCGCTTCGGCCCGGACCTGCCCTGCCACAGCGAATGATGTCAGCGCAATGGCGTGTGGTTTGCGAACGGCGGTCATATCGGTCTGGGCGGCCACAATATCGTCTTCCAGAACGGGATGGTCGAGGTCAAACCGGGTTTCGATGGCCATGACCGCGCCGTACATCCGGCCGCCTGCCGCGTCGAGCCATTGCGTCGGCGGCTTACCAAGGCTCTCTGCCAGCAGCATCCATGTGCTTTCCATCGCATAGGCAAGTGCCCATTCTTCGGCCAGAGTATGAATATCAAGCTGCGGCATTCCGGCGGTGAAATGTCTCAAGAGTCCCATGGTGGCTCGCCTTCCTCTTCCTCCGTGATCAGCGAATTCAGAAATCCAAAGGCCATGATGTCTTCCGGCGTGGTGCTGAGGATGCGGGCGATGCCCTGGCCAACGAAATCGAGAAAGGTTTGGTCGGAGATTTCCGGGTCCGTTCCCGGTCCGTCTTCCGGGCCCTTCGTCACTTCGACGATCACCTTGTGACCTTGCTGTACAGTATGGGCAAAGAACAGGGTCGACGGAGCGACGCGGGCCAGAGCGGCACCGCCCAAACCGATCTGAAACCGGTTGCCGTTGACGACTGTCTCGCCACGGGCACCACCCTGCATGCCATCCGGAAGTATGATGACCAGTTGCGGGGTTTTTCTAAGCGTGCGCGCGAATTTCAGAAAGTTGAGCGTCCGATTGGCAGAATCGGCAGCGACAGGACTCCACGAGATGCCCGGAATCACGAAATCCCGGTTGGAAACCATGCACTTGGTCCCGGGCAGGCGCGAAAACGCCTCAAAACGGAACGACGAGCCAGAGTGGGCCATGAGCAATATGCAATTGCGGCCTCGGGCCATCTCGGCTTCCAGCGGTCCGACATCAATTGACAAATTCTCACGCAGGAATCGCTCATAGAAAGCGATCATTTCTGCCGCGCCCGGCGTGCCCGGAGGCGAGACCCTGGCGATTTCCGCCGCTCGATAGAGATAGATACCGCGCGCGACGATGTCACTCTGCGCCAACATGCGGGTTGCAACATCGGCCGGGTCCATGGTCATCAGTCTGGCGATCTGGGCAAACTTTGGGCTGCTGGCGGCGACAGCGGCATTTGGCTTCTCAGTCAACCACTCACCATCCCCGTGTTCGAGCCACGCAACGGGATCCGCAGGCAGAGGGCCAGAAAGCGCCGGCTTGAGGCGCGCGCAATCCGCAAGACGCCATCCGACGCCGAGTCGCGAGGCCTCGCTGGACAGAAACTGGTCACGGATGAGAATCGGATTGGGACGTTGCATGAGATCGCGGAACTCGGCGATCAATTCTTCCGTGCAGGACAGACGGGAATAGATCTTCACCAGCATCAGGCGCATCGGATAGCGCGTCCGAATCGGAAATGGCGCAGCCAGGATCACGCGCTGAGCATCGCCGTATTGACCAGCCCTGAAAAAGGCCCGGGAAACGGCGACAAGCAGCTTAATCAGTTCCAATTCAGGTGGCGGATCCGTCGTAAACCTGGCGGCCGAAAGGGCATCTTGCAGCGCGGCGACGACACGCCCGTCGTCAAAAGGAAGCTCGACGCTGCTGGCAGCCCGCTTTGCATTGAAGACAAGGTTGATCATTCCAAAAAACTCAATAGGCTGTAGGTTCAACTTCACCGGACTGTTAAAGAGTCTTCTTCAACAAATTGCCAAGGAGTAGCAACGTGAATTGGGTCCAATTCTCCGCCATTCTGGCCAGACGCGCAAGGGCAGAGGCTGTCTCCCCGGACACAATCCTGTTCGGGGCAGGTCTGAACATTTCTTCGGTTGCATTTCTGGAAAGCATCATGGAGATGGAAGAAGACACCGGGGAGGAGATTGACGTCGACAATCTGGGCCTTGAAATTCGAACTGCGGGTCAACTTTTTGTCCATCTGTTTCCGAAAGGTGCCATGCCCTGAAGACGCCCAACCTTTAAAACGCCGCTACGGCGCCAATGAAGGGTCAGTACCTGGAGGAGACCGGGACTGGAACTGCCGGATTGAGCGGGGCAAGAACTATGCGGTATTGCCAGCGTTGCCTGAAAGAAAGCCAAGAGCCAATTCCGGTCCCCTTTCCCGCGACCTGTCCTAGGCCAAGCCTCATTGACTTTGGACGAAGGCAACTCATCCCCAGATCTTCTCGCTATGAGAAGACAAGCACGACTCACTTGCATTGGACCCCTGCAATCGTTAAGAAAATGCAACGCCAAGCACTTTGCGACGCAAGCATGTTGGGTTCTATTCGGTGAAGATCTACATATATACGATCCCTAAGGCTGGAACATATTTTCTCGCCGCAGTCCTGGAAAAAATGGGCTTCCGCAACACCGGCTGGCATGTAAACAGAAATAATCGGCTGAACACGAAGACCCTTTCAGTCGAACAAAATGCGACTCATCCGTCCACTGCGATGCAAGACGTGAACTTCTTCGAAACATTGCGCGATATAAAGGAAAACGAGTTTGCCTTCGGGCACTTTCCGGTTCCACTCATGGCCTGGACATTCCGCAACTTTAATTTCCTCTGCGCCTATCGCCATCCGCGCAAGACTCTTGTTTCCGAATTTATTGACTTCCGCTTTCGCCGAAACGACGTTCAGTGGGCCTCAAAGGGAATGATAACGGACGATCAGGAAGCCTTTCTGATATACATGAGGCGCCATGCTCACATTCAGGCAGAGATATTCAGCAGCATGCTGGCAGTGCGCCTGCTTGTTAAGGACGGAGATCTCTTTGGCTTCCCTGCCGCGAAATTCTGTTTTGTCAATTTCGACCGTCTACTTGCAAACCCCGACGAATTGAGGCCGATCGCCCAATGCCTGAATGTCGACAGACGAGTGGATTTCGTCGGCCTCCATGCGGACACGCTCGCAATCGAGACAAAAACCAAGGCAACCGGGCTCCATATTGATCGCGAAAAATTCTGGACCTCAGAATCAGAAAGCGAATATGAAGCGCAAAATTTTGACCGAACTGTCGCCCGGATGCGCGAAGCCGGCCTGGACCTTTGATCGGTCCTGTGAAACTGGATCTCCGCTGCGATCTGGGCATTCATTTCAGCGGGCACAATCCGACTTTACTTAACCCGTTAGCCGCTCTGCAAGTGGGGATACACATTCCAGTAACAAAAGAGGCCAATTGGCATTCCACGGCGAAGTATTGCTGCCTTCCCATCGATGTGCGAAAGCCAACCGGATTCAACCCCCACGGGGCGAAACCGAAAGCCGACGAAATCTCTAAAAACAAGCCATTCCGAAACTCGGTCAAGCGGGCCGTCAGCGTTTCCGCCGCCCTTGCCCAGCTTCAAAACGCCGCCGCCACCATCCAATAGTCGCTCTTCATACCCCTGATTGAAGAGCGACCAGGCACCAGTATCATTCAGCCGCAGCTCCCAACGCGTCCCAGTATAAGGCGCAGACGTCCTTGGTGCCATCAATACGGCGTTGGTGAAAACATCGCCATCCAAGTAGCTTTTTACGGGATCAAGCTGACTCTCGATCACGACATGGGCACCTGAACGGACTTCCCCACGGATTGTTTGGAAGGTGCCGTCCACCAATTTAAGTCTGTCCCGATAATTGGCGGGCCGTATTTCATAAGGTCCGGTATCAGCCA